>NZ_JBEZNG010000001.1:650880-944670 GCF_040653035.1 Streptomyces malaysiensis subsp. malaysiensis
CGCAGGCCGACGACGAGACGCCGTCCAGCATCCTCCAGGCCGGTGCCGAGAAAGGCGTCTCCGACGGATATCCAGGTGTGATCGGCCTGATCCGCAGCGGCGACTCCACGGACTACGTGCACGCGGGCGTGGGGAACGTCAGCACCAAGACGGACGCCGACCCGAAGGCGAAGTTCCGGATCGGCAGCAACACCAAGGTCCTCACGGCCACCGTGCTTCTCCAGTTGGAGGGTGAGGGGAAGCTGTCGCTGGACGACTCGGTCGCCAAGTGGCTGCCGGACGCGGTCAACGCCAACGGCTACGACGGCTCGAAGATCACCATCCGCGAACTGCTCAACCACACCTCCAGCCTGCCCGATTACTTCACTGACCTCGGGGTCCAAAGCGACTACTTCCTCAACACCGATCCCGACAAGGCGTGGGCGCCGCAGCAGCTGGTGAACATCGCCCTGCGCCAGCACGCACCGCAGTCCGCACCAGGTGAGAAATTCGGCTACGCGAACACCAACTACGTCCTGGCCGGCATGGTGATCAAGGCAGTCACCGGCAACGAACCCCGTGACGAGATCCAGAAGCGCATCATCGAGCCGCTCAACCTGAACGACACGAATTTCCCCACCGATTCCTCCATATCGGGGAACTACCTGCACGGTTACGTGCACCCGCTCAACATCGTCACGCGTGACGTCACCAACTCCAACGTGCAGATCGGCGGCACCGCCGGGGCCATCATCTCCACCCTGGACGACATGGCCACGTTCCAGCGGGCACTCATGACCGGCAAGCTCCTCGCCCCGGAGCAGCTCAAAGAACTCAAGACCACGGTGCCGACGGGAAGTGCGGACAAGACCTGGGGGCTGGGCATCGCCCACATGAAGACGCCCTGCGGCACGTGGGCCTGGGGGCACAACGGTGCCGTGCTCGGCTACTTCAGCGAATGGCTGATCAGCGACGACGGCAGCACACAGGTCATCCACGCGAACAACGAATACCACCTACTGTCCCCCACCAAGGGACAGACCGACACTTATCAGGCCATGGGCGACGCCTTCTGCGCCGCGCGGTCGTAGGCGCATGCAGGCCGCGGCCCGACCCTGACGTCGATGGGAAACCCGCCCACGCGGGCTACCGGTCCTGGCTTCCGAGGTGGCCAGATCGCGGTGCTCCGCCGCGGCCACCTCGGCGCGGACCTGCCCCGGCCGTCACCGGCCCCGGGCGGAGTCACACCCACGGCAGGCATAGGTGTTGTGAACACTGCCATCGCACGGGGACGTCCAGGTATCGACGATCTTGGAGTCCCGTGTCGGGGTGTCGCAGTAGCAGCACACCACCATGGGCCCCAACCGCTCGGCGTCGGCCAGCGGTCCGGCAACGTTCTCCACGGCCGTGCGCAGCTCGTCCGGATCGGTGAAGAGGAGCTGTCCCGATGGCGTGCGCAGCCAGTGGGAGCCATGAAAACCGCCCAGTCCGGGGACGGCCAGCTGTTCCCCAGTGCGGTACACGATCACGCCCATCCCATGGGCCTCGGGCCAGTCGTCGGCCCCACCAGACGGGATGACCCACACCAGGTGGCGGAACCTCGTGTCCTCGAAGACAGCCCCGTTACGGCCGGCCAGGTTGGCAAGGACAAGACGGCTCCAGGTGGTTGGTACCGCGACGGCGTTCCAATGCTCGTCAGCGCGCCTCAATGCGATCGGCTGCTTGGGCAGGAGGGTGGCGAGCGCGACCCGGCTCATGCGATGTCCTTCCTCACGCAACCGTCAGTGCATCGGGCACGGGATCGTCGGGCGAATGCGGTTCGCGCACGCGACCACCTGGACCGAGGCGAATCGGGTACCTCGCAGGTACCAGCCGCCGACGACATCCCCGCCCCAGCGGAGTCGGCTGTCCGCGGCCGCGAACCACTCGGCCTGCCGCGAGGGGTCCTTGTCGTGATCAGCCGTGAACGACGGGCTCAACTCGCTCACCTGGTCTCTGTACCAGGCGGCAGCCTTGTCGGGCGCCGCGAAGGTGGCCTTGATCATTCTGGCCGGTCGGAGCAGCCAGTGCGGTACCTCCAACGGCGGCATGTCGCTCGCCATGAACGCGGGGCTGGCCGCCGCGATCTGCTTCCACTCCTGGGCCGAGATGTCCCGCACCACCATGTGCGGAGGCCGCCGGGCAGATTCTTCATCGAGGGCGCGGCGCTCTCCAGTCCAGCGGTAGCAGTGCCAGTGAGCCGGCATGGGCGGGGGCGGAGCAGTCATCCGGGGTACCTCCTGCGTAGTGGGAGCGGCCCGCCCCGGCCGGGTGGGATCCAGCCGGGGAGGGCCGCCGCTTATCTACGGCACCAGGCGTCGCCTATTTCGCGTACTGGCGGCCGTCGTCCGAGTCGCCGGGCGTCCCACCGCTCGGTGAGGGGGTGTCGGTGTCCGGCATGGTGTCGCCGTCGTCCGGGTCCTGGCGGCACCGTCGGCACCCGGCCGCCGCCAGGGCCGGACTGCTCGCTTTCCGCGCCGCCCGGATGGGCCTGCTGCTCGCCGCGGTCCCCGACGTCACGCGATCTCCTCCGCTCGGGCCTTCCGGATGGCCTTCTCGTAGGCGTGGAGCAGCTGCTCGCCGGTCTCGCATCCGGCGCCCGGTATCCGGCAGGCCGGGCAGCCTGCGGCGTGCTCGATGGCGGCGCGCCATTCGGTCTCGGTGGCCGGGTCGGTGGAGGTGGCCGCCCCGGCGTGGCCCGGTTCCGAGGTGTCCTGCGGGGCGGGGGCGGCGCCGCAGGTGGGGGCGCAGGCCCACACCTCGCAGACCACGCGGGCAGAGCCGCGCTCGACGGTCACGGTCCCCAGCGGCCGACTGGGCGCGTCGATCAGGCGCAGGCCGCACAGGACGCAGTCCCAGCCGCCGGTCTGGGCGTAGGTGAGCGTGTCCGGGTCCACCAGGGCCGAGACCGGTGCCTGCTCGGGGGTCGTCATCAGGACCTGCCCTGGTCGAGAGCGCGGCGCATGGCAGCGGCTTCGGTGACCGGGTCACGCTGGTAGAGGCGGGCATGGGGCGGGCAGGCGTAGACGGTGCGGCCGGCGCCGCTCCCCCCGTGCTCGATATCAACGATGACCGGTTCGTCGGTGGGCAGTTCGCAGCGGTAGCAGGTCTGGCGGCCCTGCGGGACCGGGCCGAGCACAGCGCGGTCGGCCTCGGCCAGTGCCCCCCACAGGCGCCAGGCGTCGGTCAGGCAGCGGTCGACCGAGAGCGCCACGCGCCAATGGGTCTTGGGGCCAGTCGTCCACGAGGCGGGCGGCACACCGAGGTACGTACTCTCGTCGGTCAACTCGGCGAGGACCCTGACCTCCCGCAGATGCCAGCTCGTCGCGGAGCCCACCTTGACGAGCCAGTAGAGACTGCCGTGCTCGTCCTGGATCACGGCGCCGCTCTCGTCGCCGAGCAGGCCGAGGGCGTGTTCGCCGATGGCCGGGGCCGCCCGTACGGCATCCCACCATTCGCTGACCGGTAACGCTTCAACGCCCCGGCTGTTTGGCGGTGTCCACAATGTGGCATTGGTCGTCATGACGCTCCCTGAACAGACTGTTCCCCCGCGCCGCAGCGCGCGTTGCAGGTAGCGTTTCCGACACGGATGCTCACGCACAGGAGTTGAGTGTCCGCCGCTGTCCGCACCGCTGCGGACACTGCGGACACGGAGCGCGCACATGCACGAGACCTTCGGCCAGGCCCTACGTCGGCTACGCGGCAGCCGTTCCGTACGCGACGTTGCTCAGCTCGCCAACTGCGGCAAGAGCCACGTCTCCGACCTCGAAAGAGGGAAGAAGTTCCCCACTCCGGAGATTGCAGAAGCACTCGACGCCGCGCTCGATGCCGGTGGCGAACTCGTCGCGCTGGCCTCCATCCGGCCGGGCACTTCGCCCCTAGAACAGGCAGATGCACTCCAACGCGGCCTGTACGAGGCTTTCGCAGCCGGGCCCATGACTGACGCCGCCTTGGAGGAGTGGGCGTACACGATCGCCCGCCATGGCCGAGCCACCCGCTACCGGCCAGAGGCCGAGCATCTGCCCGAATTGATCAGCGACTTCTCAGACCTGCGACTCCTGCTCTCCCACCGTCATGCCGCCCCGATACGACGCGCCCTCACCATCGCAACAGCGCAAATGGCCGGGTTGATGGCGCTCACTCTGCTGAAACTCGGGGAGCCGTCGGCACGTAGCTGGTGGCGCACCGGACGGGCAGCAGCCGCAGCAGCCGAAGACCGGGCTACCTTGTCGTGGATCTACGCACACGAGTCCTACCAGCTGTACTACAGCGGCGACGTTCCAGGAGCCATCGAGTGCGCCGCTCGCGCGCAGCAGCTTGCCGGAGGGCTGCCGTGCGTCGGCGATGCGCTCGCAGCCCCCTTGGAGGCTCGCGCCCATGCGATACACCAGCGCGCCGACGCGACAGCCGACGCTCTCCGCCGTGCCGAGGTGGCACTGGAGCGGCTCGACGCGGTCGACCGAATCGGCAGCGCGTTCGGCTACTCCGAGGCCCAGCTGGCGTTCCACGCTGGTAACGCCTGCACACACCTTGGCCAGACTGCTCGCGCCCGCGATGAGCACGAGCGGGCGTTGGAGCTCTACCCCACCGACGACCACACCGACCGCGCTCTGATCCAGCTCGACCAAGCCCTATGCCTGCTGGCCGACGGCCAACCAGCCGAAGCGGCAGACCAAGCCACGCGGACGATCGTGGCCCTTCCCGTCCAGCACCGAAGCGCTCTGATCATGTACCGCGCCGAAGAGCTGACGGCTAGTGTGCCTCGGGCACGGCAGACGCTGCCGGAGATGCGGGTGCTGCGCAAGGTGCTGGCACTGCCCCCTGGTGATGTGGAGGGCTGACATGGTGACGATCGATCGGGCGACAGCAACCGACGCAAGCGTGATCTCCGAGATACTCGGGGAGATCGAGGAGTACTACGGCGGTCAGAATGTGCCGGGCGACCTCGACCAGATTCGCGGCGCACTGTTCGGCGATCGTCCAGCGGCAACCGTGCTGCTGGCCCGGGACGAGGACGCTCGGGTAGTCGGCATGGCGTCGTACTCCTTCCTTTGGCCAGCAGCTGGAGCTGACACCAGCCTGTACCTCAAGGAGTTGTACGTCCGCGCCTCAGCCCGGCGCCGTGGTGTGGCAGGCGCACTGATGGCTGCGCTGCGCGAGGCGGCCGCTGAGGCGGGGTGCTCGCGTGTGGAGTGGACCGCCGATAGCGATAACCCTCCGGCCCTGGCGTTCTACGCGGCGCTGGGTGTGGAGCCGCATGACGGCAAGGTGATGTATCGCCTTCGGAAGTAGGGACGCCTCCGGCCCAGGATGTGCGGCTTATGACCCGGCCACGGAAATCCCTGACAGACTCATCGATCTTCGGGACTGCCAGCCGGCAACGGGGTCGGCCCCGGTGGGGGCCGACCCCGCTTGACCTGCGCATTGGCGGCCGCTAGACGTTGAAGCGGAACTCCACCACATCCCCGTCCTGCATCACATAGTCCTTGCCCTCCATGCGGGCCTTGCCCGCCGCGCGGGCTTCGGGGACCGAGCCGGTGGCGACGAGGTCGGCGAAGGAGATGACCTCGGCCTTGATGAAGCCCTTCTGGAAGTCGGTGTGGATTACACCGGCCGCCTCCGGGGCCGTGGCGCCCTTCTTGATGGTCCAGGCCCGGGACTCCTTGGGGCCCGCGGTGAGGTAGGTCTGGAGGCCCAGGGTGTCGAAGCCCACGTGGGCGAGGGTGGCGAGGCCGGGTTCGTCCTGGCCTACGGACTGGAGGAGTTCGAGGGCCTCCTCGTCGTCCAGTTCGGCGAGGTCGGCCTCCAGCTTGGCGTTGAGGAAGATCGCCTCGGCGGGGGCGACGAGGGCGCGCTGCTCGGCCTTGAAGGAGTCGTCGGTGAGCTCCTCCTCGTCGACGTTGAAGACGTAGAGGAAGGGCTTGGTGGTGAGCAGGTGCAGCTCGTGGAGGAGGGCGGCGCGCTCGCTGCCCTGGACGATGCCGGCGGAGAAGAGGGTGCGGCCCTCGTCGAGGATGGCCTTGGCCTCCTCGACGGCCTTGACCTGGGGCTGCTTGTCCTTCTTGATCCGGGACTCCTTGACCAGGCGCGGCAGCACCTTCTCGATGGTCTGGAGGTCGGCGAGGATCAGCTCGGTGTTGATGGTCTCGATGTCGCTCTTCGGCGAGATCTTGCCGTCGACATGGACGACGTTCTCATCCTTGAAGGCGCGGATGACCTGGCAGATGGCGTCCGACTCACGGATGTTCGCCAGGAACTTGTTGCCCAGGCCCTCGCCCTCGGAGGCGCCCTTGACGATGCCCGCGATGTCGACGAAGTCGACGGTGGCGGGCAGCTTGCGGGCCGAGCCGAAGATCTCGGCGAGCTTGTCGAGGCGGGGGTCGGGGACGCCGACCACGCCGACGTTGGGCTCGATGGTGGCGAACGGGTAGTTGGCCGCCAGCACGTCGTTCTTGGTCAGGGCGTTGAACAGGGTCGACTTACCGACATTCGGCAGACCGACGATTCCGATCGTGAGCGACACGTTGGCGACTTCCCGTAACTTCCCGTAGCGGGGATGTGAGGACAGAGGACGGGCCCCTGTGGGGCCGGTCCACCAGTCTACGGGGCCGTCCCCGATCACCCGGCCGGGCTGACAATCGGTCGAACACACTGCCAAGGTCCTGCGAAGGGCGTGTCCAAGACCGGATTCTCGCCCTCCGGCGGCCTAGCGTTGGGCGGGTGGAGCATTACAGCACGCGTACGCCGCGCCGCGCCGCGGCCCCGCCGCCCCGCCTGGCCGCGGACGACACCTATCCGGGCCGGGGCAGGAGTACCGATCAGGGGCGCGCGCGGCCCGGCGGCGCGGTCCGGGGCCCCCGGCCCGCGGTGCGCCGGACGGGGCCGTCCGGCCCGGCCGCGGCGCTGCCCGCCGTCTTACGGCGGGTCCGCGGGCTGTCCGTCCCGGGTCCCCGGCTGACCGGGCTGGGCGCGGGGCTGCTGACCACGCTCATGATGCTCACCATCGGCTGCCTGGACGCGCTGCTGTTCTCCGGCTCCCCCACCGTCTACAGCGTGCTCTTCCTGCCGGCCTGCGCGGCCTGCGGACTGTGGGTGCGCCCCGCCGACCTGCTCGCGGCGCCGGTGACGGCGCCGCTCGCCTACACGGTCGGGCTGCTGCCGATCAACGAGGGGTCGGCGGGGTTCAGCGGACAGGCGGTGGGGGTGTTCACCGCACTGTCGCTCCAGGCCGGCTGGCTCTACGCGGGCACGCTGCTGGCCGTGGTGATCGTGCTCGTACGGCGGGCCGTGCTGGTCACCCGACGTCGCCGGCAGCAGCGGCCGCGGCCATCGCGGCACCCACGATCCCCGCATTATTCTTCAGCTGCGCAGGCACGATCTCGGCCCTGACGCCCTCGATCAGCGGCACGAACTTGTCCGCCTTACGGCTCACCCCGCCGCCCAGCACGAAGAGCTCCGGGGAGAAGAGCATCTCCAGGTGATGGAGGTACTTCTCCACCCGGCGCGCCCAGTGCGACCAGCTGAGCTCATGGTCGTCCTTGACCTTGGTCGAGGCCCGCTTCTCCGCCTCGTGGCCGTCCAGCTCCAGATGGCCCAGCTCGGTGTTGGTCAGCAGATGTCCGTCGGTGAAGACCGCGCTGCCGATGCCGGTGCCGAGGGTGAGGACGATCACGGTGCCCTTGGCGCCGCGGGCCGCGCCGAACGTCACCTCCGCGACCCCGGCCGCGTCCGCGTCGTTCAGCACCGTGACCGGGCAGCCCAGCCGCTCGCCGAGCCGGGCCGCCAGATCGGTGCCGATCCAGCTCTTGTCGACATTCGCGGCGGTAAGGGTGACACCGCTCTTCACCACGCCCGGGAAGGTCACCCCGACCGGCCGCCCGGGCCAGTCGAAGTGCCCGACGACCTCCACCACACCGTCCAGAACCGCGCTCGGCGTGGACGGATGCGGGGTGAGCACCTTGTGGCGCTCCTCCGCGAGCTCGCCCCGGTGCAGGTCCACCGGGGCGCCCTTGATGCCCGAACCGCCGATGTCGATGCCGAACACGGTCGCGGCGGACGCCCCCGTGGCCCCCTGGCCGTATGTCACCGCCGGGACCCCTCCTGCCGACCCGCGGCCGCCGGTGCCTCCGGCCGGTCGGCCGCCGCGGCGGCCTCGGCGCGCAGATCCCGGCGCAGCTCCTTGGGGAGGGAGAAGGTCAGGGACTCCTGCATGGGCTGGACGACCTCGACATCGCCGAAGCCGCGCTCGGCCAGCCACTCCAGAACGCCCTCGACGAGCACGTCCGGAACCGAGGCGCCCGAGGTCACCCCGACCGTGGTGACGCCCGCCAGCCACGCCTCGTCGATCTCGCTCGCGTAGTCGACCAGATGGCCCGCCTTGGCGCCCGCGCCGAGCGCGACCTCCACCAGCCGCACCGAGTTGGAGGAGTTCTTGGAGCCGACCACGATGACCAGGTCGGACTCGGCGGCCACCTGCTTGATGGCGATCTGACGGTTCTGGGTGGCGTAGCAGATGTCGTCGCTGGGCGGGCTGATGAGCTCCGGGAAGCGCTCCTTGAGCGCGTCCACGGTCTCCATGGTCTCGTCGACCGAGAGGGTGGTCTGGGAGAGCCAGACGACCTTGGACTCGTCGCGGACCCTGACGTTCTCCACATCGCCGGGGCCGTCGACCAGGGTGATGTGCTCCGGGGCCTCTCCGCTGGTCCCGATGACTTCCTCATGGCCTTCGTGGCCGATCAGGAGGATGTCGTAGTCCTCCTTGGCGAACCGGACTGCTTCCTTGTGGACCTTGGTGACCAGGGGACAGGTGGCGTCGATGGTGGCCAGCTTGCGCTCCGCCGCCTCCTCGTGGACCACCGGCGCGACACCGTGCGCCGAGAAGATCACGATGGAGCCCTCGGGCACCTCCTCCGTCTCGTCGACGAAGATGGCGCCCTTCTTCTCCAGGGTCTGGACGACGTACTTGTTGTGGACGATCTCCTTGCGCACATAGATCGGCGCGCCGTATTGCTCGAGGGCCTTCTCGACGGCGATCACGGCACGGTCGACACCGGCACAGTAGCCACGGGGGGCCGCGAGCAGGACTCGGCGGGCGGAGGTTGCAGTCATGTGCCCATGGTAGGGGCGATGGCCCAAGGGTCTGTCGGTGATGGCCGATACCCTCGCGGTCATGGCTGTCAACACGTCCGCGGAGGCGCCGATTCCGGTCGGCGAGGTGTCCCGGTTGATCGGGGGCTGGATCGACCGGCTCGGCGCGGTGTGGGTCGAGGGGCAGATCACCCAGCTGTCCCGGCGCCCCGGCGCCGGTGTGGTGTTCCTGACCCTGCGCGACCCCAGTTACGACATCTCGCTGACCGTCACCTGCTTCCGCGCCGTCTTCGACAAGATCGCGGACACGGTCACCGAGGGCGCGCGGGTCGTGGTCCACGCCAAACCGGAGTGGTACGCACCGCGGGGCCAGCTGTCCCTGCGGGCCGCCGAGATCCGCCCGGTCGGGGTGGGCGAGTTGCTCGCGCGGCTGGAGCAGCTGAAGAAGGCGCTGGCGGCGGAGGGGCTGTTCGCGGCCGACCGCAAGAAGCCGCTGCCGTTTCTGCCGCAGCTGATAGGGCTGGTCTGCGGGCGCGCCTCGGCCGCCGAGCGCGATGTGCTGGAGAACGCGCGGCTGCGCTGGCCCGCCGTCCGCTTCGAGGTCCGCAATGTGGCCGTGCAGGGGGTGCACGCGGTGCCGCAGGTGATCGAGGCGGTCAAGGAGCTCGACGCGCTGCCGGACGTGGATGTGATCGTGGTGGCGCGCGGCGGCGGCAGTGTGGAGGATCTGCTGCCGTTCTCGGACGAGCAGCTGGTGCGGGCGGTGGCGGCGTGCCGTACGCCGGTGGTCTCCGCGATCGGCCATGAGCCGGACTCCCCGCTGCTCGACCTGGTCGCCGATCTGCGCGCCTCCACGCCCACCGACGCGGCGAAGAAGATCGTGCCGGATGTGGGCGAGGAGCTGATGCGCGTCCAGCAGCTGCGGGAGCGCGCGCTGCGCAGTGTGCACGGGCTGCTGGACCGGGAGGAGCGGGGGCTGGCCGCCGCCCTGGCCCGGCCGTGCATGCGGGAGCCGTACCGGATGGTGGACGAGCGCGAGGAGCGGATCACGGCGGTGCTGGAGCGCGCCCGCCGCTGCCTCGGCCATCTGCTGGACCGGGCCGACTCCGAGCTGACCCACACCCACGCACGGGTGGTGGCCCTCTCCCCCGCCGCGACCCTGCGGCGCGGCTATGCGGTGCTCCAGCACCCCGACGGCTCGGTGGTGCGGGCGGCCGACGAGGTCGCGGAGGGCGAGGAGCTGCGGGCGCGGGTCTCCGAGGGCGAGTTCCAGGTGCGGGTCGCTGTCGGACCCGCTGAATAGGGTGAGCGATATGTCGAAGATGCAGGGGCAGACGGACGAGCAGCAGACGGACGAGCAGCAGACGGACGGGCAGGCCGGGCGGACCGCTGGCCCGGAGGCCACGCTCGGCTATGAGCAGGCGCGGGACGAGCTGGTCGAGGTGGTCCGCCGGCTGGAGGCGGGCGGCACCAGCCTGGAGGAGTCGCTCGCGCTGTGGGAGCGGGGCGAGGAGCTGGCGAAGGTCTGCCGCCGCTGGCTCGAGGGCGCGCGGGCGCGGCTGGACGCGGCGCTGGCGGATGGCGCCGATGGCGCCGAAGGCGCCGAGGATGCGGAAAGCGCCGGGGAGGGCTGACCGCGCGACGCTCCGTGCGCCGTCGGGCGGCCACGCTGGCGCTCCATGCGCCGAGACCGGAGCGGGCGACCCGCCGCACCTGATCAGCCGCGCCCGCTCTCGGCGGATCGGCGGAAGGCGGCTGCGGTTCGAAGGCGCCCGCCCCAACGGGGCGCGGGGCGTGGGAACGACCGGCCATGACGGCGCCGCGCCACGGACGATCAGCGGCAGCTCAGCGCACTTCCAGCGGAGCGCCTACGCGGGGCGCAATGTGTGATTCGGAGCACCTTCCGCGCACTGCGCCAACATTTTAGTTGAACATTAATCTAAGCGTCGTAGAGTGGTTTCCCGTCAGCGATATCCGCGCTTATGCAGAGGTTTCTTCCATGGCACTCGTCCTTGACCCCACCGCCCAGGACCTGCTCTTCCGCGAGGCCCGTACCGCCAACACCTTCACCGATGAGCCGGTGTCCGAGGAGCAGGTTCAGGCCATCTACGACCTGATCAAGTACGCGCCGACCGCGTTCAACCAGTCGCCGCTGCGTATCGTGCTGGTCCGCTCGCCCGAGGCCCGTGAGCGTCTGGTCCAGCACATGGCCGAGGGCAACCAGCCCAAGACCTCCACCGCCCCGCTGGTCGCGATCCTCGCCGCGGACAACGAGTTCCACGAGGAGCTGCCCGCGCTCTTCCCGCACTTCCCGCAGGCCAAGGACGTCTTCTTCGGCGAGCGCGCCGCCCGTGAGCAGGCCGCGGCCCTCAATGCCTCGCTCCAGGCCGGTTACTTCATCCTGGGCATCCGCGCCGCCGGTCTCGCCGCGGGCCCGATGACCGGTTTCGACCCGGCCGGGATCCAGAAGGAGTTCCTGGACGAGGACCACACCCCGCTGATGGTCATCAACATCGGCAAGCCGGGCGAGGACGCCTGGTTCCCCCGTGGCCCGCGCCTGGACTACGACGAGGTCATCACCACGGTTTGATCGAACGCCCGATCAACCACGGGCCCTCGGCCCGGACGGGAAGTCCGGGCCGCGCCCCCGGCCGTCGCGCTCAGCCCTTCTTCTCGGTGAGCGCGGCGGCCATCTTCGTCAGCTGTCCGTGCCCCGCCGTCCCGGTGACCACCGTGGTCACGCCCGGCTCCTTGCGCACCAGCGCGTCGTACTTGTCGCCCTCGTAGCGGGTCCACTCCTTGCCGTCGATCCGCTCCGTCCGCTTGGTCTCCCGCGCCTGCTGGGTGACCTCCTCCACGAACGGCACCGGCTTGCCGTCGCTCTGCTCGACCGCGACGTACTCCTGATCCTGGTCGAGGAAGCCCAGGTGCCAGACCGCGCCGTCCTCGGCGGCGGCCGGGCGGTAGGTCACCGAGGTGGCGCGCCAGCCCTCGGGCAGGCTTCCGGGCTCGGGGGCGGCCACCGGGTACGGGGCGGCGCGGCGGGCCGTGTCCAGCTCCACCCGGTAGTCCACCGTCTTCACCCCGGCGCCCTTGGCGCCCTCGTCGTGCGGGATACCGAAGAGGTAGATGGCCGCCGCGACGACGCCGATCGCCGCCAGCGACAGCACCATGTCCCGGACCGTCTCTTTGCCACGCATACCTGCCACGCCCCCTATCGTCCCTCATCCGGTCGCCGGACCTCACAACAGGGCCGCGCTCATGCGTGGGGCTATCTGCTCACTTAGCCAATCAGCGGATAAAGTCATGAGCACCCTCACCCCGGTCCGTCGTCGTACAGAAAGGTGCGCTCCGATGACCGAGCATCATCTCCCGTCCCAGCTAGAGGTCAGCCCCGAGGCTCCCGATCGCAACCTCGCCCTGGAACTCGTCCGGGTCACCGAGGCGGGTGCCATGGCCTCCGGCCGCTGGGTGGGCCGTGGCGACAAGAACGGCGCCGACGGCGCCGCCGTCAAGGCCATGCGCTCCCTCGTGCACACCGTCTCGATGAACGGCGTCGTCGTCATCGGAGAGGGGGAGAAGGACGAGGCCCCGATGCTCTTCAACGGTGAGCGCGTGGGCGACGGCACCGGCCCGGAGTGCGATGTGGCCGTGGACCCGGTGGACGGCACCACGCTCACCGCGAAGGGCATGGCCAACGCCGTCTCCGTACTCGCGGTCGCCGAACGCGGCACCATGTTCGACCCGTCGGCCGTCTTCTACATGGACAAGCTGGTCACCGGGCCCGACGCCGCCGAGTTCGTCGACATCACCGCGCCCCCCGGCGTGAACATCCGCCGGATCGCCAAGGCCAAGAAGTCCAGCCCCGAGGACGTCACCGTCGTGGTCCTCGACCGCCCCCGCCACGAGGGCATCGTCAAGGAGATCCGGGAGGCGGGCGCCCGGATCAAGTTCATCTCCGACGGCGATGTGGCCGGCGCGATCATGGCCGCTCGCGAGAGCACCGGTGTGGATCTGCTGCTGGGCGTCGGCGGTACGCCGGAGGGCATCATCGCCGCCTGTGCGATCAAGTGCCTCGGCGGCACGATCCAGGCCAAGCTGTGGCCGAAGGACGACGAGGAGCGGCAGCGCGCCCTCGACGCGGGCCATGACCTCGACCAGGTCCTGGAGACCGACGACCTGGTCAGCGGCGACAACGTGTTCTTCGTCGCGACCGGGATCACCGACGGCGATCTGCTGCGCGGGGTGCGGTACCGCGCGGAGACCGCCACCACCCAGTCGCTGGTCATGCGGTCCAAGTCCGGGACCATCCGGCAGATCGACTCCACTCACCGGCTGGCCAAGCTGCGCGCGTACGCCTCCGTCGACTTCGAACGGCCCAGCTGAGCCGAACGGCACGTCGAACGGCACGTCGAACGGCCGAGCTGAGCGAACGGCCGACCCGATCGCGTCCGCGGCGTATGACGCGGACCGCACATGACGAGGGCCGGGTCCCGCCTCCCGGCGGCGCCCGGCCCAGGTCCCGAAGAGTTCAGCCCGCGGCGGCGACCCGCACCGCGCGCTGGAGCTCCGCCTCCCGGCGCCGGCGGCGGGCCAGCACGACCCGGCGCTCGGCCGCGGTCAGCCCGCCCCATACGCCGTACGGCTCGGGCTGGAGGAGTGCGTGCTCCCGGCACTCGACCATGACCGGGCAGCGTGCGCAGACGCGCTTGGCGGCCTCCTCCCGCGACAGCCTGGCAGCCGTGGGCTCCTTGGAAGGAGCGAAGAACAGTCCCGCCTCGTCCCGTCGGCACACCGCCTCCGAGTGCCAGGGGCCGGCTTGATCCCGCGCGGGGACGCGCTGCGGGGGCACGGCGGCTTCCAGCAGGGGCTGATGCGGTTGCAGCACGGTCTACTCCTGACGACGGCTCCGGTGGTCACCCTTGCCCGCCTCGAGGTGTACGGCCCCGTTAGCACCCCCATCAGCCGTACGAGAGACGATGCACCAAGCCTTACCCGCTGTGCGCGTGCTTATGCACACCGTTGTCCCACCCGGAACTTCCCCCTGCACACCCCTTCTTCAGGGCTTATGTTCGCAGGTTCTTCAGCCGCTTACCCCGCTTGGGCTTGGCCTCCACACCGCCGAATATCGCGAACCCGGTGACATGGATGACCGGCGCCTCCGGGTCCTGCGCCTCGTACGTCCGCACGTCGAAGCCGCCGAGGATGCCCGCGCCCGAACCGCGCAGCGAGACGTTCTCCGGAACCTTGATCTCCACCCCGCCGAACGCGGCCACGACATGGATGACGATCTCCCGCTGCTCGAAGACCGCCTCGGTGAGGTCGATTTCCACGCCGCCGAAGATCGCCAGGGCGTTCGTACGGCGCCGGACCCGCCAGCGGCCCTTGCGCGTCGAGCCGCCGAAGATCGCCACCAGGTTCTCCCCCTCGGGCAGGGAGCGCGACCACCCCTCCCCCGCGTCGCGCCCCGGCGCCGAGGCGGCGCCGTGGACGGGGGCGGCGGGCAGATCGCGCACCAGCGGCTCCAGCTCGCCGATGGTCTTGGCGCGATAGACCGCGTCGATCCGCTCGGCGTGCTCCTCTGGCTGGAGCCGCCCCTCGGCGAGGGCCTCCCGGAGGATGTCCGCGATCCGGTCGCGGTCCGCGTCGGACGCGCGGAGCTCCGCCTCCGCGACGGGCGCCGGAGCCGCCGGGGCCGACTGTGCGGGGGCGGATTTGGTCAGGGGCACAGGCTGCTGCTCATCCACGGGCTCAGCGTACCCAGTCGCGATAGATCGCGACTAGGGGACGGATCCCTGATCCTTCCCCTACTACTGAGTCCTACTGAGCCTTACCTCACAGGTCCCGTCCGGCGGCCCCGTTCTACGCTTATGGACGCGCTGTCGATGAAGTCAGCCGAAGCCCTGTCGAGTGAGGAACGGCCGCGATGCCCCCCAGCCCCCGCCCTGCCCCCCCTGGGTTCGCCTATTCGGATCTGCTCCCCCTGGGAGAAGACCAGACCGCCTACCGTCTGGTGACCTCCGAGGGCGTGAGCACCTTCGAGGCCGATGGGCGCACCTTCCTGAAGGTCGAGCCGGAGGCGCTGCGCACGCTGGCGGCCGAGGCCATGCACGACATCTCGCACTATCTGCGCCCCGCCCACCTCGCCCAGCTGCGCCGCATCCTCGACGACCCGGAGGCCAGCGCCAACGACCGCTTCGTGGCGCTGGACCTGCTGAAGAACGCCAACATCGCGGCGGCCGGGGTGCTCCCGATGTGCCAGGACACCGGCACCGCGATCGTCATGGGCAAGCGCGGGCAGAACGTGCTGACGCGAGGGGGCGACGAGGAGGCCCTCTCGCGCGGCGTCTACGACGCGTACACCAAGCTGAATCTGCGCTACTCCCAGATGGCCCCGCTGACCATGTGGGAGGAGAAGAACACCGGCTCCAACCTGCCCGCGCAGATCGAGCTGTACGCGACCGACGGCGGCGCCTACAAGTTCCTCTTCATGGCCAAGGGCGGCGGCTCGGCGAACAAGTCCTTCCTCTACCAGGAGACGAAGGCGGTGCTGAACGAGGCATCGATGATGAAGTTCCTGGAGCAGAAGATCCGCTCGCTGGGCACGGCCGCCTGCCCGCCGTATCACCTGGCGATCGTCGTCGGCGGCACCAGCGCCGAGTACGCGCTGAAGACCGCGAAGTACGCCTCCGCGCACTACCTCGACGAGTTGCCCACCGAGGGCTCCCCGACCGGCCACGGCTTCCGTGACAAGGAGTTGGAGGAGAAGGTCTTCGAGCTGACGCAGAAGATCGGGATCGGCGCGCAGTTCGGCGGCAAGTACTTCTGCCATGACGTCCGGGTCGTCCGGCTGCCGCGGCACGGCGCCTCCTGCCCGGTCGCGATCGCGGTCTCGTGCTCCGCCGACCGCCAGGCGCTGGCCAAGATCACGCCGGAGGGCGTCTTCCTGGAGCAGCTGGAGACCGACCCGGCCCGCTTCCTGCCGGAGACGACCGACGAGGAGCTGGTCAAGGGCGCGGGCCCGGATCTGGACGCGGTCGCCGTCGACCTCGACCGGCCGATGGACGAGGTGCTGGCCGAGCTGACCAAGCACCCGGTCAAGACCCGGCTCTCGCTGACCGGCACGCTGGTGGTCGCCCGGGACATCGCCCACGCGAAGATCAAGGAGCGGCTGGACGCGGGCGAGGAGATGCCGGAGTACCTGAAGAACCACCCGGTCTACTACGCGGGCCCGGCCAAGACCCCTGAGGGCTACGCTTCCGGCTCCTTCGGGCCGACGACGGCGGGCCGGATGGACGCGTACGTCGAGCAGTTCCAGGCCGCCGGGGGCTCGAAGGTCATGCTGGCCAAGGGCAACCGCTCGACGCAGGTCACCGACGCCTGCGCCGCGCACGGCGGCTTCTACCTGGGCTCGATCGGCGGCCCGGCGGCGCGGCTGGCCCAGGACTGCATCAAGAAGGTCGAGGTCCTCGAGTACGAGGAGCTGGGCATGGAGGCGGTCTGGAAGATCGAGGTCGAGGACTTCCCGGCGTTCATCGTGGTGGACGACAAGGGGAACGACTTCTTCCAAGACCCGGCGCCCCAGCCGACGTTCACCAGCATTCCGGTGCGGGGCCCGGGGCTCGCGTAACGCCTTCGGGGCGGGAGGGGGACGGGACGGATGCGCCCCCGCCGCCCCTACCCGTCCCGTACCCAGGGGCTCCGCCCCTTCGACCCCGCCAGGGGCTCCGCCCCCGGACCCCCGTCCAGGGCTGGACGGGGGTCATCCGCACACGCCGGACGGGGCGGAGGGCGCCACCGGACGGGGCGCAAAGCACCGGGGCGCAACGCACCGCCCGGACGGGACGCCACTGGACGGGCCGGAACACGCCACCCGGACGGGCCCGAGCACGCCGCCCGACGACAGGACAAGTCCGTCGGCCGCGCGTTCGTTCAGCCCCTCAGCCCCTCAGCGCCGCCTCGAAGGCGCCGGGGCGCTGGGTGACGCCGCTGCACCGGGTGTTCGGGACGACGTTCTCGGTCGACTCGGGGGCCGCGGCACCGGCCGTGGGATCGGCGGAGGGAGTGGGGTCGGTGGGGGTGGCGGACTGGGTCATCTCCGGGGTGCACGGCTGGTCGCGTTCGGCGGACCACATCGACAGCCGTCCGATCCCCTTCTCCGCGGCGAACCGCGCCAGCCCGGACGCGTCCTCCAGCGTGAAGACCTCGCCGGTGACGTCGTTGACCCCGATCATCGGCGTCACGGCGAGGATCTTCCAGGCGGCGGCGTCGGACATGCCGAACACCTCGCGGATCCGGGCCTGTGCGGCGGTGGCCGCCTGGACGGCGTAGTCGCCCATGTCGCCGGTGTGGTCGCCGCTGTAGTTCATCGCCATGATGTTGACGGTCGAGAGGATGACCCCCTCCTGTTTGGCGGCCTCCAACTGGGCGACGCTCTGCGGGGTCAGCCCGTCGGGCATGGCGGGCAGGGTGAAGGAGATGTTCAGGCCCTCGTGGGTGCGCTGGACCAGCGCGAGCGCCTGGGCGCGGCGGGCGGCCGCCTCGGTGTCGGCGAGCGCCTCGCCCTCCAGGTCGAAGTCGATCCGGTGCGCCTGGTATCGCTCGATCACCTCGGCGTAGGCGGAGGCGAGTTCGGGGACATCGGTGCAGACGGTGGCGAGTTCGGCGCCCTCGGCGCCGCCGAAGGAGATCCGTACGTCGCCGCCCGCCCGGCGGGCGCCCTCGATCCGGACGTCCAGCGCCTGGTCGTCGAGGGAGGTGCCGCCGTCCCACACCGGGGCGCAGCCGTCGCCCGCGACGATGAAGCCCAGCGAGAACTCCTCGACTCCGCGCCCCGCCGCCGCGGTCATGTCGTACGCCGAGTCCGACCAGGCGTTGACGTACGGCGTGAACTCGGCGGGTGGCCGGGCCGCGGGGGGCCGTGAGGCCCCGGCCTGTGAGGGCGCGGCGTGCGGCTCGGGCGGCGGCTTGTGCTGTCCCGCCCATACGGCGATGGTGGCGCAGACCACCGCGCCGGCCACGGCGATTGCGCTCATGCGGGGGCTGGCCCTCATGGCTCTGGCTCCTCCTTGCGGTCCGGTACGAGGCGCCGGGGGCCCGCGCCCCCGCACCGTCCTTCCGACCAAACCTCGCATATTCGGTAAACCTACCGAACTATGACACACCGCATGTTTGACTTATATGTCGCATGTCGTATTTTCTGCATTAACCTCATGCGTATGGATCCTCAGTCAGATGTGGCCGAGCGCGCGCCTTCGCGTCCCCTCCGCGCTGACGTGGCCCGGAAGGGGCCCGTGTTCGTGGACCTCTCCGGGCGCCGTGGCCGGCTGGTACGACATGTGGGCGTCGTCGCGGGAGCCGCCTGCCTCGGCTACTCGGCTGTCCTCGGGTTGGGCTACGCGGGCGGTACGCCCTTCGCACCGCAGACTCTGATCCCCGGTCGTTCCGTCACCACCGAGGCGTTCGGCCGGCAGCCGAAGCACACCCCGGAGGGACGTTCGGGGCCCTCCGGGTCGCGAGAGCGGCGGGACACCAACGAGTACGGCGAGTACGACGGGTACGGATACGACGAGGACGCACCGACCCACCGTCAGCACCGGCGCCAGCGGCACTCCTCCGGGCACCCCGAACCCCTGGCCGCCCGGCAGCCCATCGCCCTGCCCCCCGTCACCACCCGGCCGCGGCCCGCGCCGCCGCGGCCCGACCGGCCCAAGGCCGAGGCCCGACACGCGGCGCAGCGGCACTCCTCCGCGCACCCCCGCCCCAGCCACCGCGAGTCCGCCGCGGGGCACCGGTCGGCGGCGCACCGGTCCACAGGGCACCGCACGTCCGGTCACACGCCCTCGCATCCGGCCGCCCACCCGCCCGCCAAGCGGCCCGTGGACGCCTCGCACACCCCGCCCAAGAAACACCCCGCCACCGCCGAGCCACCGGCCAAGGGCTCCGGCCACCCGCAGGCCCCCAGCCGCACCACGAAGCCCGGCCACGCCAAGTCCCCCCAGAAGCCCCAGTCCCACAAGCCCCCGCGGGCCGACACGGTCACGCCCCCCAAAGGCCCCAAAGGCCCCAAGGCCCCCAAGGGGCCCGCCGAAGACGGCACCCCGGCCGGTGGGGCGGGCGCCCCCGAGGCACCCGAGCCGGCGGACGGCGAGTCATGAGCGGCGGCAGACCGCCGAAGCTGCCGCGGCCACGCCGTCGGCCCCCCGCGCCCCGTCAGGACGGGGCGCCGCGCACGGTGTTCCGGCTGACCAGCCCCGGCCGCCGCGCCGCGAGGCTCACGGGCATGCTCGGGCTCATCCGCAAGCCCTGGCTCCGCCGCGGCCGGCCGCCCAAGGGCGAGGGCCGCGTCCCTGAAGTCCGCACCCCCGAGCTCCCCGCCCCCGAACTCGGCACCCCTGAACTCCGCGCAACCAAGCTCCCCGCCCCCGGGCTCGGCACCCCCAAGCCCCCCGCCCCCAAGCTCCGCCCCGTCCGGCTCCGTACCGTCAAGCTGCGCAAGCTCCGCACCCGCACCCGGATGGTGCTCGCCCTCGCGACCCTGCTCGCGCTGGTGTGCACCCTGCTGCTGGACGGCTATCTGCACGCCGAGGTCGGCAACGACGCCCGGGTGTACCGCTCACACGCCTCGCGCACCGTCCCTGACCGGCTGCGCAAGGGCGGCCCGGTGATCACCTTCGACCGGAAGGGAAAGGCCACCGAGCACGCCATCCCGTCCAGGACGATCGCGCTGACCTTCGACGACGGCCCGGATCCACGCTGGACCCCGGAGATCCTCGACGTACTGCGCCGCCACAAGGTGCGGGGGACCTTCTTCGTACTGGGCCAGATGGTGGTCCGCCATCCCGAGCTGGTCCGCCGGATGCGGGCCGCGGGCCATGAGGTCGGGGTGCACACCTTCTCCCATGTCGACCTGTCCTACCAGGACAAGGGGCGCATGGACCGCGAACTGGCCCAGTCCCAGCTGGCCCTGGCCGGTGCGGCGGGCATCACCAGCTCGCTCTTCCGCGCGCCGTACGCCTCCAAGGTCCGCGCGCTGGACGACCGCACCTGGCCGGTGCAGCAGCACATCGGCTCCAAGGGCTACATCAGCGCGTTCGTGGACACCGACAGCGAGGACTGGCAGCGGCCCCCGGTCAAGGAGATCGTCCAGAACGCCACTCCCGAGCGCGGGAAGGGCGCGTCCGTGCTCTTCCACGACGCGGGCGGCAACCGCGCGCGGACCGTGAAGGCCCTGGGGCTCTATATCGAGCGGATGCAGAAGAAGGGCTACTCCTTCACCACCGTCACCGGCGCGCTCGGCGCCCGCGGCGCCAACCACCCGGCCCACACCCTGCCGATCTGGGAGGGCCGGGCGCTGATCTGGGCCGCCGCGTTCACCCACAGCGCGCTGCCGGTGCTGGTGGGACTGCTGGGCCTGGTGGGCCTCTCGGTGATCGGGCGGCTGCTGCTGATGGTGGTCCTCGCCTGGTGGCACCGGCGCTCCCGGGAGCGGCGGCGCTGGAGCCGGGTGCAGGAGGTCACCGATCCGGTGACCGTGATCGTGCCCGCGTACAACGAGAAGGAGTGCATCGCCAACACCCTGAAGTCGCTGTCGGCCTCCACCCATCCGATCGAGATCCTGGTGGTGGACGACGGCTCGACCGACGGCACCGCCGATATCGCCGAGGCGATGGGGCTGCCCAACGTACGGGTGCTGCGCCAGGCGAACGCGGGCAAGCCCGCCGCGCTCAACCGGGGCATCGCCCACGCCGGCCACGAGCTGATCGTGATGATGGACGGCGACACCGTCTTCGAGCCCACCACCATCCGTGAGCTGGTGCGGCCGTTCGCCGATTCACGGGTGGGCGCGGTCGCGGGCAACGCCAAGGTCGGCAACCGGGGCAGGCTGATCGGCGCCTGGCAGCACATCGAGTATGTGATGGGCTTCAACCTCGACCGGCGGATGTACGACCTGCTGCGCTGCATGCCCACCATCCCCGGCGCGATCGGCGCCTTCCGCCGCCGGGCGCTGCTGGAGGCCGGGGGCATGAGCGCGGACACCCTGGCCGAGGACACCGACATCACCATCGCCCTGCACCGGGCCGGCTGGCGGGTGGTCTACCAGGAGCACGCGCGCGCCTGGACCGAGGCGCCCGGTTCCGTGGGCCAGCTGTGGAAGCAGCGCTACCGCTGGAGCTACGGCACCATGCAGGCGCTGTGGAAGCACCGCCGCTCGCTGATCGACCGGGGGCCTTCGGGCCGGTTCGGCCGGGTGGGGATGCCGCTGGTGGTGCTCTTCCAGATCCTCACCCCGCTGTGCGCACCGCTGATCGACCTCTTCACCCTCTACGGGGTGATCTTCCTGGACCCGCTGCGCTCGCTGCTGGCGTGGGGCGCGCTGCTGCTGGTGCAGCTGCTGGGCGCGGCGTACGCGTTCCGGCTGGACCGGGAGAGCTACCGGGCGCTGGCCGTACTGCCGCTCCAGCAGATCGCCTACCGGCAGCTGATGTATCTGGTGCTGCTGCACTCCTTCGTGACCGCGGCGACCGGCGCCCTGCTGCCGTGGCAGAAGCTCAAGCGCACCGGCGAGGTGGACACCCCGCGGGCGCCGGAGGCCGTACGGTGACCGGGCTCACCCGTTCGGCTCAGCGGGCGCGGGAACACGGCGTGGCGTGACGACGCTGAGCTGGACGGAGGTGTCCCCATGACCGACGAAAGCCACCGCGAGAGCGGCCCCCGGGAGGGCTACCGCATCGAGCACGACTCCATGGGCGAGGTCCGGGTGCCCGCACACGCCAAGTGGCGCGCCCAGACCCAGCGGGCGGTGGAGAACTTCCCCGTCAGCGGGCAGCGCCTGGAGCGGGCGCACATCGAGGCGCTGGCCCGGATCAAGGGTGCGGCCGCCGTGGTCAACGCCGAGCTGGGCGTGGTGGACAAGGCCGTCGCGGGGGCGATCGCGGAGGCGGCGGCCGAGGTCGCCACGGGCCGCTGGGACGACCACTTCCCGGTGGACGTCTTCCAGACCGGCTCGGGCACCTCGTCCAATATGAACACCAACGAGGTGCTGGCCACCCTGGCGAGCGAGCGCCTGGGCCGGCCGGTGCACCCCAACGACCACGTCAACGCCAGCCAGTCCTCCAACGACGTCTTCCCCTCCTCCATCCACATCGCGGCCACCGCGGCCGTCACCGGCGATCTGATCCCGGCCCTGGCCCATCTGGCAGAGGCGCTGGAGCGCAAGGCGGGCGAGTTCGCCGATGTGGTCAAGGCGGGGCGCACCCATCTGATGGACGCCACTCCGGTGACCCTCGGTCAGGAGTTCGGCGGCTACGCGGCCCAGGTGCGGTACGGGATCGAGCGGCTGCGCGCCGCGCTCCCCCGGCTGGCCGAGCTGCCGCTGGGCGGTACGGCGGTGGGCACCGGGATCAACACCCCGCCCGGGTTCGCCGCCGCCGTCATCGCCGAGCTGACCCGCACCACCGGGCTGCCGCTGACCGAGGCCCGGGACCACTTCGAGGCGCAGGGCGCGCGGGACGGGCTGGTGGAGACGTCCGGGCAGCTGCGGACGATCGCGGTCGGCCTCACCAAGATCGCCAACGATCTGCGCTGGATGGCGTCGGGCCCCCGCACCGGGCTCGCCGAGATCGCGCTGCCCGATCTCCAGCCCGGTTCCTCGATCATGCCGGGGAAGGTCAACCCGGTGCTCCCCGAGGCCACGCTGATGGTCGCGGCGCAGGTCACCGGCAATGACACCACCGTCGCCACGGCGGGGGCGGCCGGAAACTTCGAGCTCAATGTGATGCTCCCGGTGATCGCCAAGAATGTGCTGGAGTCGATCCGGCTGCTGGCCAATGTCTCCCGGCTGCTGGCGGACCGCACCATCGACGGCATCACCGCCAACGCCGAGCGGGCCCGGGAGTACGCGGAGTCCTCCCCGTCCGTCGTCACCCCGCTCAACCGCTATATCGGCTACGAGGAGGCGGCGAAGGTGGCCAAGCGGTCGCTGGCCGAGCGCAGGACCATCCGCGAGGTGGTTCTGGAGTCCGGCTATGTGGAGCGCGGGCTGCTGACCCTGGAACAGCTGGACGAGGCGCTCGACGTGCTGCGCATGACACATCCTTAGCGGGCCCGGCGCGGTTTCACGGACCCGCCCCTGGACGTTGGCCCCCGGTTGCGTCATAGGTCACGGCATCGCGGCCCGCGCGCACCTAAGATCTGCTCATGACAGCGGACATCGTGGAGACGACGGGGACGGCGGACATCGCCCGGTGGGCACCGGGCGACCATATCCTGTGGCGCTATCGGGCCAACGCCTCCGACGTCATCCACATCTGCCGTCCCGTGACCGTCGTCGAGGACACCGCCGAACTGCTCGCCGTCTGGCTCGCCCCCGGCACCGTCTGCGTCAAACCGCAGCTCACCGACGGCACCTCGGTGCACCATGAGCCGCTGCCCACCCGTTACACCAAGCCGCGCACCACCGCGCTGTCCCAGTGGTTCGGCACGGGCGTGCTGAAGCTGGCCCGGCCCGGCGACCCGTGGTCGGTGTGGCTGTTCTGGGACCATGGCTGGCACTTCCGCAACTGGTACGTGAACCTGGAGGAGCCACTGGTCCGCTGGGGCCACGGAGTGGACTCCGAGGACCACTTCCTGGACATCGCGGTCTACGCCGACCGGAGCTGGGAATGGAAGGACGAGGACGAGTTCGCGCAGGCGCAGCGGGCCGGGCTGATGGCTCCCGAGCAGGCGGAGCGGGTCCGGGCCGCGGGGCGGGCGGCCGCGGCGGCCATCGAGTCCTGGGGAGCGCCGTTCCGGGACGGGTGGGAGGACTGGCGGCCCGACCCGGCGTGGTCCGTGCCCGCCCTTCCGGCGGACTGGGGCCGTACGGACAAGAAGCACACCTCGGCACACTCGAGGTCATGAACCTCTTGTCGTGTCCCAGTGTTTCAAACGTAGGATCGTCGTCCGGAACACTGCCCATGCGGGACACCAGACGGCGGCGCAAGTCTCGGGCGATGCGCAAGATCTGACGTAATCTCACAGGAGGGGGCGGAGTCGTGAGCGGTGAGGAAGAGTACAGAGACGGCTACGAGGGCTACGAGGACTTCGACCGTCTCGCACTGGACCGCAGCGGTCAGGCGGACGCCTTCGACACCATCGGCGACCGCTACGACGACGCCTTTCCGCACAAGGAGGGCCAGGTCGAGGCCGGCCGCTGGCTGGCCGAAACCCTTCCGCCCGGCTCCCGGGTGCTCGACGTCGGCTGCGGTACGGGCCTGCCCACGGCCCGTCAGCTGTTCGACGCGGGGCACGAGGTGGTCGGCATCGACATCTCCCCGGGCATGCTCAAGCTGGCCCGGGACAATGTGCCGGAGGCCACCTTCCACCATGTGGACATCGTCGATCTGCGGGTGGGCGGCCGCTACGGCCCGGGAGGCCCCCGGGCGCTCGGTCCCTTCGACGGCATCGCGGCCTTCTTCACGCTGCTGCTGCTGCCCCGCCCGGAGATCCCGTACGCACTGCGGACCCTGTACACGGCGCTCAGGCCCGAGGGGCTGCTGGGGCTGGGCATGGTGGAGTCGGACATCGACGACTTCCCCATTCCGTTCCTCGGCAACTCGGTCCGGGTATCCGGTTATCTGCGGGACGAACTGCGCCAGGTCGTCCGCGATGCGGGCTTCGAGATCACCGGGGAGGACTCGCACGCGTACGCCCCGGCCAGCACGGACGTACCACCTGAGATCCAGCTCTATCTGAACTGCCGACGACGTGCCTGACACTCGGTGCGCCCACGACGGGCGGGCGCACAGCCCCGGACGGATGGAAACCCACGCGTGACGGAGCACCCCACCTCCCACAACAGGCGGCAGGCGGCCACCTCTGCCGCCGCCCCGGGCGCGCCCGCGCCCGACGACGCGCACGGCGCGGTCCCGGACCCGCGGACCGCCGTGCGGCAGACGGCTGCTCCCGGCCAGGAGCCGGGCGACGGCCGGCCGCGTCCGGCCTTCCCCACGGAAGGCCCCGCGGGCCCCGCGGCCCATGAGGGACCCCCGGGCCCCGCGGGAGAGCCCACGCCCCGTGCCAGAGGGCGCGGTCCCGCCCCCGAGCGCGGCGCCGCCGGAACGGGGCCGGGGTCCGCGCGCCGTGGCCGCGGCGCGGACGGCGCGGACGGGCCGGGGAGCGCCGCCGCGGCGCGCGGTGGCGGAGGCAGGGAGCGCCGGAACACGGCGGAGAGCGAGCACCCGGCGCAGCCGGAGCACGGCACACCGGAGGGCGAGCCTGTGTGGGACGCGGATCGCAATGCCGCAAGAGGCGCGGCGCACCGACCCGGAGCGCGGAACGGCGGCACGGGCCCCGACGAGCAGGCCCCGGCCGCCCAGAGCGACGGACGGGGCAGGAAAACGGCGCGCCGGGGCACCGGCGCGGGTGAACATCCGGCCGGCGAGGCCCATGCGGCGGCCGCCGCGGCGGGCGAGGTCGCGTACAGCGGCCCGGCGGGCGGGGTGCCCCCGGTGCCGCCCGCGGGCGGCACCGCCGCCGACGCCGCCGACGCCGCCACCGCGCGGGACCGGGGCGGTGACCGGCTGCGGTTCGTGGGGGCCGCCACCCGGCGGATCGCGCGGGGCATCGACCTGGACGAGATCGTGCTGGGCCTGTGCCGGGCCACCGTGCCCACCTTCGCCGACGCGATCCTGGTGTATCTGCGCGATCCGCTGCCGGTCGGCGACGAGCGCCCGGTCGGCCCGGTGGTGCTGCGGCTGCGCCGCACCGACCGGATCCCGCTGGACCCGGACACCGACAGCGGCCGGCTGCCGCTGCTGCCCTCCCAGCCGGACCTCTCCCCCGCCGTGGGCGGCGGCCCGGCCGCCGAGCTGTGCGAGGTGGAGGCGGGCGGTCCGCTGGCCGAGGTGCTGCGCGGGGTGCGGCCGGTGTTCGGCGACTCGCAGGCCGCCCGTGCCGCGCTGCCGGAACTGCTCGGCGAGGGGCCCTCGGTGGCGACCGGTCAGCGCACCGTGCTGGCGCCGCTGCGCGGCCGCCGCCGGGTGATCGGCGCGGCCGTGTTCGTACGCCGCCCGGACCGGCCGCCGTTCGAACCGGACGATCTGCTGGTGGCCGCCCAGCTGGCCACCCACACCGCGCTCGGCGTCGACAAGGCGGTGCTGTACGGACGCGAGGTGTACATCGCGGACGAGCTCCAGCGCACCATGCTGCCCGACTCGCTGCCGCAGCCCACCGGCGTCCGGCTGGCCAGCCGCTATCTGCCTGCGGCCGAGACCGCGCGGGTCGGCGGCGACTGGTACGACGCGATCCCGCTGCCGGGCAACCGGGTGGCGCTGGTGGTCGGCGATGTGATGGGCCATTCGATGACCTCCGCCGCGATCATGGGCCAGCTGCGCACCACCGCACAGACCCTCGCCGGGCTCGATCTGCCGCCGCAGGAGGTGCTGCACCACCTCGACGAGCAGGCCCAGCGGCTGGGCACCGACCGCATGGCCACGTGTCTGTACGCGGTCTACGACCCCGTCGCGCACCGCATCGTGGTGGCCAACGCGGGCCATCCGCCACCGCTTCTGCTGCACCGGGGCGGCCGCGCCGAGGTGCTGCGGGTGCCGCCGGGCGCGCCGATCGGGGTCGGCGGTGTGGACTTCGAGGCGGTCGAGCTGGACGCCCCGGCCGGGGCCACCCTCATGCTCTACACCGACGGTCTCGTCGAGTCGCGGATGCGCGACGTGTGGACCGGGATCGAGCAGCTGCGGGAGCGACTGACCGCCACCGCCCGGCTCACCGGCCCCAACCCGCCGCCGCTGGAGCCGCTGTGCGACGAGGTGCTGGACATGCTCGGCCCCGGCGACCGCGACGACGACGTGGCGCTGCTCGCGGCCCGCTTCGAGGGCATCGCGCCCAGCGATGTGGCGTACTGGTTCCTGGACCCCAAGGCGCAGACCGCCGGACAGGCGCGCCGGCTCGCCCGCCGGGCGCTGGCCCGCTGGGATCTGGACGATCTGACGGACGCGGTGGAGCTGCTGGTCAGCGAGGTGGTGACCAATGCGGTGCGCTACGCCGAGCGGCCGATCACGCTGCGGCTGCTGCGTACGGACGTCCTGCGCTGCGAGGTCGGCGACGACGTCCCCCAGCTGCCCCGGCTGCGCCAGGCCCGGCCGTCCGACGAGGGCGGCCGCGGGCTGTACCTGGTGAACCGGATGGCACGGCGCTGGGGCGCGACCCGGCTGTCCACGGGAAAGGTCGTCTGGTTCGAGCTCGCGATGCCGTCCTGAGCCGCCCCGCCCCGGTGAGCCGGGTCCCGCGCCGTATGGCTCAGGACCCGGTGCGCAGGTACGCCACGACCATGTCGCCGAGCATCCGGCGGTAGTGGGCCCGGCGGGCCGGGTCGAGGGGGTCGCGGCCGAAGAGGGTGCCGAAGGTGTGCTGGTTGGCCACCGGGAAGACGGCGAATGAGCTGATCATCATGTGGACGTCCACGGCGTCGGTGTCGTCCCGGAAGACGCCCTGCTCACGGCCGCGGGCGAGGATCCCGGAGATCAGGTCGATCACCGGGGTGCCGGCCTTGGCCAGCGTCTCGGACTTGGCCAGATGCTCGGCCCGGTGGATGTTCTCGATGGACACCAGCCGGATGAAGTCGGCGTGTTCGGTGTGGTGGTCGAAGGTCAGCTGGGCCAGGTGCCGGATGGCCTCGGCGGGGTCGAGACCGGTCACGTCCACGGCCTGTTCGGCCTCGCGGATACCGGTGTAGGCGCGCTCCAGGACCTTGATGTAGAGCTGTTCCTTGCCGCCGAAGTAGTAGTAGATCATCCGCTTGGTGGTGCGGGTGAGCGCGGCTATCTCGTCGACGCGGGCCCCGGCGTAGCCGCGCTCGGCGAACTCCCGGGTGGCGACGTCCAGGATCTCGGCCTGGGTGCGGACGGCGTCGCGGAGACGGCTGTTCTTCGGCGGCTGATCGCTCATGCTGGGCCCACTCTACGTCCAGGGGGTTCACAAGAAGCCGTTCCGGGGCCTTTACTGGCCACGCTACTAACGAACCAGTTCGTACATTAGCCGGGAAGGCGGGAGGTCACCCGTATGGGAGGCGGTGCGCGCCGGTCACAGGACGGGCGGGAGGCGCGGGAGTCCTGTCTGGTGGGGCTGATCGGCTCCGGAGTGGGCCCCTCGCTCTCCCCCGCCCTGCATCAGCGCGAGGCCGACCGCCACGGGCTGCGCTGTCTCTACCGCCTGATCGACATCGATCCGCTGGGGATCGGCCCGGAGGGGGTGGGCGAACTGGTGCGGGCCGCCGCCCGGCTGGGCTTCGACGGGCTGAACATCACCCATCCCTGCAAACAGACGGTCATCGAGCACCTCGACGGGCTGTCGGAGGACGCCGCGCTGCTCGGCGCGGTCAATACGGTGGTCTTCGGCGAGGACGGCCGGGCGATCGGCCACAACACCGACTGGTCCGGCTTCGCCCGCTCCTTCGCCCGCGGTCTGCCCGACGCGCCCACCGGCGAGATCGTGCTGCTCGGCGCGGGCGGGGCGGGCGCCGCCGTGGCCCATGCGCTGCTGACCGTCGGCGCCGACCGGCTGACGCTGGCCGACACCGATCCGGCGCGGGCCGCCGGGCTCGCCGGGACGCTGGCGACACGGTTCGGCGCCGCCCGGGTCCGTACCGTGCCCCCCGAAGGGCTCCCGGCGGCCGTCGATCGCGCCGACGGGCTGGTGCACGCGACCCCCACCGGAATGGCCGCCCACCCCGGGCTGCCGCTGTCCGCCGGGCTGCTGCGGGCCGGGCTGTGGGTCGCCGAGGTGGTCTACCGCCCGCTGGAGACCCCGCTGCTGGCGGCCGCCCGCGCGGTCGGCTGCCGCACCCTGGACGGCGGCGGCATGGCCGTCTTCCAGGCCGCCGACGCCTTCCGGCTCTTCACCGGCCGCGAACCCGACGCGACACGGATGCTCACCGACCTCTCCGAACTGCTCGAGCTCCCCGCCGGAGGCTGACCATGCGCAAGTCCATCGCCACCGTGTGCCTCAGCGGCACCCTCGAGGAAAAGCTCACCGCCATCGCGGCCGCCGGTTTCGACGGGGTCGAGATCTTCGAGAACGACCTGCTGGCCAGCCCCCTCTCCCCCGAGCGGGTCCGGGACCGCACCGCCGAACTCGGCCTGAGCCTCGACCTCTTCCAGCCCTTCCGCGACTTCGAGGCCGTCCCCGGGGACCTGCTGGCCCGCAATCTGCGCCGGGCCGAGAAGAAGTTCGCGGTCATGGAGCGGCTCGGGGCGGATCTGCTGCTGGTGTGCTCCAGCGTCTCCCCCGCCGCCCTCGGCGACGACGCCCTCGCCGCCGAACAGCTGCGGCTGCTCGCCGAACGGGCCGCCGCCCACGGCATCCGCATCGCCTACGAGGCGCTGGCCTGGGGGCGGCATGTGAACACCTACGACCACGCCTGGCGGATCGTCCGGCGGGCCGGCCATCCGGCGCTCGGCATCTGCCTGGACAGCTTCCACATCCTCTCCCGCGGCTCGGACCCCAAGGGCATCGAGGAGATCCCCGGCGAGAAGATCTTCTTCCTCCAGCTCGCCGACGCCCCGCTGATGGCCATGGACGTCCTCCAGTGGAGCCGCCACTACCGCTGCTTCCCCGGACAGGGCGGCCTCGATGTGACGGGGCTGCTGGAGCACGTCCTGCGGACCGGATACGACGGGCCGCTGTCCCTGGAGGTCTTCAACGACGTCTTCCGGCAGGGCGACACGGCCCGCACCGCCGTGGACGCGCTGCGCTCGCTGATCGCCCTGGAGGAGGCCGCGGACCGCACCGATCTGCCCGCCCCGGTCGTCCCCACCGGCTTCGCCTTCGCCGAACTGGCGGCGGGCGGCACCGAGTTGCCCGCGCTGCTGACCGCGCTCGGCTTCGCCCGCACCGGGCGCCACCACTCCAAGCCCGTGGAGCTGTGGGAGCAGGGCGAGGCCCGTATCGTCCTCAACTCCGGCCTCGACGCCACCACCGGGCACCCCGAGGCGGCGCTCGCCGCCATCGGACTGGAGACCCCCGACCCGGCCGCGTCCACCGGCCGGGCGCGGGCCCTGCTCGCCCCCGTCCTGCCGCGCCACCGGGCCGTGGCGGACGCCCCGCTGGACGCGGTCGCCGCGCCCGACTCCACCGAGCTCTTCTTCTGCCGCACCGAACACCCCGACCACCCCAGCTGGACCGGCGACTTCACCCCGCGCGCCCGCGCCGCCTCCCCCGCCGGCATCACCCATATCGACCATGTGGCGCTCACCCAGCCCAGGCACCACTTCGACGAGGCGTCGCTGTTCTACCGCGCCGTCCTGGGGCTGCGCCCGCATGACTCCCTGGAGCTGGCCGATCCGTACGGGCTGCTGCGCAGCCGGGCCGTCTCCAACGCCGACGGCTCGGTGCGGCTGGCGCTCAACGTGGCCCAGATCCGCCCGGATTCCGGGCCGTCCGGCTCCCTGCGGCAGCACATCGCGCTGCACAGCCGGGACATCGTCGCCACCGCGCGGCGGCTGCGGGAGCTCGGCGCGCCCCCGCTGCCCATCCCCGGCAACTACTACGACGACCTCGAAGCCCGCCATGAGCTCGACCCCGGGCTCCACCGCACCCTGCGGGAGCTCGGGCTGCTCTACGACCAGGACGACGGCGGCAGCTTCCTGCACCTGTACACGGCCACCGTGGGCCGGGTCTTCTTCGAGGTCGTCCAGCGGATCGACGGCTACCAGGGCTACGGCGCGGCCAACGCCCCCGTACGCCTGGCCGCCCAGCACGCCCGTGTCCGCTGAACGCCCCGATCCCCCTTGTCCCGATACGACCTCGCCGTCCCCCGAGGAGCCGCCATGTCGTCAGCGTCGTCGACACCGTCCGCCCAGCGCCCGTCCGGCCCGGCCGCCGCGCCCGATCTGCTCGATCTGCCCGATCCGCCGCCGCTGCGCACGATGGTGGGCCCGGGAGTCGTCGCCGTCGGGATCGGTATGGCGGCGGGCGAGATCATCCTCTGGCCCTATCTGACCTCGGTCGGCGGGCTCGGGCTGCTGTGGCTCGCGGTGGTGACCCTGGCCATCCAGACGGTGATCAACCTGGAGATCGAGCGCTACACCCTGGCCACCGGGCAGACCGTGGTGGCCGGCTTCTCCCGCTGGTCCAGGGTGTGGGGCATCCTGATCTGTCTGGCCGGGGCGTTCCAGTACGTCTGGCCTGGCTGGGCCACCTCCGGGTCCACGGTGCTCACCTATCTGACCGGCGGCGGCGATGTCGTCTGGATCACCGTGGGCTCGCTGGTGGGCTTCGGGGTGGTGCTGACCGTATCCCCGGTGGTCTACCGCACGATCGAGAAGGTCGAGCTGGTCAAGGTGGTGCTGACGCTGTTCTTCCTCGCCGTCGTCGCGGTCGCCGTCATCGGCTGGCACACCTGGAGCACGGCGGGCGAGAAGACCGTCACCGGCGCCGGCCGGATCCCGGACGGCATCACCTTCACCATGATCCTCAGCGCGATCGGCGCCGCCGGGGCGGGCGGGGTGCACAACCTCGTGCTCAGCAACTGGATCCGGGACAAGGGCTACGGCATGGGCGCCCATGTGCCCAAGCTGGTCTCCCCCATCACCGGCCAGTCGGAGGCGTCCGGCGCCGACCGCTACACCTTTCCGCAGGACGAGGCGAATCTGGCCCGCTGGCGGGTGTGGTGGCGGCGGGCCAACACCGAGCACATCGTGTCGTTCTTCGTGGTCTGCCTGGTGACGATCGGGCTGATGAGCATGCTCGCGTACGAAACCCTCTTCGGGCGCGACGATGTGGAGAACAGCCCGGCGTTCCTGCGGATCCAGGGCGATCTGCTGGGGCAGCAGGTGGGCGACTGGCTCAAGATCCTGTTCTTCGCGGTGGCCACGGTCTCGCTCTGGGCCGCCTCGATCGGGCTGCTCGACATCATCGGACGGGTGGTCAGCGACTTCGCCAGGCGCAACTACCTGCGGGAGTCGGCGTTCTGGACCGAGGGCCGGCTGTATGTCGCGGTCATATGGGCCGAGGTGGGCATCGGCTCGGCGATCCTGCTGTCCGGGGTGGACCAGCCGATCGTGCTGCTGACCATCTCCACCTGCACCGCCTCCGTCGTCACCCTCGTCTACTCGGCGCTGCTGATCCGGCTCAACCGCCGTGATCTGCCGGGTGCCGTACGGCTGCGGGGGCCACGGCTGTTCGGGATGCTGCTGGCCATCGGCTTCTACGGCTTCTTCGCCCTCGCGATGCTGAAGAGTCAACTCGAAGAAAACTTCTGAGCCTCTGTCCGCACACCGGTACGGTCCGGGGCGGACATGCCCGTGGGCACGCCCGCCCCGGGTCGTCACTCCTGGTCTCTGCGGAGGGGATCGCCTTCGTCCGACGCCGAATCCGACGGGTCGGGCGGGCTCGGGGAGTCGGCGTCGTCCGACGGCGATGCCGACGACGAGGCGGACGGCGATTCGCTCGCGGACTCGCTGGCCGACGGGGACGACGAGGGCGACTCGCTGGCGGACTCGCTCGCCGACGGGCTGGAGGACGGCGACTGGGAGGCGTCGCTCGAACTCGGCGACGGGGGAGGCTTGACCGCCGCCCCCATGTCGGTGTCCAGGTCGAACTTCGAAGCCTTCTCGCCACTCAGCGCGGCCTCGGTGTACGCGGCCCAGATCCTGGCCGGGAAGTCACCGCCGTTGACGCGGCCGCCGCCCGCGGTGCCCTTGAGCGAGACCTGCTTCTTCTCGCCCTCGCCGAACATCCCGACGGAGGTCACCAGATCGGGGGTGTAGCCGGAGAACCAGGCCGACTTGTTGTCGTCGGAGGTGCCGGTCTTGCCCGCGACCGCCTGGCCCTGCTGGCGCACCGCCTGGCCGGTGCCGTCGTCGACCACCCCGGTGAGGACGGAGGTGACGGAGTCGGCGGCGCCACGGCTGATCGCCTGACCGTTGGTGGGATCGGGCAACTCGGGGCGCTCATCGCCCTTCTCGGCGGACTTCACGATCGCCGGGGTGACCTTCTTGCCGTGGTTGTCGAGGGTCGCGTAGACCCCGGCCATGTCGCGCGGGCTGGCGCCCATCACGCCCAGCGACATCGCGGGGCGCACGTCGAAGCCGCCCGCGTCCTTGTTCATACCGAGGTCGATGGCGGTGTTCTTCACCTTGTCCAGGCCCACGTCCACCGCCATCTGCGCGAAGACGGAGTTGACGGAGTTGTTCATCGCCTTCTGGACGGAGATGGGACCGTAGGACTTGTTGTCCTCGTTCGGCGGGGCGAAGCCGGTGAGCGAGCCCTTGACGGGTCGTCTGCTGGTGCCGTCGTACATGGTGCTCGCCGTGACCGGCGTGCCGTCCTGCGTGGTGGAGCCGTTCTCCAGCCCTGAGGCCAGGATCAGCGGTTTGAAGGTGGAGGCGGGCTGGTAGTCCTCACGGAGGGCGTTGTTGAAGTAGTGCTCGGTGTAGCCCGTGCCGCCGTACATCGCCACCACACCGCCGGACTCCGGATCCACCGAGACCGCGCCGACCTGGGCGTACTTGTCGACCTTGCGCTTCTTGGGGTCCAGTTTGTCCGTCAGCTCGGTGCGGACCGCCTTCTCCAGCGCCTTCTGCTTCTTCTTGTCGATGTTGAGGGTGATCGTCCAGCCGCCGGCCTCGATCTCGTTCTCGGAGGCCCCGGCCTTGATCAGCTCCTTGTTGGCGGCGTCGATGAGATATCCGGCCTGGCCGTCGCGTCCGGGGATGGGCCGCGGCGGGACCGGGACATCGAACTTCATGCCCTCGCGCTCGCTCTTGGACAGCCAGTTCTTCTCGACCATGTTGTCGAGGACGTAGTTCCAGCGGGCCTTCACCAGCTTCTTGCCGTTGGGGCCCGCCGCCGACCAGTCGTACTGGCTGGGCGCCTGGAGCACCGACGCGAGATAGGCGCCCTGCTCGACGCTGAGGTCCTCGACGTCCTTGTTGTAGTACGCGCGGGCCGCGGCCTGGATGCCGTAGGCGCCGCGGCCGTAGTAGCTGGTGTTGATGTAGCCCGCGAGGATGTAGTCCTTGGACTTCTGCTGGTCGACCTTGAGCGAGATCACCAGCTCCTTCAGCTTGCGGCTGGCGGTCTGTTCCTGGCTCAGGTAGTAGTTCTTGACGTACTGCTGGGTGATGGTGGAGCCACCCTGCTTGCCCCGGCCCAGAGCGGTGTTGATGAGACCGCGGGCGGTGCCGGTGAACGAGACGCCGGAGTCGCCGTAGAAGTCCTTGTTCTCGGCGGCGACAAAGGTGTGCTGCACCTTCTTGGGGATCTTGGACAGCGGTACGGACTCACGGTTGACGTCACCCGTCTTCGCCATGATCGTGCCGTCGCCGTACTTGTAGATGTTGGCCTCGGCCTTGGCCGCGGCGTTGGCGGGCGGAACCTCGACCAACAGATAGAGGACGAAGAACGCCCCGACGAGCAGCACGCCAAGTCCCAGGACGTACCCCAGCAGCCACTTCCAGGTGAAGAAGCGGCGTATGCCCCCCGCCTTCGCCGCCCGCTTGGCTCTGCGAGCGCCCTTCTGCCGCGCGCGTCGCTCTTCCGCTCTACCCATCGCTCCCGCCGCTCCAGTCCATAAGCCCCCCCGGTCAGCTCATGAAGCTAACACCGCAACAACCCTCAAATGCCCATCGATCGAGCTTTTTCCGAAGGTGACAAAAAGCACCCACTCCAAGGGAACTGACGGCTTACGGGTGCCAAGGGTTGCCACGGGCGCTAAATGTGCTATCACTTTGCTAGACATACCATCGAGCGAACGGGGAGCCCTCCATGTCCGACACCATCTCCACCGACGGCATCACCGACCAGGCCGGCATACCGCCCCTTCCCGAGCCCCGGGTCCGGGAGCGGCCCGCGCGCAACGTCAGCGGCGGGCTGGCCCTGCTCGGGGGCCTGGCCGGACTCGTGGGCGGCGTCGGCCTGATCCTCGCCGGGGCCGCGGTCGCCGCCGAGCACAAGGGCGCCTGGTCCACGCTGCTGATCGTCTCCGGGATCGTGGTGATCCTCGCCGCGATCCTCACCATGTGCGGCCTCAACACCATCGCGCCCGGTGAGGCCCGGGTGGTCCAGCTCTTCGGCCGCTACCGCGGCACCATCCGCACCGACGGGCTGCGCTGGGTCAACCCGCTCACCAGCCGCGAGAAGATCTCCACCCGGGTGCGCAACCACGAGACCGCGGTGCTCAAGGTCAACGACGCCTACGGCAACCCGATCGAGCTGGCCGCGGTCGTCGTCTGGAAGGTCGAGGACACCGCCCAGGCGATGTTCGAGGTGGACGACTTCCTGGAGTTCGTCGCCACCCAGACCGAGGCCGCGGTGCGGCACATCGCCATCGAGTACCCGTACGACGCCCATGAGGAGGACGCCCTCTCGCTGCGCGGCAACGCCGAGGAGATCACCGAGAAGCTCGCCATCGAACTGCACGCCCGGGTCGAGGCGGCCGGGGTCCGCATCATCGAATCGCGCTTCACCCACCTCGCCTACGCCCCGGAGATCGCCTCCGCGATGCTCCAGCGCCAGCAGGCGGGCGCGGTGGTGGCCGCGCGGCGGCAGATCGTGGACGGCGCGGTCGGCATGGTCGAGGCGGCGCTGGCGCGGATCACCGAGGAGGAGATCGTGACGCTGGACGAGGAGCGCAAGGCGGCGATGGTCAGCAATCTGATGGTGGTGCTGTGCGGGGACCGCTCCCCGCAGCCCGTACTGAACACCGGCACGCTGTACCAGTGACGGACGAGAGCGGGCGCAAGCCACGGCAGCCGCGGCAGCGCAAGCAGATGCTGCTGCGGCTCGACCCGGCCGTCCATGACGCCCTCGCGCGCTGGGCCGACGACGAACTCCGCAGCGCCAACGCGCAGATCGAGTTCCTGCTGCGCAAGGCGCTCGCGGACGCGGGCCGGCTGCCCGGCGCGGCGCGCCCGATCCCGCGCCGGGGCCGCCCGCCGCGGCGGCCCGCCGAGGGCGCCGCCGAGGGTGCGGGCCACCCCGAGGGCCCCGAGGACGGCAGCCGTACGCCGAACCAGCCCTGACCTTGGCCACACCGCCCTGAGCTGCGATAACGCAGACCTCAGCGCAGCTATACACTCCAGGTATACGCATGGTGTAGAGTGCTGAGCATGTCAATTGGCCACACCCTGCTCGGACTCCTCGAAGGCGGCCCGCGCCACGGCTACGACCTCAAGCGAGCCTTCGACGAAAGATTCGGACACGACCGCCCGCTGCACTACGGGCAGGTCTACTCGACCATGTCCCGGCTCCTGAAGAACGGCCTGGTGGAGGTCGACGGCATCGAGCACGGCGGTGGCCCGGAGCGCAAGCGCTACGCCATCACCGACGCGGGCATCACCGATGTGGAGCACTGGCTCATCCAGCCCGAGAAGCCCGAGCCCTACCTCCAGTCGGTCCTCTACACCAAGGTCGTCATCGCCCTGCTCACCGGGCGCGACGCGGCCGATCTCCTCGACGTCCAGCGCGCCGAACATCTGCGGCTGATGCGCGAGCTGACCCAGCGCAAGCGCGGCGGCGACCTCAGCGACCAACTCATCTGCGACCACGCCCTCTTCCACCTCGAGGCCGATCTGCGCTGGCTCGAACTCACCGCTGCCCGCCTCGGCCAACTCGCCAAGGCGGTGCGTTCATGACCCCGGCAGGCTCCTTGCTGATCGCCACGTCGCTGCACAAGACGTACGGTCACACCCCCGCCCTGGACGGCGCGGACTTCTCCATCCACCCCGGCGAGGTCGTCGCCGTCATGGGCCCCTCCGGCTCGGGCAAGTCGACGCTGCTGCACTGCCTGGCCGGAATCGTGAAGCCGGACTCCGGCTCCGTCCACTACAACGGGCGCGAGCTGACCGCCATGTCGGACACCGAGCGCAGCGGTCTGCGCCGCGGTGAGTTCGGCTTCGTCTTCCAGTTCGGCCAGCTCGTCCCCGAGTTGAGCTGTAGCGAGAACGTCGCCCTGCCGCTGCGGCTGAACGGCGTCAAGCGCAAGGAGGCCGAGTCCCGGGCGTCCGCCTGGATGGAGCGGCTGGAGGTCGCCGATGTGGCGCACAAGCGGCCCGGCGAGGTCTCCGGCGGCCAGGGGCAGCGGGTCGCCGTCGCCCGGTCGCTGGTCACCGGGCCGCGGGTGCTGTTCGCCGACGAGCCGACCGGCGCACTGGACTCGCTCAACGGGGAGCGGGTGATGGAGCTGCTGACCGAGGCCGCCCGGGAGGCCCGGACCGCCGTGGTCCTGGTCACCCATGAGGCCCGGGTCGCCGCCTACTCCGACCGCGAGGTCGTCGTCCGCGACGGCAAGGCCAGGGATATGGCGGGCGTCCGATGAGCGGCCGGGACGCCCCGGCGGAGGAGCCACGCTCCCGTGTCCCCATCGCCCGCTGGGCCGCCGATCTGGCCATGGGCGGCCGGTTCGCGGTCACCGGCGGCCGGGAGAGCTGGGCCAGGACGATCATGACGGCGGTGGGCGTCGGCCTGGGGGTCGCGCTGCTGCTGCTGGCCTCCTCCGTCCCCACCATGTACCAGCAGCGCCACGAGCGGGGCGACGCCCGCTCCGCGTTCAGCTTCGGCGTCGGGGTGAAGCCCGGCCCCGACACGCTCCGGGTCACCAATGGCGGCACCACCTACCGCGACCAGGACATCGGGGGCATCCTCATGGCCCCCGACGGCAAGGGCACCGCGCCCCGGCCGCCGGGTATCGACCGGGTCCCGGCCGCCGGTGAGATGTGGGTGTCCCCGGCGCTGAAGGACCTGCTCGCCTCCGACGAGGGGAAGCTGCTCCGGGACCGCTTCCCGTACCGCACCATCGGAGTCATCGGCGACAGCGGGCTGGCCGGCCCGGCCGAACTCACCTACTACGCGGGGATCTCCCAGAAGGCGTTCGGCCACGTCGACTCCGGCTACCACATCGACCACTGGGGCGCCGACGACAAGGGCAAGGGCGAGCCCCTGGACCCGGCGCTGCTGCTGCTGATCATCGTGGGCTGTGTGGTGCTGCTGCTGCCGGTGCTCATCTTCATCGCCACCGCCGCCCGCTTCGGCGGTGAGCGGCGCGACCGGAGGCTGGCCGCGCTGCGGCTGGTCGGCGCCGATATCCATATGACCCGGCGGATCGCCGCCGGTGAGTCGCTCTTCGGCGCCCTGTTCGGACTCGCCGTCGGCGGCGGGCTGTTCCTGCTGGGGCGGGAGCTCGTCAGCGGTGTCGACGTCTGGGGCATCAGCTTCTTCGCCTCCGACATCGTGCCGTCCGCCCCGCTCGCCCTGGCGATAGCGGCGGCCGTGCCCGCCTCGGCCGTGATGGTCACGCTGCTCGCCCTGCGCGGTATCGCCATCGAACCGCTGGGCGTGGTCCGGAACGCCAAGCCCAAGCGCCGGCGCCTGTGGTGGCGGCTGCTGCTGCCGCTCCTGGGCATGGCCATGCTGCTGCCGCTCGCGGGCGGCTTCGGGGCCGGCAGCGCCGGCGGTGATATGAAGGCGTACCAGGCCGCGGCCGGCGCCGTGCTGGTGCTCGTCGGCGTCACCGCGCTGCTGCCCTGGGTCGTCGAGGCCGTGGTGGAACGGTTCGGCGGCAGGGGCTCGGTGCCCTGGCAGCTCGCCACCCGCCGGCTCCAGCTCAGCAGCGGCACCGCCTCGCGCGCGGTCAGCGGCATCACGGTCGCCGTCGCCGGGGCGCTGGCGCTCCAGATGCTGTTCGCCAGCGTGCAGGCCGACAACACCGAGTCGACCGGCCAGGACCCGAACCGCGCCCAGCTGATGGCGAACGTCCCGGTGGCCAACGGTGCCGAGGCCCGCGACGCCTTCGCCCGGTACCGCGCGACCAAGGGCGTGCGCGATCTGCTCGGTGTCACGGACGACTACGTCTCCGATGTGCGCCCCAGCAAGGAGGACCCGTCGTCGGTCCCGGAAGAGGCCCTCACCGTCGCCGACTGCCCCTCGCTCCGCGAGGTGATCCGCCTCACCAGCTGCGAGAACGGCGATGTCTTCCTCGTCGATTCGCATAGCTACTACGGGGAAGGGGAGGGCTTCGCCAAACCTGGCGCCCAGGTCAACCTCGCCTACGACGACGACGGCACTCCGGATCTGCGCGAGAAGAAGCTGTGGACCATCCCCCACTCGGCCACGCAGGTGAAGCCCCGGCAGGACCCGACCGGAGGCACGCGCACCGGTATCTTCGCCACTCCCGCCGCCTTCGACGTCGCCGATCTGCCGGACCCCCAGGCGGTGGCCATGATCCGGCTGGACCAGAAGGTGCCGGACGCCACCGAGTATGTGCGCAACACCAGCGCGGCCCTCTCCCCGGCGATGGATGTCATGCGGCTCTCCAGCACCTCGCAGTCGGATGAGTTCTCGGCCATCCGCAAGGCCCTGTTCATCGGCGCCACCGCGACCCTGCTGCTCATCGGGGCCAGCATGATCGTGACCACCCTGGAGCAACTCCGCGAGCGCAAGCGGCTGCTGTCCGTCCTGGTGGCCTTCGGCACCAGGCGCACCACGCTCAGCTGGTCCGTACTGTGGCAGACAGCGGTCCCGGTGGTACTGGGCCTGGCGCTGTCGATCGTGGGCGGGCTGGCGCTGGGGGTGATGCTGCTGAAGATGGTCGGCCAGCCGCTGGCCGTGGACTGGTCCGGGCTCGGCACCATGACCGGCATCGGCGGCGGGGTCATCCTGCTGGTGACCCTCGTCAGCCTGCCGCCGCTGTGGCGGATGATGCGGCCGGAGGGTCTGCGGACCGAGTAACACCCCTGCCCTGGTACTCCGGGGTACGCCGGGGGCCGTTCCCAGCCATGGGAACGGCCCCCGGTGGCGTCGATCCGGCGGCCCGGCCACCTTGTTCAGGCGGACCGGCCGGCCACCCGCACCGGCAGCGGCCGCAGCGCCTCCCGCAGCGCCTCCGCGAACGCCTCGAACTCCTCCGTGCGCGCCGCGCCCGCCCGCCGGGCCAGGGCGATCCGCCGGGCGGGCGCCGGATCGGCGAAGTCGCCGGTGGCCAGGTGGTCGTTGCGCGCGGTCTCCACCCGGAGCGCGGTGCGCGGCAGCAGCGTCACCCCGAGGCCGCCCGCGACCAACTGCACCAGGGTGGAGAGCCCGGCGGCGCTGGTGGTCATCGGGGCGCCCTCGGTGCGGCCCGCCTCCCGGCAGATGTCCAGGGCCTGGTCACGCAGGCAGTGACCCTCGTCGAGCAGCAGCAGATCCAGCTGTTTGAGCGCCTCGCGGGGGATGTCGTCGCGGCCGCCCAGCCAGTGGTCGCGCGGTGTGACCAGGACGAAGTCCTCGTCGAACAGCGGCATTTCGACCACTCCGGGCGCGCCGAGCGGCACCGCGAGCAGCAGCAGATCGAGGCGGCCGTGGGCCAGCCCGTCCAGCAGCGAGGCGGTCTGTTCCTCATGGACCTGGAAGTCGAGCCGGGGATAGCGGTCATGCACCAGCCGCAGCACGGTCGGCAGCAGATACGGCGCCACGGTCGGGATCACCCCGAGCCGCAGAACGCCGGTGAACGGCGCCCGCGCCGCCTCCGCCTCCTCCAGCAGCTCCCCGACCGCTTCGAGCACTCTGCGTGCCCGGATCGCCAGCCGTTCACCCGCCGGGCTGAGCAGCACCTTGCGGGTCGTACGCTCGAGCAGCTGGACACCGAGTGCCTCCTCGAGGGCCGCGACGGCACCCGAGAGCGCGGGCTGGCTCATCCCGATGGCTGCCGCGGCATCGCGGAAGTGCAGCTGCTCGGCGACCGCGGCGAAGGCTCTGAGCTGGGAAATGCTGGGCTGCCGCGGTTTGCCGGCCGGTGTGGCTGATGCGGCCACTGATAGCCACCTCCAATCAACCCCACCGAGTGTAGCTATTTCACTGATCAATGCACTCTGTGCCAAGGTAGGACCGTCCAACCCCAGGAAAACCTGGACGTCAAGGGTTTTCCTACGCAAAAGCTGCAAGGAGTGCGCGTGCTCACCGTCGGTGACAAGTTCCCCGAGTACGACCTGACCGCCTGCGTGTCGCTGGAGAGCGGCAAGGAGTTCGAGCAGATCAACCACAAGACCTACGAGGGCAAGTGGCGCGTCGTCTTCGCATGGCCCAAGGACTTCACCTTCGTGTGCCCGACCGAGATCGCGGCCTTCGGCAAGCTGAACGACGAGTTCGCCGACCGTGACGCCCAGATCCTGGGCTTCTCCGGCGACTCCGAGTTCGTCCACCACGCCTGGCGCAAGGACCACCCGGACCTGCACGACCTGCCGTTCCCGATGCTGGCCGACCCCAAGCACGAGCTGATGCGCGACCTGGGCATCGAGGGCGAGGACGGCTACGCGCAGCGCGCGGTGTTCATCGTGGACCAGAACAACGAGATCCAGTTCACCATGGTGACGGCCGGTTCCGTGGGCCGTAACCCCAAGGAGGTCCTGCGGGTGCTGGATGCCCTCCAGACCGACGAGCTGTGCCCCTGCAACTGGAGCAAGGGCGAGGACACCCTCGACCCGGTGGCCCTCCTCTCCGGTGAGTGAGCCGATTCACCATGGCACTCGATGATCTGAAGTCCGCACTGCCGGACTACGCCAAGGACCTCAAGCTGAACCTCGGTTCGGTGATCGGCAACTCCGACCTTCCGCAGCAGCAGCTGTGGGGCACCGTGCTGGCCTGCGCGATCGCCTCGCGCTCGGCGCGGGTGCTGACCGAACTCGAGCCGGAGGCCAAGGCCAACCTCTCGCCGGAGGCGTACACCGCCGCCAAGTCGGCGGCCGCCATCATGGCGATGAACAACGTCTTCTACCGGACCCGGCACCTGCTCTCCGACCCGGAGTACGGCAACCTGCGCGCGGGGCTGCGGATGAACGTCATCGGCAACCCGGGCGTGGACAAGACCGATTTCGAGCTGTGGTCGCTGGCCGTGTCCGCGATCAACGGCTGCGGAATGTGCCTGGACTCGCATGAGCAGGTGCTCCGCAAGGCGGGCGTGGACCGCGAGACGATCCAGGAAGCCTTCAAGATCGCCTCCGTGCTCCAGGCCGTCGGCGCCACGCTGGACGCCGAGGGCGTCCTGGCCGCGGGCGGCTGACGCGCACGGTCGCACCGTTGGACGCACGCGGAAGAAGGGCGCCCCACCCATCGGTGGGGCGCCCTTCGGCGTTCGTATCGGCCCACGGCGGGGCCGTTGCCGGGCTATCGGGCCCCGCCCTCCCCGGGCGGCACGCCCGGCGGCTCGGTGGGCGGCGCGACGGGGGCCGTGGCCACGGCGGTGGCGCCGTGCGGGCCCGGGAGTGCGCGCAGGGCGTTCTCCTGGCTGTAGGAGCGCAGATAGACGACGACCGTATTGGCGACCGCCACCAGGGGAACGGCCACCACCGCGCCCCCGATGCCGCCGATCAGCGAACCGGCCGCGACCGAGAGCACCACGGCCAGCGGATGGACCCGCACCGCCCGGCCGAGGATGAAGGGCTGGAGCACATGGCCCTCGATCTGCTGTACGGCCAGCACCACGATCAGCACCATCGCCCCTGTGAACACGCCCTGGGTGACCAGCGCCACGACCACCGCGAGCGCACCGGAGACCACCGCACCCACCAGCGGGATGAAGGCGAAGAGGAAGATGAAGACGGCGAGCGGCACGGCCATCGGGACATCGAGGAAGAAGAGGCCCACACCGATGAAGATCGCGTCGATCAGCGCCACGATCACCGTGCCGCGCACATAGGCGGTCAGCGTGGCCCAGGCCCGCGGGCCCGCGCCCGCCACGCCCTCACGGGCCGGGGCGGGGACCAGCTTGAGGGTCCAGTTCCAGATCTTCGGGCCGTCGTACAGCAGGAAGAGCGTGGAGAACATCGTCAGCAGAATGCCGGTCAGCATCTCGACGACGACCGTGACGCCCTCCAGCCCCGCCGAGGTGATCTGCTCGGTGTTGGCGCCGACCGCGTCGCGCAGACTCTTGGCGATGTGGTTGATCTGCTTCTCGGTCACATGGAACGGGCTGTGCAGCAGCCAGCGGCGCAGATCGTCGATACCGGCCTGGACCTCGCCCGAGACCTCGTCGATGTTCTCCATGACCTGCCAGACCACGAACCACACGACCAGGCCCATGATGACGAAGCCGGAGATGAAGGTGATCGCGGTGGCCAGCCCGCGGGGCACACCGCGCCGCCGCAGCCGGGTCACGGTGGGCTCCAGCAGCGCGGTGATGAGCAGCGCGACGGTGAAGGACAGCACCACCAGCTCGACGGAGCTGATGACCCTCATGAGCACCCACACCGTGCCGCCGAGCACCAGCAGCCGCCAGGCCGCCTCGGCGGCCACACGGACGCCCCAGGGCACGGCGGACACCGGATCGGGTCGGGCGGAGACGGCGGGGGCGTAGGCGGGCGGGGCGGGCACGCTGGACGGCTCCGGCCGGGCGGCCTCGCCCTCCCCCGCGGCGCCCGCGGGACTCTCGGCGCCTTCGGGGCTCTTGGCGCCCTCCGGGCCCTCCCGGCCCTCAGCGCCCTCCGCGCCGCCCCCCGCGGGACCGGCGCCGTGATCCTGGCCCGCTCCGGGGCCGGGCGCCCCGCCGGACGGATGTATCCCCCGTGGACGTTCCTCTGATGGTTCGGGCCCCGGTGGGGTCCGTGGGGCGGTGTCGCCGTCGCCGTCGCGCCCCCGCATCTCGGCCTCTTGGGATTCGAGCCGATGGGCGAGCCGGGTAAGTCCGGTTCCCAGCCTGCCGACCCACTGCGGCAATTTGGACATTTATCGTTTCCTACCCCCAGTTTCCCCCTCGGTCGTCAAAGAGACGTTACCTGCTGAGGAAGCACGGAACCCCCGACCTGAGCCGGGGGTTCCGTGAAGCATACGAGCGTGGTCCGCCGCCGGTACGAGCCCGGCGGAACCGGCTCAGTAGTGGCCGTTGGCCTGCCAGAACGACCACGCGTCACACGGGCTGCCGTAGCGCTCGTTCATGTAGTTCAGGCCCCACTTGATCTGTGTGGCCGGGTTGGTCTGCCAGTCGGCGCCCGCCGAGGCCATCTTGCCGGCCGGCAGCGCCTGCACCAGACCGTAGGCCCCCGACGAGGGGTTGGTGGCCTTGTAGTTCCAGGTGGACTCGTGGTCCACGATGTTGCTGAAGCACTGGAACTGGCCACTCGGCACGATCTGCCGCGCCATCGACTGAACCTCGGCGATGGTGTACGAAGCCTGCTGGGGGAAGCTGGAGGAGTCACGCGTGGCCGAACGGCTCGCGATCTCCTTCTCCTTCTTCGCCTCCCGCTCCTTGGCCAGCTTCTCGGCGGCTGCCTTGTCCGCGGCGGCCTTCTTGGCCTTCGCATCCTTGGCCGCCTGCTTGCGGGCTGACTCCTCGGCGGACTTGCGCGCCTCCGCGTCGGCCGCGGTGGACTGAACGTCCGCCTGCTGCGTCAGGGATGCGGTCTGCGCCACGGCCTGCTGTCCAGCAGGTATGTCCGCAAGGAGCGTCGAGTCGGCGGCGGTCGCCTCGATCGGGTCGGACGAGCCCTGCTGCTGTCCGCCCGCGGCGACACCGACGACGGCGCCCACAGTGGTGACCGCGGTGGCCGAAGCCACTGCGAATCCCCGGACCGAAATCCGGCTCACACGGTTTCCTTCCAGCGTCGCCCGCTTAGGTGACCTCGCGGGCGCAATCGTGCCCCTGACGCTGGCCTCCCCTTGTTCCGTCCCCGGTGGTGCTGATGGGGCCGACTGGTCACGGGAGGCACGGGCCCGGTGAGGATCTCCCGCGGGAGATCCTCGAGGTGCTCGGGCGGCATACGGCGAACTCTGTTCAATTCTGGTGGTGCTGTGACTCGGTACCGCTGGGGGTACTGGTGTGCCGTATGCGGGGCCTGACAGGAACCACACCCTGCCGGACGCGGAGCCCTGGAGGCAATTCCCCGCCAGGTGTGAAAGCTCACATCTTGTTTACGCCCTAGGATTTCTGGAAATCCCCGCGCACCAAGACGCCGCGCGGCTAAGCTCGTTGGCCTTTCCGCACGGCGCCTGTGGCCGCAAACCGCTCAACCGGCTCAGATGTGGCCGTCCTCCAGCATTTCGGTCACCAGCGCCGCGATCGGCGAACGCTCGGAGCGGGTCAGGGTGACATGCGCGAACAGCGGATGCCCCTTCAGCTTCTCCACGACCGCCACCACCCCGTCGTACCGTCCGACGCGGAGGTTGTCCCGCTGCGCCACATCATGGGTGAGCACCACCCGGGAGTTGGCGCCGATCCGGGACAGCACGGTCAGCAGCACATTCCGTTCCAGCGACTGGGCCTCGTCGACGATGACGAAGGCGTCATGGAGCGAGCGGCCGCGGATATGCGTCAGCGGCAGCACCTCCAGCATCCCGCGCCCCACCACCTCCTCGATCACCTCGGCGCTGGTCACCGCGGACAGGGTGTCGAAGACCGCCTGCGCCCAGGGGCTCATCTTCTCGGCCTCGGTGCCGGGCAGATAGCCCAGCTCCTGGCCACCCACCGCGTACAGCGGGCGGAAGATCATCACCTTGCGGTGCTGACGCCGCTCCAGCACGGCCTCGAGACCGGCGCACAGCGCCAGCGCCGACTTGCCCGTACCGGCCCGGCCGCCCATCGAGATGATGCCGACCTCCGGGTCGAGCAGCAGGTCCAGCGCGATGCGCTGCTCCGCGCTGCGCCCGTGGATGCCGAACGCCTCCCGGTCGCCGCGCACCAGCCGCACCTGCCCGTCCGGGGTGACCCGGCCCAGGGCGTTGCCACGCTCGGACTGGAGCACCAGACCCGTGTGCACGGGCAGTCCGGCGGCCTCGGGGACGAACGCGGTCTCGGCGGCGAACAGATCGTCCACCTGCTCGGCCGAGACGGCGAGCTCGGCCATCCCGGTCCAGCCCGAGTCGGTTATCGCCAGCTCCGCGCGGTACTCCTCGGCGAGCAGCCCCACCGAGGACGCCTTGATGCGCAGCGGCAGATCCTTCGATACGACGGTGACGTCATACCCCTCGGCCTGGAGGTTTCTGGCGACCGCGAGGATCCGCGAGTCGTTGTCCCCCACCCTGCCGCCGTGGTTCAGGAAGGCGGCCGGGAGAATGCCCGGGTCGGAGTGGTTGAGCTCGACGCGCAGAGTGCCGCCCAGATCGCCGATCGGGATCGGAGCGTCCAGACGGCCGTACCGGATGCGGTACTCGTCCAGCAGGCGGAGCGCCTGCCGTGCGAAGTACCCGAGCTCCGGGTGGTGCCGCTTGGCCTCCAGCTCCGTGACCACCACGACCGGCAGCACGACTTCGTGCTCGTCGAAGCGGGCCATGGCGTTGGGGTCGGCCAGCAGGACGCTGGTGTCGAGGACATAGGTGCGCCGGTCGTGCTCGCGGCGTTTCTTGCTGGTCACCACGGGTGGACGAACCCCCTCGGGAGAGGTTGGGGTGCGACGGCGTCGCGGGAGTGAGGTATTCCCCGCCGCAGACGGGGAACGGACCGGGCTCAGGCCCCACGGGGAGGGCCGAGCGCCGGCCCTCCGCGTCATACGCACGATCCGCACAGTCGTCCGTGTGCAAAGGGCCTCCCGGGCGAACGGCCCGATGCCGTCCGCTGGCAGTTCGACACCCAACTGGACAGGTGGAACAGGGCGTCGACCTGGAAGGGATATTCCCTCGAACGTGCGGGGGCATGCAACGGCATATGACGGCACGGATATGAACGTTGTGAAACGGGCGTGTCACACGGCCGCGGGGCCGGACGCCGGTCGGCGCCCGGCCCCGCGCCGGTGAACTCCTGTGCTACAGACGGGAACTAGTTGCCGTACCTGCGGTGACGGGCGGCGTAGTCGCGCAGCGCGCGGAGGAAGTCGACCTTGCGGAAGGCGGGCCAGAAAACTTCACAGAAGTAGTACTCCGAATGGGCACTCTGCCACAGCATGAAGCCGGAGAGCCGCTGCTCGCCGCTGGTGCGGATCACCAGGTCCGGATCGGGCTGGCCACGGGTGTACAGGTGTTCGGAGATGAGGTCGATGTCGACGACCTCGGCGAGCTCCTCGAAGGAGGTGCCCTTGGTGGCGTGGTCCAGCAGCAGCGACCGCACCGCGTCGGCGATCTCCTGCCGTCCGCCGTAGCCGACGGCCACGTTGACCAGTATTCCGTCGATGTGCTCGGTGTCCCGCTCGGCCTCCTTGAGGACCGTCTGGGTCCGGGAGGGCAGCAGATCGCGGTTGCCGACGTGGTGCACCCGCCAGCGGCCGTCCGCGGCCAGATGGCGCACCGCGCCCTCGACGATGCTCAGGAGCGGTACCAGCTCCTCCTCGGGGCGGTCCAGGTTGTCGGTGGAGAGCAGCCAGAGCGTGACGACCTCGACGTCCGTCTCGCTGCACCAGCCGAGCAGCTCCTGGATCTTGCTGGCGCCGGCCTTGTGCCCCTGCTCGGTGGTGCCCCCGGCGGCACGGGCCCAGCGGCGGTTGCCGTCGAGGATGACGCCGATGTGCTTGGGCACCTGGGCGTGATCGAGGCGGCCTTCCACCCGGCGTGCGTAGAGCCTGTACACCAGGTCGCGCAACTTCACGTCTTCCAGCCCCTCAGTGCTTCACATGGCTCGCCATGGCAGTCCGCCCCAAGGCCGACACCCTACTGCGGGGCAGAGGGGCTGGCGAACCGGGACGGCCGGATGAGCGCTTTCCGTCACGCTTCGTAGCCGACCGTGCGGGATACGTGCCGCCCCTTTGGGCCCCAGAAGCCCGAAATAGAGCGGGCCGGTCCGTGGGGGGGAGTACGGACCGGCCCGAGGGGGGGCTTCCACCATAACGCTTCGTGAGGGGATGTCCATGCATCTCGGCGGGGTCGGCCGGCCGCGCGCCGATGTCATCCGGCCCCGAGCGCCCCCAGCACCAGTCCGGCGCCCGCCCCGAGGATCATGAACGGCCCGAACGCCATCGCGCTACGGCGCCCGGCGCGCCGGGTCAGCACCAGGGCCACGGCGCAGCAGCAGCCGAGCAGCACCCCGGCGAAGGCGCCCACGAAGAGCACGTCCCAGCCGTACCAGCCGAGGGCGACCCCGAGCGTCAGCGCCAGCTTGACGTCACCGAACCCCATCCCGCTCGGGCTGATCAGGAACAGCACCAGATACGCCCCGCCCAGCACCGCGCCGCCCAGCAGCGCCCGCGGCCAGGACCCGGCGCTGTGCGGCAGCAGCGCGGCCGCGCCGAGCAGCGCCGCGGCCCCGCCCGCCATGGGCAGGGTGAGGACGTCCGGCAGCCGGTTGACCGCCAGGTCCACGGCCGTGAGCAGTGCCCCCAGCGGCACCAGCAGCAGCCACACCGCAAGCTCCGGGCGCGCGCCGACGGCCGCCGCCAGGCCCGCGCACACCAGCGCGGTGAGCGCCGCGGCGGGCACCGGGCCGGTCCCGTAGTCCCGCTCGCCGTCCCGGCAGCCGGAGCAGCGGGCGGGGCCCAGCCAGCCGCCCGCCGGACCGGTGAGCGCGTGCCCGCGCGGGCAGGCGCCGCGCCAGGGCTCCTCCGGCTCGACGGCCAGCCGGTACAGCGGGCGCGGTACGAGCAGCCCGGCGGCCGCGCCGTACGCGGCGGCGAGCACGATCAGCAGCGGTTGCACGGGCCGAGCCTACGGAAGCGCCCGGCCGGTGGAACACTGCCCGGGGCGGGCGGACGGCGCGCGGAGGGCCGAAGGGGGCGGGTCATGGGCCGCTGGCGGGACGGTACGGGGACGCTGCGCGTGGTGGGCGGCACCGACGGCGCGGACGGCGGCCGGGACGACGGCTCGAACGGCGCGAAGGAGGACCCTGGGGGCGTGGAAGGCACCGCGGGGCGTGCGGAGGGCATTCCGCTCACCATCGCCGCCTCCTACCGCGCCCGCGCCCGCGGGCTGCTCGGCCGGGACGGCCTGACGGGCGCGCTCCTGCTCACCCCGGCGAGCGGGGTGCACACCTTCCGGATGCGGTTCGCCATCGACGTCGCCTATCTGGACCGGCGGCTCACCGTCCTGGCCGTCCACACCCTGCGCCCCGGCCGGCTCGGCCGCCCCCGGCTGCGCTCCCGCCATGTGCTGGAGGCGGAGGCGGGCGCGTTGGAGCGCTGGGGCGTACGGCGGGGCGTACGCATCGTGATCGCCCCCACCCCTTCAACGCCGCCCCCGCCTTCTGTACGCTGACCTCTCGGTGTCATGGTTGGGACACCCTCGATCGCGGTCGAGGTAATCGAGGTAGAGGTAATAGGGGTAGGGGTGGCACGGTGACGACCACGGGCAAGATTCTGCGTTTCGACGAGTTCCGCGGCTACGGCTTCATCGCTCCGGACGACGGTGGCGAGGATGTCTTTATGCACGCCAATGACCTGCTGGACGAGAAGCATCTCTTCCAGCCCGGGTCCAAGGTGCGGTTCGTTCCCGAGTACGGCGACAAGGGGCCCAAGGCATCCGAGGTCCGCATCGTGGAGCGTGCCGCGCCGGTGCCGGTCGTACGGCCCTCCGCGGGGCCGGACGGCGACGACACCATGTGCGATGTGCTGTCGGTCGCCGAGTTCCGGCAGGAGCTCACCGAGGCGCTGGTCGAGGTGGGCGGCAGTCTGACCGCCGACCAGATCAAGCAGGTGCGCAGGCGGGTCATCGAGATCGCCCAGGCGCACAACTGGATCGAATCCTGATGCCGGGCCGCGGCGCGGCCTGACAGCGGGTCGAGGGGCCGCCACCGCGACAGTTCGTCGCGGCGGCGGCCTCTCGGCTTCGGGCGCCCCTCGGCTTCGGGCGCCTCTCGACTTCGGGCGCCTCTCGACTTCGGGCGCCTCTCGGCATCCGGTGAGCCTCAGCTCCCGGTGACCCTCAGCATCAGCCACATCGCCGCCGTCGCGGCCACCACGGTCGCCGGTGCGGTCAGCAGCCCCAGACGGGTGAACACGCCCAGGTCGGAGCCGGTGCCCGGTTCATGGTGATGCACTACGCGCCGCCACAGCAGGGTGGCCAGGGAGCCGACATAGGTGAGGTTGGGCCCCAGATTGACGCCGATCAGCACGGCGAGCACGGGCCCGGGGCCGCCCCCCGAGGCGATCGGCAGCAGCGCCAGCACCGCGGGCAGGTTGTTGATCAGGTTGGCCAGCACCGCCGAGACCGCCGCGATCCCCAGCAGCGCGGGCAGGCTCGCCCCACTGGGCAGCACATGGCCCAGCGCCTCCTGGAGACCGCCCGCCAGCACGGCCTGGACCACCACGCCGAGCGCCAGCACGAACAGGCAGAACAGCGGTCCGATCGCGCCGACGGCCCCCCTTACGGTCGTCCTGCGGTGCCATAGCGCCCTTACGGTCAGCACGAGGGCGCCCGCCCAGGCCGCCCACTGGGGCTCGAGACCCGCCAGCGAGGTCCCGACGAACCCGGCGAGGGTCAGCAGCAGCACGGTCAGCGCGAAGACCGGCACCTTGGGCCAGTCGGCGGGCGGCGGCTCGGTGGTCCCGGCGGCCAGGTCGTCGGCGAAGAAGCGGCGGAAGACCAGGTACTCGATGCCGATGGTCAGCAGCCAGGCGGGGCCCATCAGCACGGCGAACCGGGTGAACGAGATCCCGCCGGCCTCGAGGGCGAGCAGATTGGTGAGGTTGGAGACCGGGAGGAGCAGGGACGCCGAGTTCGACAGATGGGCGCAGGCGTACACATGCGGCCGGGACCGCGCCCCGAGCCTGGCCGCCGTGGCGAACACCACGGGCGTGAGCAGCACCACGGTGGCGTCCAGGCTGAGCACGGCGGTGACGGCGGCCGCGACGGCGAACACCCCGCCCAGGAGCCGGTCCGTACGCCCCGCGCAGGCCCGCGCCACGGCCTGCCCCGCCGCCTCGAAGAGCCCCTCGTCCGCGCACATCCGGGCCAGCAGCAGCACGGCGGCCAGAAAGCCCACGACGGGCAGCAGGTCCCGGGTCTCCGCCCAGGCCCGTGCGGGCGAGACCGCCCCGACGGCGACCACGATCCCGGCGGCGGGCACGGCCGCGACCGCCTCCGGCAGGCCATGGGGGCGCACCACCGCGAAGGCCAGGACGCCGAGGAGCAGGGCGATGGCGAGGGTCTCGGCGACGGCGGTACTCAGGGCGGGCTCCGGCGAAGGGGGCGATCGACACACCCATGATGCGGTATCGGGCACCCCGGCCCCGCCCGGCCGATCCCCCTGCGGCGGGCTGTTCGCCTGCGGCGGCCGGTGCGCCTGCGGCGGGCTGTTCCCCTGCCGCGGCCGGTGCGCCTGCGGCGGGCTGTTCCCCTGCCCGCCCCTTCCCGAAACTGGGGCTCCGCCCCAGACCCCGCTCCTCAATCGCCGGAGGGGCTGAAAGGCGGCGCCGCGCCCCAGACCCCCGGGGGCCGGGAGGCCGGGGGGCCGGAGGGCCGGAGGGACGGAGGGACGGAGGGACGGGGGCAAAGGGTCCAGACCCCGGGTCCAGGGGGCAAGGGGTCCCGGCCCCCGGGGTCCAGGGAGCAAGAGGTCCAGGCCCTGGGGGCCGGGGCGGAGCCCCGCCACGCGGCGGAGCCGCATACCGATACCCCGGCAAGGGGCGAAGCCCCGCTTTCCAGCCCCTCCGGCGATAGCGGGCTCCGGAGCCGAGCCCCGCTTCCAGCCCCTCCGGCGATAGCGAGGTCCGGGCCCGAGCCCCGCTTTCCAGCCCCTCGGGCGATAGCGGGGTCCGGGGCCGAGCGCCGCTTTCCAGCCTCTCCGGCGTTAGCGGGCTCCGGGGCTGAGCCTCACTTTCCAGCCCCTCCGGCGATAGCGGAGCGGAGTCCAGGGCCGAGCCCCGCCTTCCAGCCCCTCGGGCGATAGCGGGGTCCGGGCCCGAGCATCGCCTTCCAACCCCTCCGGCGATAGCGGAGCGGAGTCCGGGGCCGAGCCCCGCTTCCAGCCCCTCGGGCGATAGCGGGCTCCGGGCCCGAGCATCGCCTTCCACCCTCCGGCGATAGCGGGCTCGGTGGCCGAGCATCGCTTTGCAGCCTCTCCGGCGTTTGAGGAGCGGGGTCCGGGGCCGAGCCCCGCTTTCCAGCCCCTCCGGCGATTGAGGAGCGGGGTCCGGGGCCGAGCCCCGCTTTCCAGCCCCTCCGGCGATAGCGGAGCGGGGTCCGGGGCCGAGCCCCGCTTTCCAGCCCCTCCGGCGTTTGAGGAGCGGGGTCCGGGGCGGAGCCCCGGTTCGGGGGCTGGGGCGGAGCCACAGTTGTGGGAAGGGGCGGGGAGGGGGAAGCGGCGGTGTGCGGCTCCGTACCGTGGGTCAGCCGGGCGTCAGCCGGTTCGAGGGAAGCTGACCTCCACCCGGCGGTTGCGCTTGCGCCCCTCCTCGGTCGCGTTGTCCGCGATCGGGTACTGCTCGCCGTAGCCCCGGATCTCGTAGTTCACCGAGGGGTCGAGATCCTCGGCGAGCGCCTGCTGCACCGCGTTGGCCCGCTGCTTCGACAGCACGATCCCATGGCCCGCGGAGCCCAGGTCGTCGGTGAAGCCGAAGACGCGGACGCTCTTCGCGTCCTGCCGCTCGACCTCGGAGGCGATCTCCTTGATCCGGGACCGCGCCGCGCCGCCCAGCTTGGCGCTGTCCTTGCCGAAGAGCACCTCGGCCTGGAGGGCGAACTTCACCTTGGCGTTGGTGTCCTCCCGCCGCTCGTCGCCGTCGTCCGTCTCGACCACGGACTTGATGTCCAGGACCCGGCCGGGCGCCAGCTTGGCGCCCTCGGGCATCCGCAGATCGGAGTCCTTGGCGTCGATCTTCATCGGCGGGGTGGTGTCGGCGGGCGCGCCGGGACCGCTGTCCGCGTGGGCGGGCGGCGCCGGGGCCGTGAGGGTGACCAGGAGCACGGTGGAGGCCAGCGCGGCGAGCACGGGGCCGCGGCGCGCGGGGCGGGCCGTCGTCTGCGGTGTCATGGCGCGGCTCATCCGGAGAGGGTGATGCCGACGGACGGCATGGTCGGGATCTGGAAGTCGACCTCCGTGACATTCTTCGGCGGGGCCGGGAACTGTGCGAACAGCGGACGGCTCTCATCGGGCTTGATCCCGGAGAGCCCGGTGGTGCACAAGCACTGACCGTCGGTGTCCCGCAGGACGAGATAGCGCTTCTTGCCCTTCTCGTCGACGAGGGACGCTCCGGAGACGGACGAGAGGGACTTCACCTCGGTCTCCTTCGAGCGCCAGTCGATCGCGTTGAAGAGCCGGCTGCCGTGGTTGGTGACGGTGGCGCTGACGGTGACGAAGCCGCCGTCGTCGCGGACCGCGGAGTGCAGGGTGACGACGATCCCGCCGGGGCCCTTCATCTCGCCGATGGTCTTGGAGGAGTCCGCCGCGGGCTGCTGTTCGTCGCCGTCGTCCTTGGCCGCGGTGGACGCCCGTCCCGCGCCGTCGTCGGGCGCCTTGTCGCCGTCGCCGTTGCCGCACCCGGCCACGGCGAGGGCCAGGGCCGCGGCGAGCGCCGTCGCGGCGGCCCCCCTCCGGGCCTTCGTCGTGTGCCGAATGCTCATCGCTCGCTGTCCTTTGCTCTTCGTTCGCTCGTCAGTCTGCCGTCAGTCGGCGAGGTGCACGGAGAAGAGATCCTTGGCGTCGGGGAAGAGATCGAGCCGCGTCGGGTCGATGGTCAGGTCGATTCCGTCGCAGAGGAGGTCGATGGGCGGCTTGTCGTCCTTGTCGTCGTCCTTACCGCCGTCGCCGCCCTTGCCGTCGTCCTTACCGTCGCCGTCCTTGCCACCGCCGCCGCCCTTGCCGCCGTCACCACCGTCACCGCCGTCGCCGGGTCGCCCGCTCGGCGGGGCGGGCGGCTCGGCGGTGCAGCGCGGGGTGACGACGGCCTTGGCCGTCGCCTCCGCGTGCTTGCTCTCCGTGCCGGGGATGACGGTCTTGCCCACGGGCTTGTGGGTCCTGACGGTGACGGTGAAGGACGTCGGCAGGAAGTCGGGCCCGCGGCAGTCGGTCACATCCGCGCCGTTCTGGTCGGCGAACCACTGCGCCTGATCACATGCGTTGGTGCCGCCCAGTCCCCGTCCGTCCAGCAGGTCGTCCCATGCGCTGCCGTTCGCGATCGCCTCCAGGAACCCCTTGCGCAGCTGGTCGCGGTAGTCCTGGGCGGCCGCGAGGGCCGCCGCGTCGGCGGCGGTCTGCCCGCCGTTGCGGGTGGCTCCGGCCTGGCCGACGACGAAGAGGGCGAGCGCGAGGAAGAGCAGGCCCGCCACCGCCGTGATGTAGATCGGAAACGCCTGCCCCGCGTCGCTCCTGAGATCTCGGCGCGCTGTCACGGGACCGGTCAGATGCCGACGACCTGTGAGATCTTGTCGGAAATGGCGTTTGCGATCATGCTGCCGAAGTCCGTGGTCGACAGGACCAGCACGATGGCCACCACGACGGCGATGATGCCCAGGTATTCGATCGAGGTCTGCCCCCGATCGTTCCGCATGACGCGCTTCCCCATTGTGTTCCCCTCCATGGGCTGCCGTCCCTGTGTGGTCCGGCGACTCAACCCCCGTGGTGTCGCTCGCGACACGAGCAAAGTACGCCGAAACAGCCGTCTCGGAACAGTGCCCCAGGAAGCATTGCCTTCCCCGTTCACCACGTTCGAACCGTGGACGTGACGACCAACCGCGATCGCGCATCCGTCTCACCCCCTCCGGCAGCGAGGAGTTCTCCGCCGACGACTGTCCCACATTCAATTGCAACCGCGAAGGAGCTTCACCTAAAAGAGACCGTCAGTCCCCCGTCACCGAGCCGAAGTCGGTGCCGGAGCCGATGAAGAACCCGGCGACGAGCAGCACCATGGTTCCGGGCACCATGAAGGTCGTGATGACCATGGTCGCCTTCGGCACCGCGCGCGCCGCGCGCCGCCGGGCGTTCTGCGCATCCGTACGGCGCATGTCATTCGCAATGGCGATCAACGTCTCGACAATCGGAGCGCCCAGTTCCTCGCCCTGCTGAAGGGCGGTGACGAACTGCGCGACCTGTTCCGAGTCATTACGTTTACGTAGCTCCTCGAACGCCTGACGGCGGCTGACACCCATGTCCATTTGCCGAAGTGTGATGCGAAGTTCATCCGCCCAGGGGCCCTCATACTTCTCCGCGACCCGGTCCAGGGCCTGACGGAAGCTCAACCCGGCGCTCACCACGACGGCCAGAACGTCCAGGAAGTCCGGAAGCGTCCGCTCGATCGCGTCCTTGCGCTCCCGCACCGCCGCCCAGATGCCCACCTCGATCCAGAACAGGCCGAACGCCACCAGCAACAGCGCCAGCAGCACCTGACCCTTGATCAGCATCACCAGCGCCCCGCCGAAGCCGAGCGTCCCGTAGACCGCCCGCCGGGCCGCGTAGCGATCCACCGTCAGACCGCCCGGGTTGCCCGCCAGATCGATCCGGCGGCGCACCCTGGCCACCCGCTTGTCGCCCATCAGCCGCAGCACCAGCGGGGCGTAGCGCATGCCCAGCCGGTCCACGGCCGAGCCGACCACGGTCGTACGGCTCGAGCCGACCTCGAGGGCCACCGCCAGATCGCTGGGCAGCTTGGCCTCGCTGCGGTACAGCGCGATGCCGTAGGCGATGCCCGCCACCGCGAGACCGGCCGCCAGCGCCAGCAGCAGTGCCATCTCCCTGTGTCCCCTTTTCCTGGATTCCTGTTTTCTGGATTCGCCCGTATTCGGTCGTGGACGGTCCCGGACGGTCTCAGACGTCGATCTTGGACATCCGGCGGATCAGGAAGAAGCCGATCCCGTACAGGCCGAAGGCCACCACCACCGCGGCCTGCCCCCAGAAGGACGAGGTCATCCGGTCCAGTGAACCGGCCGAGATCCGGTTCATCAGCAGCAGCGTCCCGATCCCCAGCAGCGGTACGACATAGGCGGTGACGGTCACCTGTGAGAGCTGGGTGCGCACCTCCCGACGGGTCTCCTTGCGCTCCTCCAGCGTCTGGGTGAGGTTGCGCAGCGAGCTCACCACGGTCCCGCCCGCGCGGTTGGACAGCACCAGCGTGGTGACCAGCACCACCAGCTCCCGGGAGGGCAGCCGCTCGGCCAGCTCCTCCAGTGCGTCGTCGATCGAGTGGCCGACGGCCAGCTTGGCCGCGACCTTGGCCAGCTCCTCGCCCGCCGGCGCCTCCATCTCGTCCGCCGCCATGCCGAGCGCGGTGCGCAGCGCGAGGCCGGCCTGGGTGGCGTTGGCCAGGATCCGTGACAGCTCCGGCAGTTGGTTGATGAAGCGCTCTATCCGCTTCTGGCGCTGCCAGCTGAGGAACGCGAACGACCCCCAGACGGCGACCACCGCCGCTATCGGCCCGAAGAACGCCGCGAGGAAGGACGCCGCGACCAGCCACAGCCCGGCCGCCACCCCCGCCGTGTAGACGAAGAACTCCCCGGGCGTGATCTCCAGGCCCGTGGCCGCCAGCCGCAGCTCCAGCTTCCGGCCCAGGGAGGTGGTGCGCAGCCGCCGGTCCACCCGGGCGAAGCGGCGCGGGCGGCCGGTGCCCGGCAGCGGGCCGGTCTCCGAGAGCCGGTCGATCAGCGCGCGCTGCTGCTCCTTGCCGCGGACGAAGGTGTGCACGCCCACGACGCCCAGCGCGCCGCACACCAGCGTCGCGCCGAGGGCCGCCGTCGCGAGATGGTCCATGGGCCCTGCTACCTCCGGTCCCTGGGGTCGTACGGGGGTCGGTCGAACGGGGGTCGGTCGTGCGGGTCGTATCCGGCGGCGCGGGTGGCCAGCTGCGCCGGAAAGGCGGCCACCCCGAAGGCGGGCGGCACCGATTCGCTCGCCAGCCGCAGCCGTTCGGCGACCCGCTCCGGCAGCGGAAAGTAGCCGAACCGCCCGTGCACCACCCGGTCCGCGCCCATGGGCTGGGCGTTGAAGCGGCAGACGGTGGCGAGCCGGTACGTATCGTGGCCATGGCTGTCCAGCAGCGCGATCTCGCTGATCCGCCGGGAGCCGTCGGCGTGCCGGACCAGCTGGACGATGCAGTCCACGGCGCTGTTGATCTGGTCCCGCAGCGCCTCGTAGGGGATGGCCACATCGGACATGGAGGCGAGCGTCTGGAGCCGCATCAGCGCGTCCTCGGCGCTGTTGGCGTGGACGGTGGCCAGCGAACCGTCATGGCCGGTGGACATGGCCTGGAGCATGTCGAGGGTCTCGCCGCCGCGCACCTCGCCGACGATGATGCGGTCGGGGCGCATCCGGAGGGAGTTGCGGACCAGGTCGCGGATGGTGATCCGGCCCTTGCCCTCGACGTTGGGCGGCCGGGACTCCAGCCGGATCACATGCGTCTGCTGAAGCTGGAGCTCGGCGGCGTCCTCGACGGTGATGATGCGCTCCCCGTCCGGGATCAGCCCGGACAGCGCGTTGAGCAGCGTGGTCTTGCCGGAGCCGGTGGGGCCGGAGACCACGACGTTGAACTTGGCCCGCACCAGCGCCGCGAGCAGCATCAGCATCTGCTCGTCCAGCGTGCCCATGCCGATCAGCTCATGGAGGGTGTAGGCGCGGGGGAAGCGGCGGATGGTGAGCGTGGCGCCGGTGAGGGCGAGCGGCGGGATGATCACGTTGACCCGCTCACCGGACGGGAGCCGGGCGTCGACCATCGGATTCGACTCGTCCACCCGGCGGTTGACCGTGGAGACGATGCGCTCGATGGTCTGCATCAGCTGCTCTTCGGAGGCGAAGCGGACCGGGACCAGCTCGACCCGGCCCGCGCGCTCCACGAAGATCTGGTCCGGGCCGTTGACCATGATCTCGGTGATGGAGGCGTCCTCCAGGAGCGGTTCGAGCACCCCGAGGCCCAGCGCCTCGTCCACCACCCGGCGGATCAGCTGGGAGCGCTCGGCGGTGGACAGCACCGGGCCCTCGCGGCTGATGATGTGGCCGAGCACGCGCTCCAGCCGGGAGCGGCGCTCGGCGGTGGAGAGCGAGGACATCTCCGCGAGGTCGATCTCCTCGAGCAGCTTGGCGCGGTAGGCGGAGACGAGGTGCCCGTCCTGGCGTCCGCCGCCCTCGGGGGTCCCCTCGGGCGCGGTGATACGGGACCGCAGGCTCATCGGCCGCCTCCCAACGCGGCCTGGGCCGCACGGCCCGCACCGCCGTCTCCTTCGTCGCAGGGCATGGTGGCGCTCTTCTCGGCGCTGCCGAAGTCGAAGCCGGGGATGACGGAGGGGATCTCCACGGTCGCGGTGGCCCGCGCCTCCCCGCCGCCGCAGCCGCCGCTGCCGATGCTCGCCCCGTCGGCCAGCCATCCGCTCATCGACGCCAGCCCGGCGGCCTGCGGACTGGTCCGCGGCTCGTCCAGCGACGCCGTCCGCGCCGCCGCCCGCGCCGCGGTCCCGGCCTGCTGCGCGGCGTAGGCGGCGATGCCGAGCTGTACGGCGGCGAGCGCGACGAGGATGAGGATCGGCAGAAAGCCGAGGAACTCGATGGACGCGGACCCCCGGTCCCGGCCGGAGGCGCGCCGCACGCGCACGCGGTGACGGGTCATCTCAGCCTCCTCCGCCCGCCAGGTCGGTCTCGTCCGCCGCGCCCGCGGTGCCCGTGACCGTCCAGGGGAAGTCGGCGGCGCCGGGGAAGAGGATCGGGACGTGCAGCTCGACCGTGGCCTTGTAGACCGAGCCGTCGCCGCCGGCGCAGTCGATATCGGCGCTCCAGGAGCCGGGGATGTCCTTGCTCGCCGCGTCCTGGCAGGCGCCCGCGCCCTTGGCGGCGCCCGCGCGGGCGCCCTTGTCGGCCGAGTTGCCGGCCAGTGAGTAGGTATAGCCCACCAGCACCAGCTGCCAGACGACCGCGAGGACGATCAGCACCAGCGGCAGGACGCCGAGGAATTCGACCGTCACCTGGCCGCGGTCGCCGCCCCGCTTGCGCAGGAACCCCTTGGTGGACGGCGGGGCGAGCTCGTTGAGCGCGTCGGTGCCGTCGCCCACGCTGCCCTGCGCCGCGTCGCCGCCCGCCTCTATGGCGTGGCGCCGCCGCAGCCCCGGCAGGGCGCGCTCGCCGCCGCCCCCGGCCGCGTGGCCGCCCCGGTGGGCGGCGCGGCGGCCGCCGCCGCCCGGGGGCGCGGCCTCGACCAGGCCCAGCTCCCCGGCCAGCCCCCACAGCGCCTGTTTGACGGCCGACTTGGCGTCCAGGTCCTGCATCCGGCCGGAGTCGACGGCGGGCTGGAGCTCCTTGAAACCGGCCGGGATCGCCGTGCGCGCCACGGTCGTCCCGGTGGCCCGCTGGACCAGCTGCGGCTGGATCTCCGCGCTGCGGGTGTGCCGGTTGACCACGGTCACGGTCTCCTCCGCCTTGCGGATCTGGAGCCGGTCCCAGAGCCTGACCATGCGCTTGGCGGCGCGCACCGCGACCACGTCCGGGGTGGTGACCAGCAGCGCGATGTCCGCGGTCTCCACGGCGGCGGCGCCCGCGGAGGTCATCTGCGTACCGCAGTCGACGATCACGATCTCGAAGCGCGACCGCAGCGCGCCGATCACCTGGCGGGCGGTGCCGTCGGTCACCTCCTCACCGCGCTCGCCCTCGCCCGGTGCGAGCAGCAGCCCGAGCCCGGTCTGATGGGTGAACACCGCGTCCTGGAGCACCCGCGGCGAGATGTCGCTGATCTGCGCCAGATCGGCGATCGAGCGCCGGAACTGGACGTCGAGGTACGAGGCGATGTCGCCGGACTGGAGGTCCATGTCGACCAGCGCGACCTTACGGCCCGCGGCCCGCGCGGCGAGCGCGAGCTGAACGGCGGTCACGGTGGTGCCGACCCCGCCCTTGGCGCCCGCGACCGCGACCAGCTTGCCGCCGGGCCCGGCGGCCAACGGATCGCCGCCGCCCCCGAGATGGCGCCGGACGCCGGTGGCCCACTGGGCGGCGCCCTGGACTCGGGCGGCCAGTTCGTCGTACGACAGCGGTATTCCGGCGATGCCGCGGGCCCCCGCGTCCATGGCGGCCGAGTACAGCGCGGGCCCCGCGTCGGCGGTGACCAGCACCACGCCCACCGCCGGGAAGCGCAGCGCGATCTCGCGGATCAGCTCCAGCGCGGGGGCCGGGCCGATCCGCTCATGGACGAGGACGACCTCCGGCAGCTCCTCCAGGGAGGCGGCGGCCAGCGATGCGAGGGTGTCGAGCAGCAGGGTCGAATCGCCCACCGGCGCCGTCGGTTCGACACCGGGCAGCTGGCCGAGCAGCCCGCTCAGGGAGCGGGCGGCGTCGGGGTCGCCGACGGCCGGCAGAATCCTGATCGTCACCGCGGCACCTCCTCACTCATTTGTCGCCGTCGAGGGTGTAGGTGCGGTCGCCGGGGCCTATCGAGGAGCCCCCGCCTGGGGCGACCAGCGCGAGCCGCACATGCGAGGCGAAGGATTCGGCGTAGGCCACGCGCTGGGCGTTCTTGGTGTCGAGCGCGAAGGTGATCGGCACGGCCTCGTTGATCCGCCGTTTGTCGTCCTGGTCGGGCTCCAGGGCGGTGATCTTGCCGAGGTCGAGCACCTCGGCGCCCGCGACGATCAGCTTGGAGACCGGCGCCTCGCCCTGGGTGCTGCCCTCGAAGGTCGCGTAGATGTTGACCCGCGCGCCCGGGGTGATCTTCCCCGCGACGCCGGTGGCCGCGTCGACCATGATCGCGATCTCCTGCTGTCCGGCCTTCAGCGCGGGCCGGTCCACGATCATGTCCCGCTGGAGCAGCGACCCCTTGGTCAGCTGGGTCACCGCGATCTTCCCGCGTAGCTCGTCGAGATCGGTGACGGCGGTGGAGGGCACATAGCGCTTGGGCATCGAGACCTTCTCGAACTCCCCCGCGTCCAGCGCCTTGTAGGGCTTGACGTCCGAGGTGAGCTTGTAGGCCGTGGTCTCGGGGCCGACCTTCGACTCCACGTCGTCGATGACGGAGAGAACTCCGGCGAAGGCGCCGACGGCGCACAGGACCGACAGGAGCAGCAGGATGACTCCGCGGCGCTGGCGTGAATTCATGGGACGCACAACCTCGTTCGGGGACGTTACCGGCTGGTCAGGGCGGGACGTTGGGACGTGAGCAGTGCGGGGATCTCATCGCCGCGCGCCACCGGGCAGGAGCAGAAGGCACAGCGGTCGCCGATGAGTTCGAAACCGCACCAGTGGCATTCCTCTCTCCGTACGGAGGCCACGAGCTGGTAGAGGACCGAGAGGTCGGGGATGGCCGCGGCGAACTCGATCAGCTTCGGAGTGCCCCACCAGCGCGCCGACTCGGCGGGCAGCGGCACCTCCTCCACGCCTCGTACGCCCCAGGCGGGGGCGAGGGCGCCGGTGACCCAGTCGTCGTGGCCCGCGCCGCCGCCCCCGTAGCCATGGCTGCCCAGCTGGCCCCGGGCGACGGTCATGGCGGTGAGGTACCCGGGCGCGGGCAGCTCCGTCGCGCCGCCGACCTTGACCAGGTGCGGGGTGGGATGGGCGAGCACTCCGAAGTGGGCGCCGGGCATCCATGACTTGACGTGCGAGGTGAGGCTGACCGGGACCCGGTCCAGCCTGGCCACGCTGCCCAGCAGGGCGCCCGCGTGGATGTAGTGGGAGAGCAGCCGGGCGGCGCACGCCAGCACACCGGGGCTGAAGTCCGAAATGGACAGCTGGCGCAGCTGACGGGCCAGCACGGCGACGGCGAGCGGGGGCAGTTCGAGCGGCAGCAGCGCCATCCGGTCGCTCTCCAGGACGGAGCGCACGGTGTGGAGCCGGCGGACCACGGCCGCGGGGGTCGCGGCGGGGTAGAGCACGACGAGATAGCCCTGCTGATCGAGGAGGGTCGCGACCTCGGCGAGGGCGTCGTCGAGCGACTGTGCGTCCGGCGGGCGGAGCACTACGGCCGACGGGGTCTGCCCGTCGGGTGGCGGAAGAACCAGCTCGCGGCCGGTGACTGCTATCGCGGTGGGCACGTCGGCTACCCCGTCTCACATCGGCGCCGAGCGGCGGCGGCCGCAGGTCTTTACTGCCCCTGTCTCTTTACTGCCCCTGTCCTGGTGCGTCGTCACTTTATCCACGAAAACAGCGTGAGAGAACAGTTCCTCTGGGTTACGCACCCCGGGCCCGATCCTTCAGTGCGCGCATCCTCTTGACAAGCCCATTGGTCTGGACCACTTTACGTTCATACGGTGGCCACCGTCCGCAATCTCCTCCTTCACACCGGCTTCCCAACGGATTCCCCCACGGAGGCAGTCATGGACCGTGCCCCACGCCCCCGCACCACCCGACTCAGACGCCGACTCGCCCGGCTGACCGGCGCGTTCGCCGCGACCGCGCTGGGTGCCACCGCCCTTGTCGCCCTCGGCGGCGGCACCGCCGCGGGCGCCGCGGCCGCCAACCTCGCCCAGAACCCCGGTTTCGAATCCGGCCTCAGCGGCTGGACCTGCTCGGCCGGAAGCGGCACCACCGTCGCAAGCCCCGTCCACAGCGGCTCGGCCGCCCTCAAGGCCACCCCGGCGGGCTCGGACAACGCCCGCTGCGCCCAGACCGTGGCCGTCAAGCCCAACTCCGCGTACACCCTGAGCTCCTGGGTCCAGGGCAGCTATGTGTACCTCGGCGCGAGCGGCACCGGCACCACCGACGTCTCCACCTGGACGGCCTCCGCGCCCGGCTGGCAGCAGCTCAGCACCGGCTTCACCACCGGCCCCAACACCACCTCGGTGACCGTCTACACCCACGGCTGGTACGGCCAGCCCGCCTACTACGCCGACGACATCAGCCTGGCCGGCCCCGGCGGCGACCCCGGCGACCCGGCGCCGGGCGCGCCGAGCGGGCTGCGGACCGGCACCGCCACCTCGTCCGCCATCGATCTGTCCTGGTCCCCGGTCTCCGGCGCGACCGGCTACAACGTCTACCGCGACGGCTCCAAGGTGCTCTCGACCGGCGGCACCTCGGCGACCGTGACGGGCCTGGCGCCGTCCACCTCGTACCAGTTCCAGGTCACCGCCACCAACGCGGCGGGCGAGTCGCCGAGGTCGTCCGCCATCACGGGCACGACCACGGCCGGAGGCGGCGGAGGCGGTGGCGGCGCCGTGCCCAAGCACGCGGTCACCGGCTACTGGCAGAACTTCAACAACGGCGCGGCCGTGCAGAAGCTGCGTGACGTCCAGGACCAGTACGACATCATCGCGGTGGCCTTCGCGGACGCCACCGGCACCCCGGGGGCCGTCGACTTCACGCTCGACCCCGCCGTCGGCTACGGCAGCGAGCAGCAGTTCAAGGACGACATCAAGGCCAAGCAGGCGGCCGGCAAGTCCGTGGTGATCTCGATCGGCGGCCAGAACGGCACGGTCTCCATCAACGACTCGGCCTCCGCGAACAACTTCGCCGACTCCGTGTACGCCCTGATGCGGGAGTACGGCTTCAACGGCGTCGACATCGACCTGGAGAACGGCCTCAACGCCACCTATATGACCCAGGCGCTGCGCTCCCTGTCGGCGAAGGCCGGGTCCGGCCTGGTCATCACCATGGCCCCGCAGACCATCGACATGCAGTCCACATCCAACGCCTACTTCCAGACGGCGCTGAACATCAAGGACATCCTGACGGTGGTCAATATGCAGTACTACAACAGCGGTTCGATGCTGGGCTGTGACGGCAAGGTCTACTCCCAGGGCTCGGTCGACTTCCTCACCGCGCTCGCCTGCATCCAGCTGGAGGGCGGTCTGTCCCCGTCCCAGGTGGGCCTCGGCCTGCCCGCCTCGACGCGGGCCGCGGGCGGCGGCTATGTCTCCCCGTCGATCGTGAACAACGCCCTGGACTGCCTGGCCCGCAGCACGAACTGCGGCTCCTTCAAGCCGTCCAGGACCTACCCGGGTCTGCGCGGCGCGATGACCTGGTCCACCAACTGGGACGCGACGGCGGGCAACGCGTGGTCGAGCGCGGTGGGCCCCAAGGTGCACGGTCTGCCGTAGCGTGACGCGGCGCCTTCCGCCGGAAGGCCCAAGGGGGCCGGGAGCGCAACCGCTCTTGGCCCCCTCATCCGCATTTTTCACCCTCCCGTGCGGGGAAGATGTCGCGTGGGGTTGACAACGGCATTGGTCTGGACCACCTTATACGCACGCCACAGGGGCCCCTGACCACGCATTCGCAACACCACCCCCACACCTCTCCCCCCACCTACGGAGGCTGTCGTGGTACGCGCACAGTTCACCAAGCGGCTGCTCGGAGCCGCCGCCGTCGTCGCCCTCGCTGCTGGAGGGCTGATATCCGCGGGTTCGGCCAACGCGTCCGAGGACCACTCCGACGCCGGCCAGAGCGCCGCCGCCGTCCCGGAGCACGCCGTCACCGGCTACTGGCAGAACTTCGACAACGGCGCGACGACCCAGAAGCTCTCGGACGTCCCGGACGACTACGACATCATCGCGGTCGCCTTCGCGGACGCCACCGGCTCGCCCGGAGCCGTCGACTTCAAGCTCGACCCCGCCACCGGCTACAGCGACGAGCAGCAGTTCAAGGACGACATCAAGGCCAAGCAGGCGGCCGGCAAGTCAGTGATCATCTCCGTCGGCGGCGAGAAGGGCACGATCTCGGTCAGCGACGACGCCTCGGCCGACGCCTTCGCCTCCTCCATCACCGGTCTGATGGACAAGTACGGCTTCAACGGCGTCGACATCGACCTGGAGAACGGCGTCAACTCCACCTACATGACCAAGGCGCTCAAGGCCGTCCACGACAAGAAGAGCGATGTCGTGGTCACCATGGCGCCGCAGACGATCGACATGCAGTCGGCGTCCACCGAGTACTTCAAGACCGCCCTGGGGATCAAGGACTTCCTGACGGTCGTCAACATGCAGTACTACAACAGCGGCTCGATGCAGGGCTGTGACGGCAAGGTCTACTCCCAGGGCTCGGTCGACTTCCTGACCGCGCTCGCCTGTATCCAGCTGGAGAACGGGCTCGACCCGTCCCAGGTCGGCATCGGCGTGCCCGCCTCCACCAGCGGCGCCGGCTCCGGCTATGTCGAGCCCGGCGTGGTCAACGACGCCCTCGACTGCCTCGCCAAGGGCTCCGGCTGCGGCTCCTTCAAGCCGTCCAAGACCTACCCCGGCATCCGCGGCGCGATGACCTGGTCCACCAACTGGGACGCGGCCAGCGGGAACGCCTGGTCCAAGGCGGTCGGCCCGCACGTCCACGGGCTCTAGGCCACAGAGCGGGAACGAAGGTTCGAGGTGCGCCGGTGTGCCCCGCCCGCGATGGGCGGGGCACACCGGCGCACTGGTGTTCGCTACGGCTTGGGCAGCACACACCCCGCCAGGTTCAGGTCGATCTTGTTGCCGGTGGTCACGCACTTGGTGATGCCGTACGTCTCCTGGGCGTAGTTGATGCCCTTGCGCACCGTCACCGCGCCGTTCTCGTCCACCTCGCACGGGTTGTTGAGGGTGCAGCGGGCGCCGTCCTCGTTGCCCGTGTTGTTCACGGCCACGACCTTGCCGGACGCCGGGTCGACGACGGGAGAGCCCGAGGTTCCGCCGATCGTGTCACAGGCGGAGGTGTAGCGGACCGAGTCCTTCCAGGTCCAGTCGCCCTCCTTAAGCCGGTATGCAAATCCGTCGATATTGCAGGAGTAGATCTTCTTCCAGTAGCCGGAGACCACATTGATGGCGGAGCCCTGGGTCGGGTGGCTGTCCGACAGCGTTAGTGCCTTGATGCCGTACGCCGACTGGATCTGGGCGTATGTGGACGTCAGCTGGTACAGCGAGATGTCGGTGTCGGTCATCGTCGCGTACGCGACCTTGTTCGCGCGTACGGTGCCGGCGCTGCCACCCGAGGCGGTCAGCAGGGTGAAGCTCCGGCTCGACGGCTGGTCGACGATCACCTCTCCCGCGCCAGGGAAGCCGCTCTCCAGGCAGTGGCCGTTGGAGAGCACGAGCGCGGGGTCGCTGTCGGCCGAGCCCGGCGTCCGGACGACGGAGCCGGAGCAGTTGCTGAGCGCCACCGTGCCCGCGAAGTCGACCGCCTTCGGGGCCTTGGCGGGGGACGCGGCCGTCGCGGGTGCCGCACCCGCGCCGACGAGGGTCGCGCCGCCCAGTAACAGGGCCGAGAGCGCACCGACGAGAGATCTGTTCATGCGGGGGGTTCCTTCCCTCGATGAGAGATTCCTTCGGCATCGACCATTTCCCACCCTTGCGCATGTCATGCGCATGGCCGAACACTGGCGCAGCAGTCGCTCGCCCCTCACCGTTCCTCATTAGTGAGAAGGAGTGAGTCTTGTACCCACACCTGGTCACTACGGACATCCCGAACGGTTTTGGGTGTCCTGGTTGCCCGCGTTCTCTCCGTGTCCGGCGGCACGCATCGTGTGCGTGGTCCTGGAATGCGGGGGCGGGTTCCCTCACGCACAGGAGCCTCCACACCGGCCTGGACGGTCCGATGCCCCTGCACATCACTCTGGTGAGCAGGGGGCGGTGCCGTCCGTCGCCGGATCGGATGCCCTTGGGCGCGTCGCCCGATCGCGATGCTCGCGGCATCGTGACGGGTCGTCTTACGGTTCTTGGTGGTGAGCGGCTTTTGCCAGTGCTGGGCGCCCCACTTCGAGGTGTAGGCCGGGTCCACAGCGATGATGGTTATTCCGGTGGAGTCGGCCATCGACGTGAGCCGGGCGCGGAGCCTGCCGGTGGGCATACCGGAGATCAACTGGCGGAAGCGCTTCCTGCGCCCGTGCTTCTCCCGCGTCTTCTCGGCGGTGAAGTCGAGGTCTTCGACGGCGATGGCTTTGACGCCGCAGGTCTTGGCCCAGTTCAGCAGCCGGGACAGGGCGTGGCGGACGTGGGCGTCGCGGTGGTCGGCCGAACCGGACAGGTCGTAGAAGAATCGGCGCGGATGACCGATGGGGTTGCCGTGGGTGTCCAGTCGCCAGGCGGCGAGGTGATCGGCGTTGGTGTCCACGCCGATCACTCCGTCGGCAAGTGCGTCATCGAGCGGGATCGTCTTGGCGACGGGGAACGTCCAGGACGCGGTGAGGTACCAGCGTCCGCGTTGTACGTCGTAGTGGATGCGGTAGGCAACAGCCCGGTTCGCGGCGACACGGTCGGCCCACTCGGTGCCCCGGTGGGGAAAGCGGACCTTCGCGGCGAGGACGTACCGGCCGTGTCCCGCGTTCGCATGCTCGGCAAGGGGGGACGGGAGCTTGATGCTCACTTCGCCCTCGGGCGTGACGCGGATCGTCTCGTTCCCGAACCTCTTTCCGGACTCGCCATCGGCCTGGAGGAACCAGCGCTCCGCCTCCCATCGCTCACGCCACTTGGCCTCAGTGAGCCCCGCCTTGCCGAGATTGTGGCGGGCTTTCAACAGACGTTTCCCGCCACGCGACACACGCACGACACCGGCTTCACGGTCGGCGCTGACGGAGACGAGCCGGTCTTCGAGTGCGTGCAGGCGGCGTGTCTTGTGGAACCACTCGTGCGCCGACCGGTAGCCGCCGGGCGAATGCCTGGTTCCTCTCTCGCCGATCGGCAGGGAAAGACGGCGTTGAAGCGTCCCGATGCTCGCTTCAAGAGACTGGACGTACGCCGACTGCCCGCGCCGGACAAGCGCCCACTGATCGTGAGTGGCCTTCGTGATGCTGCCCGCCCACCGGGACGACGAGGCGGCCGTCAATTCCCGCTTCCGGGCCGCCCAGGTCCGAGCGGAGTGCTCCAGACCGTCAACGCAACGCGCTTTGAGGTCCTTCGAAGCGAGCGAGCCCAGGTGCGCACCCAGCAGCGTCAGGACCTTCTCATCTTCGGGCGTGAGCGTCTTCAGTCGGGCACGGATCGCCACACCACAAGGCCCGGACGCGACGAACGGCGCCGCCACCTCCCGCCGGCCACCCATTTTCCTCACCCCCGCCCAATACCGAAGATCCGTCATCCCGCACAACGAGCCTCCCCCGGGAAGGTCACGCATTCGATGCAAGAACTCCCGTTCCCCCGAATCCACCCGCCGTCACCGCAGCACTCACTCCTGCACGCTCCAACACGCCCAAGCACTGTCAATTAGCAGCAGTTCCAACCCCCAGGAGATGTCATGCGACGTCGCATTCGCGGCAGACGGGCCACCGCCCTCACCGCCTTGCTCACCCTCGCACTCGCCGCACCCATGGCAGCTCGGGCCGACGACCCCGCACCCCGGCCCGGCACCGGGCGCACCGCCCCGTCCGCCGCCGAGACCGCAGCCGACCCGAGCGTGAAGCAGTACGAGGTCTCCGGCCCCACCACCCCGGCCGCCCGCACCGCGATCGCCGCCACGGGTGTGTCCATCGACGAGGTGGACGCCCGCTCCCTGGTCGTCACCGCCGACGCGGCGCAGGCCGAGCGGCTGCGCACGCTCGGCCACCGGCTCACCGCCCTCCCGGGCCCGCCCGACCGCGGCCAGGGCAGGTCCGCCAAGCCGTTCGACTTCCCCTCGGCCGATGCGAAATACCACAATTACGCCGAGGCAAATGCCGAGATCAACGCGGCGGTGGCCAAGTATCCGGCCATTCTCAGCAAGCGCGTCATCGGAAAGTCGTACGAGGGCCGCGATATCGTCGCGCTCAAGATCAGCGACAATGTGGCCACGGACGAGAGCGAACCCGAGGTCCTCTTCACCGCCCATCAGCACGCGCGTGAGCATCTGACCGTGGAGATGGCCCTCTATCTGGTGCGGCAGTTCACCGAGGGCTACGGCAGCGACTCCCGGATCACGAACGCGGTCAACGGCCGGGAGATCTGGATCGTCCCGGATGTGAACCCGGACGGCGGCGAGTACGACATCGCCACCGGCTCCTACCGCAGCTGGCGCAAGAACCGCCAGCCCAACTCCGGCTCCTCGTCCGTCGGCACCGACCTCAACCGCAACTGGGACTTCAAATGGGGCTGCTGCGGCGGCTCTTCAGGATCGCCCGGCTCCGAGACCTACCGCGGGCCCAGCGCCGCCTCCGCCCCCGAGGTGAAGGTCGTGGCCGACTTCGCGCGCAGCCGCGTCGTCGGCGGCAAGCAGCAGATCAAGGCCGCGATCGACTTCCACACCTATAGCGAACTGGTGCTGTGGCCGTTCGGCTGGACGTACGACGAGACCACCACCGGCATGACGCGGGACGACTACGACGCCTTCGCCGCGGTCGGCAAGAAGATGGCCGCGAGCAACGGCTACACCCCCGAGCAGTCCAGCGAGCTCTACATCACCGACGGCGCGATCGACGACTATCTGTGGGGCACCCAGAAGGTCTTCGCCTACACCTTCGAGATGTACCCGACCTCCTCCGGCGCCGGCGGCTTCTACCCGCCCGACGAGGTCATCGACCGCGAGACCAGCCGCAACCGCGACGCGGTGCTCCAACTCGTGGAGAACGCGGACTGCATGTACCGCTCGATCGGCAAGGAGGCGCAGTACTGCGCCTGAGCCGAGCCGACACCGTATGGCACGCGGGTGCCGTCCCGGCGGGGAACCCGCCGGGACGGCACCCGCGGCCCTGTGTTGGAGCGGCAACGCGAGTTCCCCACCGTTCACCCTGCGCAAGCCCCGGCCCGGAACGGGATTGATTCGCCAGTCGGTCACGACGCCCCCGCAGCGCTGCCAGGCGCCGTGCCCACGTCCGGGTCGTCGCCTTCGCCGTACGAGGGCAGGCGAGCGCCCCGGCTCTCGGCGACCCGCAACACGTCGCGCAGCGCCTCACACAGCCGCTCCGCGAGGTAGCGGAGTTCTCGCTTGTCCGCCCTGGGGGCGTCCAGCAACACCCGGGCGTGCCGGAGGAGTTCGGCCGCCATCGACACCTGTACGGCCTCGATCGCATCCGCACGTCGGCTCAGCGGGCTGGTCCCGTCGTCCGACGCCAGGTAACACGGCTTGCCGTCCGGATCCGACCACGGCAGCAGGCGCAGACCGGTCATCGCACCCATCCGGGCACCTCCACCACACCGCGGATCACCGCCCGGGTCCCGGCCCGATGACAGCCGGGCGGCAGTACGGCGAGAAGTGCACTCACGCATGCGAGGAACCGCCCCATAGGGTCCTTCATGTTCATCAGCTCCTGTCAGCTGGTGGGCCACGCCCTCGGGCCGGTGCACCCCGGTCGCGAGGGTCTTGCGCTTCTTCACGCTGTGTGGCGCTTTCCTCACAGAGTGGTGGTTGTTCTGGCTACGCTGCTAGCAGGGCGAGCCTGACCACGCACCTTTCAACTCGGGGAGTCAGCCCATGAAGATGGATCGAAGGCCACGCACACCCAGGGAGAAGTACGGGGAAGAGCTGCGGCTCCGCCGCACAGCGGCCGACATGACACAGGAGGCGCTGAGCGAGATCGTGGTGTGCTCGCCCACGCTGATCAGTCACTTCGAGGCGGGCAGGCGGTTGCCGAGGCCGGACGACGCGGTACGAATCGACCAGGCGCTGGGGACGGACGGATTCTTCGCGCGGTGGCTGGAGGACTTGGAGTCGCGCTATGCCGCCAACTTCGGGTCTGTGGTCGAGCTGGAGCAACAGGCCACATTGATTCAGCAGTTCGCAATCAGCCTGGTCCCCGGGATGCTTCAGACCCCCGAATACGCGCGGGCCGTTTTCGGCGCCTTCGAACCCAACCCGACAGCCGAGGAACTTGACGAAGCCGTTGTCACCCGGACGCACCGTGCTCAGCTTCTGGACGGGCCACCAAGACCGGTAATTTGGACGCTGCTCGACGAGGCTGTGCTCAGGCGCCAAGTCGGAGGACCACAGGTCATGGCTGAACAGCTGCGAAAGATTGCAGACTTGGCCGAAGGGAAGCGACTACGGCTCCACGTGCTTCCATACGGCGCCGGGGCGCACTCCCTCATGGAAGGCCTGCTCACTCTCATGGCCTTCGAAGACTCAGCCCCGGTGGCCTATACAGAAGGTTTCGTTGTCGGCCAACTGATTGATGATCCAGCCTTGGTGGCCAAGAGTCAGGCGGCTTACGCTCTGGCTCTCAGCGATGCGATGTCGCGACGGGAATCACTTGCCCTTGTCAGGGCGGCAGCAGAGGAACATGCACATGGTCAGTAATAAACACACGGTCCCTGACTCGTCCCGCCTGACCGGGTGGTACAAGTCCAGCTACAGCGGCGGAAGTACACCTCAGGGCGAATGCCTCGAAGTCGCGCGAGGCCACGCCGTCATACCCGTCCGCGACAGCAAGGACCCGCACGGCCCGGCGCTCGTATTCGAGCCGTCCGCGTGGTCGGCGTTCGTCTCCGCCGTCAAGCGCGGGGAGTTCCCCACCACCTGAACCACCCAACTCCCCAGCGGGGGCAGCCGTTAACGGCTGCCCCCGCTGGTTCCCACCGCCGAACGGCATCTCTCCCTCGTCGGTCAGACGGTGGCAGGGGCGGCGAGCATCACGGAAGCCCGCTGGAGTGGGCTGGGGACACGCGCTGGACCAGCGTCAAAAGGTGCCTCCTACAGTGGTGGGTCAGTTTCCTGATCACGGAGTTTCTAGGCCGCCGCCGCGTCGAAGGAGGTCTGCCGTACGGTCCTGCGTCGGGCAGCCGAGGCGGGGCTGCGTCGGCCGCGTGAGGATGCGCCGCGCTTACGCCGCTCGGCCACCGGCGCGGTGATCGTGACGGGGATGCCGGAGGGTGCCTGGGCGCCGGTGATCCGGCTCAGGGCCTCTTCGCCGACGCGGATCTGGGTGATCCGGGGCACGATCCCGGCGGCGCTCATGAGACGGCTCATATCGCGGCGCTGGTTGGGGGTGACCAGGGTGACGACGCTGCCCGACTCGCCGGCCCGCGCGGTGCGGCCGCCGCGGTGGAGGTAGTCCTTGTGGTCGGTCGGCGGGTCGATATTGACGACGAGGTCGAGGTCGTCGACGTGGATGCCGCGGGCGGCGACGTTCGTGGCCACGAGCACGGTGACGTGCCCGGTCTTGAACTGGGCCAGGGTCCGGGTGCGCTGCGGCTGCGACTTGCCGCCGTGCAGTGCGGCGGCCCGCACTCCGCTGTTCAGCAGGTCCTGCGTGAGCCGGTCGACGCCGTGCTTGGTGTCCAGGAACATGATCACCCGACCGTCGCGGGCCGCGATCTCGATGGTCGTGCGGTGCTTGTCCGCGCCCTGCACGTGGAGCACGTGGTGCTCCATCGTGGTGACGGCGCCCGCCGACGGGTCGACGGAGTGGACGACGGGGTCGGTGAGGTAGCGGCGGACCAGGCGGTCGACGTTGCGGTCGAGGGTGGCGGAGAACAGCATCCGCTGGCCCTCGGGGCGCACTTGGTCCAGGAGTGCGGTGACCTGGGGCATGAAGCCCATGTCGGCCATTTGATCGGCTTCGTCCAGGACGGTGATCGCGACCTGGTTCAGCCGGCAGTCACCGCGGTCGATGAGGTCCTTGAGCCGGCCCGGCGTGGCGACGACGACTTCGGCGCCGCCCCGCAACGCGCCTGCCTGCCTGCCGATCGACATTCCGCCGACGACGGTGGCCAGGCGCAGCTTCACCGAGCGGGCGTAGGGGGTGAGTGCGTCGGTCACCTGCTGGGCCAGCTCACGCGTCGGGACGAGGACCAGGGCCAGCGGCTGGCGGGGCTCGGCACGCTGTCCGGCGGTGCGGGCCAGCAGAGCCAGGCCGAAGGCGAGGGTCTTGCCGGATCCGGTGCGCCCGCGTCCCAGGGCGTCGCGGCCCGCGAGGGTGTTGGGCAGGGTCGCGCCCTGGATCGGGAACGGGACGCTCATGCCCTGCGCGGTCAGCGCGGCCAGCAGCTGGGCGGGCATGTCGAGGTCGGCGAAAGCCTCGACCGCGGGCAGCGCGGGAGTGATCGTCTTCGGCAGGGCGAACTCGCCCGAGGCCGCGGCGGGCCGCCGACCGTGGCCACCCGAGCGGCTCGGGCCACCGGAGCGGCTCGGCCGCCCTGATCGGCTCGGGGCGGGCGAGCCGAAGCGACTGCCCCGGCCCGAACCGGTGCCGGAGTCGAAAGCGGGGCCGCTGGCGCGGCGGGTCCGGGAGGTGCGGTGGTTCGTACGTGTGGGGTTCATTTGAGAACCTTCCTTGATACGGCACGTATCAAGGAATTCCCGCAGCGGAAGAGCCGCGCGGGGAATCACAAGAACGGGCCGAAATGGAATGCGAAATCGAAGACGCCATGCAGTGAGCTGGGAGCGGTTCTGGCCCCACAGGAGGCATCACTGAGGGAAATGCCCGTAGCTGGGGCCCGCGCCCCGAGGGATGCGGGCCCCAGCTACGAAGTGCGCGTCAGCGTCAGGCGGGAACGATGTTCTCGGCCGTCGGGCCCTTCTGGCCCGGGGCGATGTCGAAGGTGACCTTCTGCCCTTCGAGCAACTCGCGGAAGCCGTGGGCGGCGATGTTCGAGAAGTGGGCGAACACGTCAGGACCTCCACCGTCCTGCTCGATGAAGCCGAAGCCCTTGGCCGCGTTGAACCATTTCACAGTGCCAGACGCCATGTCATATCTCCTTGTGGGGCAGTACGCCGGCACCCGCAATCCACGGACACCGGGTCGCCGTGATGATGCCCCGCCCGGAGAACAACCGGAAATACAAAACGCTTCCCGCAGCTAAATGCCGGCACGAGCGTCGAAGTTTTTGGGAACCACAACTGCAACTGAGATCGACAGTAGCATGCGGTACTGGCCCGCGTACGGCCGAGGGAGCGAATTCGTTCGCCGCGATAAACACACTGTCCGCGCGACATATTCAACCCTCGTTTCGCGGCAATAGATATTGCCCCACCTGCGGCACAGTGTTCCAGCAAGAGCGGTCGTCACATACGGCTCGGCGAGCGCGGGGCCCGGCCCGCAGTATGCTCCGCGCGCAGGCGGGACCGGACCACCTCAGCCTGCGGTCGTCGGGTCCTCTGAGGCGGCGGCGCGGCGGTACTCGGCGTTGATGCGCTGGGCTTCTTCGAGCTGGTCTTCGAGGATGATGATGCGGCAGGCGGCCTCGATGGGGGTGCCCTGGTCGACGAGTTCCCGGGCGCGGGCGGCGATGCGCAGCTGGTAGCGGGAGTAACGGCGGTGGCCGCCCTCGGAACGCAGCGGGGTGATGAGGCGGGCTTCGCCGACGGCGCGGAGAAAGCCCTGCGTGGTGCCGAGCATCTCGGCGGCCCGGCCCATCGTGTAGGCGGGATAGTCGTCGTCGTCGAGACGGTCGAACGATTCGCCTGCTGTCATTTGCACCTCTCTGTGGAACGGGTGGAGGGGCCCGGGTGCCATATGGCACCCGGGCCCCGAAGGAACTGCTACACCATCCGCCGGCCCTGGTACTGCGCCAGCCTTCTGTGTCCGCTGACCCGACCTGGAAGTTGTCGGGGCTGCGGGGATCGCGGTTGCTTGACCGGAGACCACCTCACTATCGATGTCCTGCGGTACCCGGGCTCAAGACTCCGCCCGGGCGATCCTGATGGCGCTTGGCTCCTCCGTTCTTCCCTCTGGGATCAATCACTTACCTACTACTGTTCTGCGCGCTACTGCGCGAACTGCGGTACTGCTCGCGGCGGCCCCTGATCACTGCGGGCCACCCGGTCCGGCCGCCAGTCCCGTCGCCGTCCTGCAACAACCCTGGCTTCGAAACTCCACCGCCGCACCGTCCTGCGTACTGCAACTGCGGTTGACGCTGCCCGGCAGTTCGTGTCTGCCGGGCCCTGCTGTCTCTCTGGCTACGAGAGAAACCATAACCACGCCACCGCCCAATGTCTACTCCCGCCAGGATAGATTTTCGTGACCCAGGTGGGGAGATAGTCGGCACAGGCCACGGGACAGAGGATGCGGGCCACCACGCGGGTGGCCCCTGACCGGCGATGACGCCGGCCAGGGGCCACCCGGAGCGTGAGTGTGAGCGTCAGCCGTCGTTCTCCGCCGACGGGATGTATGCGCCCGGCACGTCCTGAGGAGCGTAGATCTTCTTCTCACCCGGGTACGGCTTCGCCCAGTTGTGCGTCTGGTACCACGTGAGGTGGTTCATCTGGGCGGGGGGAGCGTAGTCCGGAACGGCGTTGGGACCGGTCAGCCGCTGCTTCGACTTCCACTGGTCCCACTCGGCGGCGACGTTCTTCATATCCGCCGGCACCGAGGACGACGGCACGGCCGCCGCCTTCAGGCTCTGCGCCGCCGGGGTGTCCAGACCACAGGAGGGCGCGGTCTTCACACCGTCGGTCAGCGAGGTCCGGTTGGGCAGCGCCTTGAACGGCGTGAAGTCCGGGTCCCGGGTGAACGCCGAGGCCATCGAGGTGGCCGCGGTGTCCTTCTGGTTCATCGGCTGGATCCCGAGGATCTGCTCGATGGTTCGCACCATGTTGATCTGCGAGTAGTAGTGGCTGTCCACCGCGCCGTGCCTGGCCCAGGGGCTGATGATCTGGACCGGGGCACGGTGGCCGTCGACATGGTCGAGACCCGCCTGGGAGTCGTCCTCGACGACGAAGATCGCCGAGTCCTTCCAGTACTTGCTGTGCGAGATCTCGTCGACGATCTGGCCCACGGCGAGGTCGTTGTCCGCGACCTGGGAGGCGGGGCTCACCGGGCCACCGGTGTGGTCGCTGGAGAGCCAGAACATGTTCAGGTTCGCCGGACCGTTCTTCCGGAAGTCCTTCTTCCAGATCTGTGCCCGGTAGACGTCGGGGACGCTGGTGTCGAACTTCGGGAAGCCGTGCACCGACACATCGTTGAGCGACGGGATCGGCGAGGTCGAGTTCAGCGGGTAGGCGGTGTCCTGACCGGTCGCCGCCATGTTCTTGGTGTCGCAGTACAGGTTCTGCCAGCTGGCGCCCGACGGCTTGGTCAGGAACTGCTGGAACTCACCGAAGTTCCGGACGGACTTGTGGGCCGCCTGCGCACCGGTCCAGATGAAGCCGGTCTTCTGGTGGCCGAGGGCGTCGTCCTCGGTGTCGTAACTGCGGGTGTACTCACCGGCCGAGGACTCGGTGTACTCCGGGTTGTCGGCCTGCATCAGCCAGTTGTGACCCTCGGCGGAGTTGGTGCCGATGTCGTATGTGTTGTCGTACAGGCCGAACTGGTTGGCCAGGGCGTGCTGGTTCGGCGTGACGTTCTCGCCGAACTCGGTCAGCGACGGATCGCCGTTGCCCTTCGGAATGTCACCGAAGACCTGGTCATAGGTCCGGTTCTCCTTGACGAGCAGGAAGACGTGCTTGATCGTCGAGGGGTCGCCGAGCTTGACCGGGACCGGCACCGGCTTGGCCGGGGCACCGTCGGTCTTCTTGAGGGACTCGCCGTTCCAGCCGTTCTGCTTGAAGACCTTGCCGGTGTAGGACCTGATCACGCTGTCGTCGGGCAGCGTGAACTTCTGCACGCTCGACGTCGTGTCGTGGGTGCCACGGCCGCCGGTGGCCTTGCGGCGGGCGTCGACGCCACGGGTGTTGGAGACGTACACCTGGTTGCCCGAGGTGGTGATCTCCGAGGGGAAGTAGTCCGTGGGCAGCAGGCCGACGTAAGAGACCGGCTCCTGCGCGGAGGTGAACTTGTAGACGGCGACGGCGTTGGCGCGGCCGAGGGTCACCAGCAGGTGGCCGTCGTCGGTGAGGGTCACCGCGTCGGGCTCGTAGCCCACCCGGGCCTTGGCCCACGGCTGGGTGGAGATGGTCTGGACGACCTTGTCCTTCGCCGTGTCGATGACCGACACATTGTTGTCGGCGGTGTTGGTGACGAAGACCACGCCGTTCTTGGCGTACACGGCGGTCGGGTGCAGACCGACCTCGATGCTGGAGACCGCGGCGTCCTGGTTCGCCAGGTCGATGACGCTGACCGTGCCGCTGGTGGTGGCGGCGGTCTTCTGGTCGGCGAGTACCTGCGTACCGTAGGAGTTGATCGTGGGCTCGCCGGGCTTGGCCGGGCGGCCGCCCTCGTTGCTGACGTAGAGCTTGTCGCCGACGACGGCCATGTCGCGCGGGGCGTTGCCCACGGCCCAGCTCCGCTTGATGGTCCCGGTGGCCGCGTCGATGGAGACGACCCGGTTCTGGCCGTTGACCGCGGAGTACACGGTCTTGCCGTCGGCCGAGAACACGGCCTCGCCCACCAGGGCGCGCTTGGAGCCGTCCGCCGGGATGGCGACGGTCCGCGGGCTGGAGACGCCACCGTCCGCGTTCACGGTGAACACGGTGTAGCCGTCCGGCTGGCCCAGCCACAGCTGCTTGCCGTCGGGCGAGTACGTCGGGCCTTCCTGGTCCACGTTGTTGCTGCTGATGCGGGGGTTCGACGACGCGGCGCTGCTGACGAGCTGCTGCGTCTTCCAGTTCTTCAGGTCCACGATGGCCAGGGCCGCGCCGCCGTCGGTGACCGAGGCGGCCATGTGCGTGCCGTCCGGGCTGACCGAGGACGACATGATCTTGCCCTGGTTGATGACCAGACGGTCGCCGTACGGGGCGATGTACTGGTTGCTGGAGACGACCTGGCCGTTCTCGGTGACCTGACCGACCTGGTCCGTGCCGAATTGGTGGGTCTGCGCGAGCGCCGTACCGGCGGCCACGAGGGCGACAGCGGTGGTGCCCGCCGTCAACAGCGGTATCCGGCGGCCGATGCGTCTGCTGATGAGGCTGATCCGGGCTTCCTCGACGAGTTTACGGCGGCGAGTGACCTGCATTGAGGGTTATCCCTTCGGGGTGGTGTCGAGCAGTTCGACGTTGCCGTCGAACTGCCACAGCGGGTTCGGCGCGTCCCCGTCGGGGGTCCGCACCAGGAAGTAGCCGTTCACTTCCTTCGGTCCATCGCCATCGGCCATGAACCGCCCGTCCGGAGTGACGTCGAGTTGGTAGATGGCCTGTCCGGTGGCCTCGACGCCGGGGAGGTGCCAGGTCACGACGCAGCGCCAGTCGTTGCCCGGGCCTTCCGCCGCGACCCTGGTGCTCCCCTTGTTGCACGACGCCGTGGCCTTCAACTGGGCCTCGGTGACGGCGGGCCGGTTGAGCTGGTCGGTCTGCATGCGGTACAGGTGCGCGAACGCGGTGGCGAGCGAGCGCTGGACCTTGTCCTGCTCGATCCCGGAGCCCGTCGCCGAGGTCGTCGCGGCGACGACGGCGAACGACGCGGCGGCCACCCCGACGAGCGGCAGGACTCCGACGGTGATCGCGCGGCGGCCCGAACCGTCGTGGGCCAGGCTGGTGAAGTCGCGCCGTACGAAGAGCACATACGCCAGCGCCGTCGCGACCACGGCCCATACGAGGCTGACAACGATGCCGATCAGCAGCGGGCCGAGTTGCCGGGGGCTGGTGAACAGGCCGTTCCAGGAGATGAAGGCGTAGCTCGGCAGGGCGACGCGCACGGCCACCGGAAGCGGCAGCATCTGGGCGACCGCCATCGCGAGCGAGACGAGCACGGGCACCAGCAGCCCCATCGGGGACCGTCCCAGCGTGACCGAGCCGAGGAAGCCGAGCGCGGCGAGCGCCAGGGTCGGGGCGAGGACACAGACCCAGGAGAGCAGGACCGAGACGGCGGCGTCCGACGGGGCCAGGAGATGGCCGTCGAGACCGACCAGCGGCTGGTTGCCGACCACGAGGAGGCCGCCGACGGTGCCGGAGATCGCGAGCCCGGCCACGAGCAGCAGCAGGACGGTGAGACTGGCCGCCACCTTCGCCACGAAGATCCGCCGGGGCGAGCGGACCGCGACGAGCAGATGGCGCCAGGTGCCGAGCCGGTCCTCGGAGGCGAACACATCACCGGCCACGACCGAGGTCAGCAGCGGGAGCGCCCAGGTCCCCGCGAAACCGAGCAGCACCAGCGGCCCGGCCCATCCGGAGGCGAGCATCCAGCGCCCGAAGAGGGTGTCGACGGGGAGCGTGCTCTGCTGGCTCACCCCGGCGACGAAGAGGGCGGGAGCGATCCAGCAGGCGAGGACCAGCAGGCGGATCCGCCACTGGGAGACGAGCTTGACGAACTCGAAGCGACAGGCGCGGGCGATGGGGGCGCGACGGCCCCCGGTGGCCCGCTCGTGCTCCTGTTCCGGGCGCTGGGTGAGGGTCGCGGTCATCCGGCCGCCTCCTGTCGCTCGGTGAGGGCGAGAAACGCGGCTTCGAGCGGCGACACCACGGGAGTGAGCTCGCGCGGCGCGACGCCCGCCTCCACGAGCCGCACCACGAGTTGGTCGAGGGCGGGCACCAGGGCGCGTACGACCAGCGGTTCGGCGTCCTGCCCTACCCCGGCGTCCTCGACGACCTCGATCCCCGGCGCCTCGTCCGCCAGCCGGCGCGCGGCGCGCGGGTCGGAGGTGAGCAGCCGGTAGTCGAGTTCACGGTTCTCGGTGGCCAGCTTGGACAGCGGGCCGGAGAAGACGACGCGTCCGGCGGCCAGGATGGTCACCTCGGAGCACAGCGCCTCGAGGTCGTCCATGTTGTGGCTGGAGAGCACCACGGCGGTTCCGTCGGCCGCGAGCCGGCCCAGGACACCGTGCACATGCTTCTTGCCCGCCGGGTCGAGGCCGTTGGACGGTTCGTCGAGCACGAGCAGCCGGGGCCTGGTCAGCAGGGCGGCGGCGAGCCCGAGCCGCTGGCGCATGCCGAGGGAGAAGCCGCGGGTACGGTCGTCGGCGACGTCGGTGAGACCGACCTCGGCGAGTACGTCGTCGATCCCCGCCGTGCGCGCGCCGTGGCCGCGGAGTGCGGCCAGCGCGGCGAGGTTCTGCCGTGGGGTGAGCGAGGGGTAGAGGGCGGGGCCGTCCACGAAGCCGGCGACACCGTCGGGGGCGTCGAGTGCCCGCTCGACCGGTGTACCCAGGATCTCCAGACGACCGCTGTCGGCCACCGCGAGCCCCAGCAGAAGGCCGAGCAACGTCGTTTTCCCGGCGCCGTTCGGTCCGACCAGGCCGTGGAGCTGACCCTGCGTTACATCGAGATCGATGCCGTCCAGGGCGACGACATCACCGAAGCTCTTCGTGACACCGCGAGCCCGGATTGCGCGGAGTTCTTCCATGGGTCCCTTCCTTCAAATGCCTCAAGGACCCTATGGATTGATCATGCCGCGCAATGGAATGGAGAGTTGAATGTACGTAGAACACGAAACGACGTGGCATTCGCGATGTCGCCGCCGAGCGGGAACTCTCCGCTTCAACCGGCATTCTTTGCCATCATTTGAGCAAAGTTGGATGCTCCCATGAATGAGTTGCAATGGTGAATACCGCGGTGAATGCCAACTGGGCACGGAGCGGAATTGAGCCGACGGCGACGGCCCCCGAATCCCCTTGGTTTCCGCCGGGATTCGAGGGCCGTCGTGTCATGCGGGCGCCGTCCGCTAGATGACGATGCTCAGCAGCGCCGCCACCACGAAACCGGCCACGGACAGCACCGTCTCCAGGACCGTCCAGGACTTCAGCGTGTCGCTCTCGGAGATGCCGAAGTACTTCGCCACCATCCAGAAGCCGCCGTCGTTGACGTGCGAGGCGAAGATCGAGCCCGCCGAGATGGACATGATGACCAGGGCCAGATGGGCCTGGGAGTAATCGCCCTCGGAGAGCATCGGGGTGACGATGCCCGCCGTCGTGACGATCGCGACCGTCGCCGAGCCCTGGGCCACCCGGAGCACCACCGAGATCAGCCAGGCCAGCACGATGACCGGCAGCCCCGCGCTGTCGAAGGCGTCGGCCAGGGCCTGGGCGACACCGCTGCCCTTGAGGACCGCGCCGAAGACCCCGCCCGCGCCGACCACCAGGAGGATGTTGCCCACGGGCTTGAGGGAGGCGGTGGAGACGGTCTCCAGGGACTTGCGGGACCAGCCGCGCCGGATGCCCAGCAGGTAGTAGGCGAGCAGCAGGGCGATCGTCAGCGCCACGAAGGGGTGGCCGAAGAACTCGATGACCGAGCGGCCGGTGCTCGGGTCCAGCGCGACGGAGGAGAAGGTCGCACAGAGGATCAGGACCAGCGGGGTGCCGATGATCCCGAGGACCGTGGCCACCGAGACCGGCTGCTCCGCAGGGGTGGTGCCGGCCGCGCGCTGCTGGGCCGCGACCGCCTCCCGGGACTCCTCGGCCGCCTCGACCATGTCCTGCGGTACGGGCACGAAGATGCGGTTGCCGATCCAGGCCGAGTAGCCCCACGCGGCCAGCACCGACGGGATGCCCACGACGATGCCCATCAGGATGACCCAGCCCAGGTCGACATGGAGCAGTCCGGCCGCGGCCACCGGGCCGGGGTGCGGCGGAAGGAAGGCGTGGGTCATGGACAACCCCGCGAGCAGCGGCATCGCGTAGAGCAGGATCGACTTGCCGCTGCGCTTGGCGGCCGCGTAGACGATCGGCGCGAGGACGAAGATGCCGACGTCGAAGAAGACGGGTATGCCGAAGATCAGGCCGGTGAGCCCCATCGCGAGCGGCGCCCGCCGCTCCCCGAAGAGGCCGAGCAGCCGGGCGCTGAGCGCCTCCGCGCCGCCGGAGACCTCCAGGATCGCGCCGAGCATGGTGCCCAGGCCGATGATGATGGCTATGTGGCCGAGGATGCCGCCCATACCGGATTCGATGAGCGAGACGGCGTCCGACTTCTGGACCGTGCCGAAGAGTTCGGTGACCGAGAGACCGGCGGCCAGACCAACCGCGATGGAGACGCCGAGCAGCGCCACGAAGGGCTGGAGCCGGACCTTGATGATCAGGTAGAGCAGTAGCGCGATACCGAGGGCGGCGACGGTCAGCAGACCGGCGGTGCCGTCGATGAGGGCGAGCAGACCACCGGTGTGCGGTGGTGTCTCGGCAGCGGGAGCGGCCGCGAACATCATGGGGTACTCCGGGATGTGGGTAGGGGGTATCGCCGCACGGCGGGGGGCCGCGCGCTGAGGGAGCCTGGGGCAGAACCTGGGTGCGGGTGATCAGTGCTCGAGCTTCCGGCGACGGGGACGGTGAGGACGAGTCAGGGGTGGAACCCGCGGCGGGCGGGGAATGCTCCCGCCCGCCGCGGGGGTTCGGGGTCGGCCCGAAGTCCGGGTCGGCCCAGAGTCCGGGGGTCGGCCCAGAATCCGGGGGTCGGTCCAGAGTCCGGGGGTCGGCCCGGAGTCTGGGGGTCGGTCCGGGGGTCGGCCCGAAGTCCGGGGGTCAGCCCAGGACGGCGAGGGCGTCGATCTCGATGAGCAGACCGGCGGGGAGGCCGACGTAGACCGTCGTACGGGCGGCCGGGACCTCCTTGAGGTCGGCGAAGAACTCGTTGTAGATCTCGTTGAGTTCGGCGAAGTGGCCGGTGTCGGTGAGGTAGATCCGCACCATCACCACGTCCTCCCAGCTCGCGCCGCCCTCCTCCAGCACCGACTGCACATTGCGCAGGGTCTGGAGGGTCTGCTCGCGCAGGCCCGGCCCGACGGGGGCGGGGGCCTGGCCCGGGACGGCGGGGCCGAAGCCGACCTGACCGGCGACCTGGAGGATGTTCCCCTTCTTCACGCCGTGGGAGAACTTGGCGGGCGGGGCGGTGTGGGTGGCCGGGGTGATCGCGGTCTTCTGGAGCTTCTCGGTCATGAGGAGGTCTCCTCGGCTCTCTTCTCGGGTGTTTCGGCTGTTACTTGGGAGGGGTTCTGCGAGGCGTGGGACACCGATGCGGACGCCGGCCCGCCGCCCGAGTATTCCCGGCTGATCTCGTCCGCCGTGCGGCGCACCAGCGGCAGCAGGGAGAGCAGTTCCTCGGCCCTGACCACGACATTCGGCGCCGACACCGAGCAGGCGGCGACGACCCGGCCGTCCGTTCCCCGGATGGGTGCCCCGACACAGTTGATCGACTCCTCGTGGCCGCCGAAGTCGGTGGCCCAGCCCTGTTCGCGCACGGTCGCCAGCTCCTTGAGGAACGCGGCGGCGTTCGGCGTCGAACGGGCCGTGTACGCGGGGTAGGTGAGCCGCTCGGCCAGCGCCCGCCGCTCGGGCTCGGGCAGATCGGCCAGCAGCAGCTTGGCCACGGCGGCGACCGTGATGGCCACGGGCTTGCCGATCCGCGAGTACATCCGCACCGGGTAGCGGCTCTCCACCTTGTCGATGTAGAGCACCTCGTTCTCCTCGTACACCGCGAGATGCACGGTGTGCCCGCAGCGTTCGTTGAGCGTCACCAGATGGGGGTGGGCGATCTCGCGTACGTCGAGGTTCTCGACCGCCTCCTGCGCGAGCGCGAAGAGGCGGGCACCGAGGCGGTAGCGCTGGTCCTGCTGGCGGTAGACCATGCCGTGCTCGTGGAGGGTGCGCAGCAGCCGCAGCGCGGTCGACTTGTGCACGCCCAGCCGCGTGGCGACCTGCTCCAGATTGGCCGGCCCCTCCGCCAGCAGCGGCAGGATGCTCAGCGCTCGGTCGACGGTCTGGCTCATGGGTCGGTTACCTCCACCGCTGCGGTCTCGGCCCACTTTTCGGCGGGACTCGGCAGATCTGTCCAGCCGGGGCCGAATCGCAGTGTGCCCCACCGCGTGGCATCGAGTGCCACCAGGTGGTCGGCGCGGTCCCGGGCGGGCGGGGCGCCGAGGTCGCCGGGGACGGTGAGCACGGCGGCGGCCATGAGGTGGCCGTGGCGCAGCCGCTCGGCGACGGGCAGTCCGCGCAGGGTGCCGGAGAGGAAACCGGCGGCGAAGGCGTCGCCCGCGCCGACGGGGGCGACGACATCGACCCGTAGGGCGGGTTCGAAGGTGATGGCGTCGGTGCCGTCCGGCCGGCGGGCGTAGGCGGTGGCCCCGGCGCCGCCCTGCTTGACGACCAGCACCTCGGGCTCGGGCAGCGCCGCCCGGATCGCCTCGGGGCCGCGCACCCCCCAGACCGCCTCGGCCTCGTCCTCGCCGACGAAGACGAGGTCGCAGCGGCGGGCGAGGCCGAGGAGGACGGCGGGGCCGGATTCGGCGTTCTGCTCGGCCTCCCCCTTCCGCCAGAGCGAGACCCGGTAGTTGAGGTCGAAGGAGACGAGGGGACGGCCGGGGGCGCGGACGGTGAGCTCGCGCATCAGGGCCCGGCAGTCGCCGGAGAGGGCCGGGGTGATCCCGGTCAGATGGAGCACCCGGCCGGACCAGGCCCGCTCCCGGGGGATGAGCTCGGGGGACATGGCCGCGGCGGCGGATCCGGCCCGGTAGTAGACCACCTCGGCGAGCGGCTCGGTGGGGCCGCCGTCGGCGGTCTCGGAGTCGGCTGTCCCGGAACTGGCCGTCCCGGAGCTGGCCGTCCCGGAGTTAGCTGTCCCCGAGTTAGCCGTCTCGGAGCCGACGGCCCGCTCCCCCGCCGTACGGAAGTAGATACCGGTGGGGCGGTACGGATCGCGCTGGACGTACGCCGTGTCCACGCCGGTGGCCGCGATCTCCCGTACGAGGTGCTCGCCGAAGCCGTCCATGCCCACCCGGCTGATCCAGCGCGCGCTGTGCCCGGCCAGGGCCAGGCCACAGGCGACGTTGGACTCGGCGCCGCCGATGCCCCGGGCGAAGGAGGGGACATCCGCCAGCCGGCCCGGACGGGACGGCACGAAGGTCACCATCGACTCGCCGAGACATACGACGTCAACATCGACGGCGTCGGCGTCGGCGTCGGCGACGCCGTCGGCGGGCTCGACGCTGGAGAGAGGGGACACGGTCGGTCTCGCTCCTCGTGGATGGACGGATGGGGGGTCAGCCACACACCGTTGACCCGGTGCTGGGCGGGATGTTAGACAGCGCTAAGCGTTATGCGCAATGAACGTTGCAGAGATTGCAACCGGAATCGTTATGGAGGCGCTCCATGGCCACCGACCACAGCGACCAGGCCGTCGCCGCCCTCGCCCGGGAGCGCGTCGACCACCGCTTCAAGGGGCTGCCGCCGAACGCCGAGGGCCTCACCGTCGGCGAGCTCGCCGCCGAGCGGCGCTCGCTGTTCACCGGCGGCTTCACCACGCCCGTGCTGGCGCTGTCGGCCGAGGCGCTGGAGCACAATCTGGTGGCGATGGAGCGCTACTCCGCCGCCCATGGGCTCGCCTTCGCCCCGCACGGCAAGACCTCCCTCGCCCCTCAGCTCTTCGAGCGCCAGCTCGCCCACGGAGCGTGGGGCATCACCGCGGCCGTCCCCACCCAGGTACGGATCTACCGGGCCTTCGGCATCCAGCGGATCTTCCTCGCCAACGAGGTCGTCGACGCCGCCGCCCTGCACTGGCTCGCCGCCGAACTCGACGCCGACCCCGACTTCCGCTTCATCGCCTACGTCGACTCGGTGCGCGGTGTGGAGCTGATGGACGCGGCACTGCGGGAGGCGGGCGCGCGGCGGCCGGTCGATGTGGTCGTCGAACTCGGCGGGGGCGAAGGCGCGCGCACCGGGATCCGTACGGAGGCGGAGTGCGCGACGGTCGCCGACGCGGTCGCGGCCACCGGGACCCTGCGGCTGGTCGGCGTGGCCGGCTACGAGGGCGAGGTGCCGAAGCCGGACGGCGAGCGGGTACGGGCATGGCTGCGACAGCTCACCGCGCTGGCCGCGGACTTCGACGCGGCGGGCCGCTTCGAGGGGGTGGACGAGGTGGTCGTCAGCGCGGGCGGCAGCGCGTGGTTCGACGCCGTGGCGGACGTCTTCGCGGAACTGCCCACACTGTCCCGGCCCGTACTGAAGCTGCTGCGCTCGGGGGCGTACGTCTCCCACGACGACGGCCACTACCGGCATCTCACCCCCTTCAACCGCGTCCCGGAGGAAGGCGAACTCCACCCGGCCTTCCGCCTGTGGGCCCAGGTCGTCTCCCGCCCCGAACCCGGCCAGGCGTTCCTCAACGCGGGCAAGCGGGACGCGGCCTACGACCTCGACATGCCCGAACCCCAGCTCATCCGCTCCGCCCGCGACGCCACCACCCGCCCCGCCACGGGCCTGGCCGTCACGGCCCTCTCCGACCAGCACGCCTGGGTCACCGTCGCCGACGGCACGGACCTGGAAGTCGGCGACTGGGTCGGCCTCGGCCTCTCCCACCCCTGCACCAGCTTCGACAAGTGGCAGCTGATCCCGGTGGCGGAGGCGGACGGCACGGTCACGGACTACATCCGCACGTTCTTCTAGCCCACCCACCCGCCCTTTTCCGGGGCCACGCCCCAAACCCCACCGGGGCTACGCCCCGCCCCCCCCACCGGGGCTACGCCCCAAACCCCACTGGGGCCGCGCCCCGGCCCCCGCTGAGGCTTCGCCCCGGACCCGCCAGCCGAGACCCGAAACCCGGGACCGGCCCGACAACCCGCCCGGGGCCGCCGGTGGCCAACACCAGCCCCCACCAGGGTCGTCAGCCCCATCGGAACCCCGCCCCGAACCCTGCCGGGCGGGGACCCGAAACCCGGAACCAGCCCGGCAACCGCCCAGGGCGCGGCTCCGGGCCCCGGGCCCAGCGATTTGGTCCCGGCCCGGAGCCCCGGAGCGGCGCCGGGGGCTCCCTCGGGCAGGCGCTACGTGCCATAGGCGCCCGGCTCGCGGAAGCCCTTGGAACCTGCGCCAGGCTCGGGCGGGGAGAACGGGCGCCGGGCCCGAGGTCGGGCCCAGGCAAGCGCAGGCCACCCGGCTCGCGGGCCGCGAGGCCCGAGGCCGGGCCGGGGGCACGAAGGGCGTCGGGCCTGACCGAGCCCGGCCCCGAAACCCGGGACCGGCCAGCCGGAGCCCAGGGGTGGGGCAGGGGCCCGAACTCTGTCGGGCGGGGCAGGATCGGGTCGACAGCCCGCCCGGGGGCCGTCCAATGCTCCGGCGGGGTCGCCGCCCCGGGGCGGGTCCGACCGTCTCGGTCCCGGTCCGGGGCGGCGCCCGAAAACCCGGGACCGGCCCGGCCACCCACAGGCCGCCTCCCGGGGGGTGGGGAACCCGGGGGGGGGTTCCCACCGTGGGCAGAAGTGGGTGGGTGGGGAACGTACAGCGCGCCGTAGGCGCGATTGGCTGGAGGAGAGGGTATTTCATGGACCTGGTCATCCGGGACGCGCATGTCATCGACGGGACCGGACGGGCTCGCTACCGGGCGGACGTCGGCGTGGACGGCGGGCGGATCGCCGCCGTCGTGGCCGAGGGGAGCGGGGCACGGCCAACGGGCAGACGGGTCGTGGACGCCGACGGGCTCGTCCTCTCCCCCGGGTTCATCGACATGCACGCGCACAGCGACCTCGCGCTGCTCCGCGACCCCGACCACTCCGCGAAGGCCGCGCAGGGCGTGACCCTCGAGGTCATCGGCCAGGACGGGCTCTCGTACGCGCCCGTGGACGACCGCACCCTCGCCCAGATCCGTACCGCCATCACCGGCTGGAACGGCGGTGGGCCCGGAAGCACCGACATCGACTTCAGCTGGCGCACCGTCGGCGAGTTCCTGGACCGTCTCGACCACGGCTTCGACGGCCAGGGCATCGCGGTCAACGCCGCGTACCTCATCCCCCAGGGCACCGTCCGCATGCTCGTCCTCGGCTGGGAGGACCGTGCCGCGACGCCCGCCGAGGTCGGGCGGATGAAGGCGCTGGTGGCGGAGGGGCTGGAACAGGGGGCCGTCGGGCTGTCCTCCGGGCTCACCTACACCCCCGGGATGTACGCCTCCGACGCCGAACTCACCGAGCTGTGCCGGGTCGTGGCCGCGTACGGCGGCTACTACTGCCCGCACCACCGCTCGTACGGCGCCGGTGCCCTGCGCGCCTACGAGGAGATGGTGGCCCTCAGCCGGGAGTCCGGCTGTGCGCTCCATCTCGCCCACGCCACCATGAACTTCGACGTCAACAAGGGCCGCGCCCCCGAACTGCTCACCCTCCTCGACGCGGCGATCGCCGACGGCGCCGACATCACCCTCGACACCTACCCCTACCTCCCCGGCTGCACCACGCTCGCCGCGATGCTGCCCAGCTGGGCGGCCGAGGGCGGCCCCGACGCGGCCCTCGCCCGCCTGCGCGACGACGCCGAAGCGGAGCGCATCCGGCACGTCATGGAGGTGGACGGCGCGGACGGCTGCCACGGGGTGCCCATCGACTGGGACACGATCGAGATCTCCGGTGTGAGCGACCCGGCCCTGAGCCGCTACATCGGCAAAACGGTCGCCGCCAGCGCCCGCGAGCACGGCGAGGCCCCCTGGGTCACCGCCCGCCGCCTGCTCCTGGACGACCACCTGGGCCCGACGATCCTCCAGCACGTCGGGCATGAGGAGAACGTCCAGACGATCATGAAGCATCCGGCCCACACCGGCGGCAGCGACGGCATCCTGCACGGCGCCAAGCCGCACCCCCGTGCGTACGGCACCTTCCCTCAGTACCTGGGCCGCTACGTCCGTGAGCTGGGCGTCCTCACCCTGGAGGAGTGCGTGGCCCATCTCACCGCCCGCCCCGCGGCCCGCCTCCGCCTCCCCGACCGCGGGCAGATCCGCGAGGGCTACCGCGCGGACCTCGTGCTCTTCGATCCGGAGACGGTGGCGGCGGGCTCGACGTTCGAGGCCCCGCGCACCCTCCCGACCGGCATTCCGCACGTCCTCATCGACGGCCGTTTCATCATCGAGGACGGGCGGCGGACGGACGTCCTCGCGGGGCGCGCGATCCGCCGCGCCTAAGGGGTCCTTGCACTATGCCCACGCGGCGGAGCCGCATATCAACACAGCCCCGCGCCCCTTCGGGGCGCTGCCCGAACCGTAGCGGACTTCCTCTGACCTGCTGAGAACGGTCGCGGGGGCCGGGCCCGGCGGCCCAGCCCCCTTCCCACGAGCTTTCAGCGATCGGATCGTGCGGAGTCGAGCCCTACCGCGCACGCTTCGAGCAGCCCCTTGAGGCGCGGGCCGAAGTCGAGCGCGACATGGCCCCACCTCGGCTCCTGCTCATACAGCGCCGCGAGGGTGGGGGTCGGATGGGAGACCTGCCAGAACCCGGCGGCCAGCATGATCGCCGCCGCCAGCAAGTCGGCGATCTGCTCGATCGTCATGGTGCTCGCGCGATCCAGCGTGGTGGCGATCTCATCGTGGGCGGCGAAGGCGTTGGTCTTGTACCGGCGGGCCCGGTCGATGTCGACGTCGCCTTCGAGGTACAGCGTGACGTGCGTCTGGAGGTCGCAGAACACCGGTAGGGCGACCAGGGTCTCGCTGATCACCGCCGCCGTCCGCGCGGGCCCGAGGCCGGTGCGGTCCCCGGCCGCGCTCCTGATCGCGTCACGCCACTGGCCCCAGCTCCGCTCGGCCAGTTCGAGCAGCAGTTCCTCCTTGCTGGCGTAGTACCGCCGCACACCGGTGCGGTGCAGCCCGACCCGCTCGGTGACCGCCGCCAGCGTGACGTACCGGACGCCGCCGAGTTCGCGTGCGAGCGCCTCCGCCGCCTTCAGCAGATCGTCCGCACGGCGTGCTTTGTCTTCGGCCGATCGAGCTCGTTGATGCACCCCAGCAGCTTAACGCACGCGAAGATGCGTTACCCCCGTCCGTCGTGGTAGCGTCGATTTAACGCATCATGGGGTGCGTTACATCGAGAGGAATCGCCATGCAGGCCATACAGGTGACCCGGTTCGGCGAACCGGGTGTGCTCGCCCTCACCGAGCTGCCGGATCCGGCACCCGGCCCCGGCCAGGTCGCGATCGATGTGACCCACGCCGCCGTCGGCCTCATCGACGTCTACATCCGGCAAGGGCTCTACAAGGACCGGGAAGGGCTGCCGCAACCGCCCTACGTTCCCGGTCTCGAGGTGGCCGGCACCGTGCGCGCGCTGGGCGAGGGAGTGACCGGGTTCGCGCTCGGGGAGAAGGTGGTGTCGCTCTCCTCCGGCGATGGGCAGGGTGGGTACGCGTCGGTGTTCATCGCCGATCAGGCCAGTGTCGTCTCGACGGAGGGCCACTCCATCGACCCCGCCCTCGCCGTCGCCGCGATCCCCAACGCGCTGATGGCCCATGTCGCGCTCACCCGCGCCGGCCGCCTGTCCGAAGGCGAGAGCGTCCTCGTCCACGGGGCGCTGGGCGCGCTGTCGGCCGCCTTCCCCGGCATCGCGCGGCAGCTGGGCGCCGCACGGGTGGTCGGCACGGTCCGCGCCGAGCGGATGGCAGCGGCGGCGGCCACCAAGCTGCCGTACGACACCGTCGTCGACTCCGCCCGGCTGCCGGACGCCCTCGACGGTGAGAAGTTCGATGTCATCGTCGACCCGGTCGGCGGTCTCGTGCGCACACGGAGCCTGGACCTGCTCGCCCCCTCTGGCCGCCTTCTGCTGGTCGGCAACGCCAGCGGCGACTGGAACCACGGCATCGACGGCAACCGGATCTGGTACGGCAACTTCACCGTCACCGGGTTCAACTCCGGCGGCTATCTGCCGACGCACCCGGAGACCTTCGCACCGGCCGCGCGGGCCGCGCTGAAGGCGGTCGCCGACGGCCTCGCCGACGTGGAGATCGAAACGCTCGCCCTGGCGGACGCCGCCACCGCGCACCAACGGCTGGAGGACCACTCGGCCAACGGCCGTATCGTCCTCACCCCGTGAGGACGACGGCCCCGTGCGGGGCCACCGCCCCCGTGCGGGCGACAAGCCCCTGAGCGGATCGGCGGAAGTCGGCCGCGGTTCGGTGGCGCCCCGAAAGGGGCGCGGGGCTGTGCCGATATGCGGCTCCGCCGCGCGGGCGCGACCGGCGCCACGACGGCGCCGCGGACGATCGACGGCAGGTCAGGGCACTTTCAGCGGAGCGCTCAGGCCGCCGTGCCCCGCAGCTCCGCGTCCACGAAACGCCGCAGATGGCGCCGGGCGTCGGCCACGGTCAGCGCGGGCACCTGGCGGAGGCGGCGCAGAGCGAGGCCGTCGGCCAGGGCCGAGAAGCGGAGGGCGAAGTCGGCCGGGTCCTCGCAGTGGAACTCGCCCTCGACACGGCCCCGTTCCACCAGGGCCCGGATCTCCTCGTGCCAGCGCTCGTACCGTTCGGCCTGGCCACGGGCGAACGTCTGGTCCCGTTCGCCCGCGTTCCAGTAGTCGAACCACATCCGCCAGTGCCGGTCCGTATCGTCCGTGAAGAGCGCGTCGATGAGCAGCCGCAGCCCCTCCGGCCCGCTGGTGGCCTTCGCGGCGGCCTCGCTGAGCGCCGCGTAGTAGCGCTCTATATGCAGCACCATCGCCTCGGAGAGGACTTCCTGCACGCTCTCGAAGTGGTACGTGACCGTGCCGACCGACACCCCCGCCGCGGCCGCCACCTCGCGCACCCCCACCGCCGCGGTGCCGCGCTCGGCGATGAGCGGCACCGCGGCCTCCACGATCAGCCGGCGGCGCACCTCGGTGGGCTGCCGGGTGCGGGCGGAGGCCGCGACGGCGCGGCGCGGCGGGCGGCGTTCGGAACGGGACGTCACGCGGACGTCCTCGGCGTGGTGCGATGCCATGCGCGCGTGACCACTGTCTCTCCGTTCGCCCGAGCCTCGATGCTGCTGTCCATGATGAATTCCTCCGCCGTGGCACGCAGTTCCACGGCGGTGACGACCTCCGCGTCCCAGCCCCCGCGCCGCAGCCGGATGGTCCACCGAGAGCTTGCCACGGCCGACAGCGGATCGCCGGATCGGATGCGGTAGGTCTCGCGGGCGCTCTCCTCGTAGCGCAGTCCGTCGGGATACGTGCGCGAGCCCCCGTAGTTGGGGTCCACGTCCAGCACCCACTCCCCCGTCGCGACGTCATGGGTGACGAGGCGCTCGGGGCGGGCCCCGACGGGCGGGTCCACGGTCACCGCGAGCGGCGGGGCCTGCTCGGGCGACTCGAAGACGATGGGCGGACGGCCCGCGTCGGCGCCCGGATCCCGTACGGGCAGCAGCAGCGCGCTCCGGCCGGGCCGTACGGTCAGCCGGCCGCGTTCGCCGTGCGGCCAGACCCACGGCCAGTACGCATCGGAGACGGCGACCCTGATGCGGTGGCCGGGCGGGAAGGCGTACCCCGTGGCGTTCAGCTCGAACTCCACGTCCTCGTACGTCCCCGGCTCCCACTCCACCGCCCGCTCCCGCCCCTTGCGGGACAGCAGATTGAGCACCCCACGGGTGACCAGGGTCGAGGAGCCGTCGGGCGCCACATCGCAGACCCGGGCGATGACATGGGCGCGCGGGGTGGCGCTGTCCAGCCGCAGCCGCACCCGCGCCCGGCCGAGGATCTCCACCCTCCCGGTCAGCGGCGCCGAGTCGAAGCAGACCGAACGGCCGTCCTCCTCGCGCTGGTCGGGCGGCAGATCGGTGGCGTTGCCGAAGGGGAAGAAACGGCCCGCGTCCAGCCCGGTGTGCAGCGGCGAGCGTACGATCACCGGCTCGTCGTCCCGGCCGCCGAGCGGGCGTTCGTCCCAGCTGACGGACGGCGACGGCCAGGCGTCCTCGCCGACCCAGCGGCCGGGCATGGTCGGGTACGAGGTGGCGGGCGGCACCGGGTCGTTGATCCAGGCGCGGAGCATCGGCTCGTCCAGCACACCGGTCGGCTCGTCCTTGAGCCAGTGGTCCCACCAGCGCAACGTCTCCTGGAGGAAACCGATCGCCGGGCCCGGCGGCAGCCCCCGGTCCGGGTACTGGTGCGACCAGGGGCCGATGAGCCCGCGCACCGGCGCGTCGAGGTGCTCCAGCAGGCGCAGCACGGTGTCCCGGTACGGATCGGCCCAGCCGCCGACCGCGAGCACGGCGGCCTCGATCGCGCCGTAGTCCTCGCAGACGCTGCCGTGCCGCCAGTAGTCGTCCCGCTCCTGGTGGGCGAGCCAGGTGTGCAGATACGGCTCGAGCGCGTCGAGCCGCTCCCGCCACATCGGCAGCCAGCGGTCCTCGCCGACCGTGGCCGGGTGCGGGGGGCGGGCGGTGAACGCGAGCATCGTCCCGGCCCAGGCGAGCATGTCGATGCCCAGGACGGCGCCGCCGGTGTAGTGGACGTCGTTGTCGTAACGGTCGTCCGTGGAACAGACCGTGACGATCGCCTTCAGCGGCTCCGGGCGCAGGGCGGCGATCTGAAGCGAGTTGAACCCGCCCCAGGAGATCCCGAACATCCCCACCTTGCCGGTGCACCACGGCTGTCGCGCCAGCCAATTGACGACATCCACGCCGTCGGCGAGCTCGGTCGCGGTGTACTCGTCGAGCATCACGCCCTCGGAGTCCCCGCTGCCGCGCAGATCGACCCGTACGGAGGCGTAACCGTGCCCGGCGTACCAGGGGTGACGCTGCGCGTCGCGCGGGGCCGTCCAGTCGCTCTTGCGATACGGAAGGTATTCCAGCAGGGCGGGGACGGGGGCGGTCTCCGCGTCTGCCGGCCGCCAGATGCGGGCGTGCAGCCGCGTCTTCCCGTCCCGGGTGGGGATCCATACGTCCTCGACGTGGACCTCGCGGTCGAAGGTTTCGCGGTACTTCACGTATCTCCTCTGCCTGGTGTGTTGTCCACGGCCGGTGAACGCCTCCGGCAACAAGCCCCCACCCCACCCCTCCCCGAAACCAAGGGCCCAGCCCCTGCACCCCGCTCCTCAATCGCCGGAGAGGCTTGAGCCACGCCCCGCGGCTTGATCGCGCCCCAGACGCTCCGCCGGGCAAGGCTCCGGCCACACGCCTGCGGCGGACCTTCCCCCACCCCACCCCACCCCTCCCCGAAACCAAGGCCCCAGCCCCTGCACCCCGCTCCTCAAACGCCGGAGAGGCTTGGTCTGCGCCACGGCAAGCTGGGCGCGAGCCAAAGACTCCACCCGGCGGGGCGCACGGCACCTGGTTGTGGGCAATCGTCCCGCAGGGCGGGACGGGTGGGCACAACCCGCCCGCCGGGCCGCACCTGGCGACGAAAGCCCAGGGTTCAGGGGCCCGCCCCTGCGGCAGGCAGTCCCAGGGCTCCGCCCCCGGACCCCGCCCCTCAAACGCCGAAGGCGCTTGTCGGTTGTGGGCAATCGTCCCGCGGAGGGGGCACCTCCCAGCGGTAGCTGGGGGAGGGACGGATGGGCACAACCCGCCCACCGGGCCGCGCCCGGCGGTGAAGCCCTGGGCTTCACCCTGCGGGGGCCGGGGCGGAGCCCCGGTTCGGGAAGGGGCGGGGTGGGGGCTAACCATCCGCCGACCGCCAGCGCCGCACCCGATGCCCCCCACCCAGCTCATCCCAGACCGCATCCGGCTCAGCCGCGTCCTCCCAGCCCTCGACCACCGCCACCACCCGCCCCACCCCCCGCTCCGGCTCCGGCCCCGGCTCCAACGCCGCCGCCATCAACTCCCGCGTATACGGGTGACCGGGATCCGCGAAGACCACATCCGTCGGCCCCTCCTCCACCACCACCCCGTGCCGCAGCACCACCACCCGGTCGGCGATCCCCCGCACCACCGCCAGGTCATGGCTGATGAACAGGCACGCCAACTCCCGCTCCCGCCGCAGATCGTCCAGCAGCCGCAACACCTCGGCCTGCACGGACACATCCAGCCCCGTCGTGATCTCGTCCGCGATCAGCACCTCCGGCTCCCCGGCCAGCGCCCGCGCGATCCCGATCCGCTGTCGCTGGCCGCCGGACAGCTGCGCGGGCAGCCGGTCGGCGAAGTCGGGGTCGAGGCGGACGTCGGCGATCAGCTGCCGGGCCCGCGACGCCGCCTCGCCCCTCGACCCCGCCGTACCGAAGAAGCGCAGGGGCCGCCGTACCGCGTCGCCCACCGAACGCCGCGGATTGAGCGAGGTGTCGGCGTTCTGGAAGACGAGCTGAACGGTGCGGCGCAGAGCGAGCGGGCGCCGCCGCGCGGGCACCCCCAGATCCCTATCGCCGCCGGGCGAGGCGCCGGGCGAGGCGCCGGACCGGCCGCCGGGCGAACCGCCAGCCGAGCCGCCGGGCGAGAGGCCGGGCGAACCGCCGGGCGAGCCGCCGGCCGAGCCGTCAGACGCAGCACCGGACAAGTCGGCAGAGGGGCCGCCGGAAGCACCACCGGACGAACCGCCCGACGAGCGGCCGGCCACAGCGCCCGCCGAGCCCTCAGCCGAGCCCCCTGCCGCACCACCCGGCAAACCCCCCGCCACCGCCCTCATCCGCCCGCCCGAAGGCACCCGCAGCCCCGCCAACGCCCACGCGATCGTCGACTTACCGCTTCCCGACTCGCCCACCAGGGCCAGCACTTCCCCGCGCCGCACGCTGAAGGAGACCCCGTCCACAGCCCGTATGGCGGTGCCGTAGTCGATCGTCACGTCCCGTACGGACACCGCCTCCGCCGCGTCCGCGGGCACCTCCGCCCTGGGGCGGATCTCGCGTGTGCCGTCCTCGCCGACCAGCGCGAGTCCGGCGTCCGTGACGCGGGGGACGCTGGACAGCAGACGGCGGGTGTACGGGGCGGCGGGGGCGGTGAAGAGGCGGCGGGTGGGGGCGGCTTCGACCACGCGCCCGGCGTGCAGCACACACACCTCGTCGGCCATGTGCGCGACCACGCCGAGGTCATGGCTGACCAGCACCGCGGCAAGGCCGAGTTCTTCGCGCAGGGCGCCGATCAGGTCGAGCACCCCGCGCTGGGTGATCACGTCGAGGCCGGTGGTGGGCTCGTCCAGGACGAGCACCTTGGGCCGGGCCGCGATGGCCATGGCGATGGCGACGCGCTGCTGCTGTCCGCCGGAGAGTTCGTGCGGATAGCGGCGGGCGAGCTCGCGGGGGCGCGGCAGCCGGACCTGTTCCAGGAGCTCCGTGACGGGCACTTCGCCGCCCGCCTCCGCGATCTGCCGTCCGATCCGCATGGACGGCGTCAGCGCGTGGCCCGCGTTCTGGGCGACCATGGCGACCGTACCGCCGCGCAGCCGCCGCAACTCCCGCGCGGAGAGCGCGAAGACATCGCGGCCGTCCACGGCGACCCGCCCACCCGTGATCCGCGATCCATGCCGCAGATGCCCCAGCAGCGTCGCGGCGACCGTCGATTTGCCGCTGCCCGACTCGCCGACCAGGGCCAGCGTCCGGCCTGGGCGCACCGCCAGCGACACCTCGTGGACGACGGGCACCTCGCGCCCGCCGGAGCGGTAGGCGACGGACAGCTCGTCCGCGGAAACGATGGGGGCCGGAAGCGATGTCATCACGCGCCCTCCCTGATCCGGTCCACGCCCCACGCCTTGGACAGGCCGTCGGCCGCGAGGTTGAGCCCGACCACCATCGTGGCCAGGGCGATGATCGGCGCGAGGCTGGCCATCGGGACGACGGTGATGGCGGTGCGGTTCTCCGAGACCATCAGCCCCCAGTCGGGGGTGGGCGGATCGGCGCCGAAGCCGAGGAAGGACAGCGAGGAGATCAGCAGCACCACCCAGGAGGCCCGCATCGCGAATTCGACGCACACCACGTCGGTGATGTTGGGCAGCACCTCGCGCCGCAGGATCGCCCAGGTGGACTCTCCGCGGGCGCGCGCCGCGGTGACGTAGTCCTGGGGGACGACGGCGAGCGCGGCGCCGCGCACGACCCGCACCACCTGGGGTACGCAGACGACGGCGATGGCCAGCACGATGACCGAGGATCCGGTGCCCAGCGCGGTGACGATCACCAGCAGGACGAGGATCGCGGGGATGGACAGCACCGCGTCCAGGACGCGCATCAGCAGATCGTCCAGCCAGCCGCCGCGCAGCGCGGCCGCGCAGCCGAGGACGGCGCCGAGGGCGATGGTGAGGACGGTCGCGGTGACGGAGACGCCGAGCGCGTACCGCCCGCCGTACAGCACCCGGGTCAGCACATCGCGCCCGTACTGGTCGGTGCCCGCCCAGTGGTCGGCGCTCGGCCCGAGCAGCGCGTGCGAGGCGTCGCCGGTGGTGGGGTGGTACGGGGTGAGCAGCGGCGCGAGCAGCGCGACCACCACATGGACGGCGACGATCGCGAGCCCGATGGCGGCGGGGCGGGAGGAGCGCACGGTGCGCCAGGTGCGGGCGGCGAAACCGGACCGCACGGGCGCGGACGGCGGGACGGCGGCGGGGGCAACGCCCGCGGATGCCTTCAGGAAGCTCATCGGATCCTCCCTCCTCGGGTGCGGAGCCTGGGGTTGAGGGCCATGGAGCCGATGTCGGCGGCGAGGTTGCAGACGACGTAGACGACGGCGCTGATGAGGGCGATGGCCTGGATGACGGGCAGATCCCGGTTCTGGACGGAGGTGAGCAGCAGCTTGCCGATGCCGGGGTAGTTGAAGACGTTCTCGACCACGGCGACCCCGCCGACCAGCCAGGCCACATTGAGCGCGATGACGTGGAGCGTGGGCAGCAGGGCGCTGGGCAGCGCGTGCCGGGTGACCACCCGCCAGGTGGACAGCCCCTTGAGCCGGGCGGTGGTGACGTATTCGCTCGCCATGACGTCGATCACCGAGGTGCGGGCCATCCGCACGATGTACGCGGCCATGACGATCGCGAGCGAGGCGGCGGGCAGCCAGACCGCCGGGAGCAGCTGTCCGACCCCGGCCCCCGGTCCGTACAGCACCACGGCGGGTAGCACCGGCACGGTGACGGAGAAGGCGAGCACCAGCACGGTGGCCACGACGAATTCGGGGACGCTCATCCCGATCAGGCTGACCGTGGAGATCAGGTGGTCGGGCCAGCGGTCGCGGTAGAGCCCGGCGAGGATGCCGAGGACGAGGGAGCCGGTCACCGCGAAGAGGACGGTGACGACGGCGATCAGGGCGGAGTTGCCGAGGTGCTGGGCGACCTCGCCGCCCACCGGTTTGGTGGTGACCAGCGAGGTGCCGAAGTCGCCGTGCAGCGCGCCCTTGATCCACTCCGCGTACCGCTCCCAGGCGGGCTGGTCCAGCCCCATCTGCTTGCGCAGCGCGGCGACCGCGTCGGGGGTGGCGTCCCTGCCGAGCACCTGGGTGGCCACATCGCCGGGCAGCGCCTGGACGGCCAGGAAGACCAGGACCGAGGAGAGCAGCAGGGTGCCGAGCGCGGCGACCACCCGGCGGACGAGGAAGGTGAGCATGCCGCTCATGCCCCCTTCAGGCCGATGTGGAGGTAGTCGAACTCGAAGCCGTGCTCGGCGTAGCCGCGCACCTTCCGGGAGATCCCGACGAGCCGGTCGGCGAACATCGGGGTGATCGCCCCGCCCCGCTCGATCACGAGCGTCTGCGCCTGTCCGTACAGCTCACGCCTGCGGTGCTCGTCGATCTCCCGGCGGGCCCGGTCGAGCAGTGCGTCGAACTCCTTGTCGGACCAGGCGGTCTCGTTGTACGAGGAGCCGCCGCGGAAGACCTGGTTGAGCAGCTGGTCGATGGGGCGCCCGGTGTACCAGTAGGTGGCCATGAGCGGCTTCTTCATCCAGATCTGGGTGTAGTACGAGTCGGCGGCCGCCGTCCTGACCCGGATCCGGATGCCCGCGCGCCCGGCCGACTCCTGGTAGGCGAGGGCCATGGGCGTGAAGATCGGGTCGTACGCGGAGGTGTAGAGGTCCACCGCAAGCCGCTCGTACCCGGCCTTCTTCAGCAGGTGGCGGGCCTGCTCGGGGTCGTGGGCGGGGTGGGCCGCGAGGTGGGCGGGGTCGTTCGGCGGGACGGGGTTGTCCCAGCCGGCCGTGCCCGCGCCCTGGAGGGCGGCCTTCAGGATGTGCGCCGGGTCGTAGGCGAGCTTCATCGCCTGCCGCACCCGCACATCGGTGAAGGGCTTCTCGGTGGTGAGCATCGGCAGCACGTACCACTGGGCGTTCTCGGCGCGGGCGATGGTGGCGCGGTCGGAGGCGGCGATGACCCTGGCGGTGGCGAAGTCCAGATTGGTCTGGGAGAGCAGATCGACCTGCCCGGCGAGCAGGGCGTTGGAGCGGGCCTGCATATCGGCCACGGTGTAGAAGTCGATGGCGTCCAGCACCGGGCGCCCGGCCCAGTGGTCGGGGTAGGCGGTGACCCGGCCGGGCCCGGCGGCGGTGAAGGAGGCGAGCCGGAAGGGGCCGGTGCCGATGCCGGTGCGGCCGATGGAGCGCGCGCTGCCCTCGGGGACGACATAACAGTTGTAGTGGGTCAGCAGGCTGGGGAACTCGGCGTGCGGGCTCTTCAGCGGAACGATCAGGGTGTGGGCGTCGGGGGTGCGCAGCCGGGCCGGGTCGACCAGCGGGGACAGCACGGGGGCCTGTGGGGAGGCGGTCGCTTTGTCGAGGATGTGGCGCAGCGTGTAGGCGGCGTCGGCCGAGGTGAAGGCGCGGCCGTCGTGGAAGGTGACACCGCGGCGCAGCCGGAAGGTCCAGGTGGTGGCCTTGGCGTCGGGCTCCCAGGACTCGGCGAGGTCGGGGGCGACGGCCCCGTCGGACCCGATCCGGACCAGGCGGTTGTAGAGCGCGCCGAGGTATTCGTACGCGGACAGCGCGCTCGCCGGATCGAGGGTCTCGGCGTCGGAGGCGGGCGGCCGGGCGATGCGCAGCGTGCCGCCGCGGTCGGGGCGCCCGGCCGGGCCGCGGGTGGGCACGGCCCTGGACGGGGACGCGGAGGCGGCTCCCGAGCAGCCGGTCAGAAGGGCGGAGCCGCCGAGCGCGCCGCCGGCCGCCGCGGCGGTGAGGACCGACCGCCGCGGTATCCCGGCCGCGGCGTGGGCTGTTCGGTGGGAGATCTCGGACATCAACGGGGACATGAACGGGGGTACCCTTCCCTTACTCGTTCAGCCGAACGATTGGGTGAAGTGCGTGAACGATAACCACGCAACCCGTTCGGGCCAACCCTTCTTTCGCGGAAATTAACGCCGGAAACAGACTCGTTATCCGCGCGAGTCATCCGCGCGAGGTGCCGCTCCGGGGCGGCGCACGGGGTCGCGGCCGCCACCACCCGGCGCCCCCGTACACGGTCCACGTGGCGAAAAACACCGAGCGGCCCCGGATGCTCCGCCGTAAGGTGGCCGACATGCAGGTGATCCAGTCCACAAAGCTCGCCAACGTCTGCTACGAAATCCGTGGCCCGGTGCTCGAGGAGGCGATGCGACTCGAGGCGGCAGGACACCGCATCCTCAAGCTCAACACCGGCAATCCGGCGACCTTCGGCTTCGAATGCCCCCCGGAGATCCTCGAGGACATGCTCCGCAACCTCGGCGACGCCCATGGCTACGGCGACGCCAAGGGGCTGCTGACCGCGCGGCGCGCGGTGATGCAGCACTACCAGACCCAGGGCATCGACCTCGACGTCGAGGACATCTTCCTCGGCAACGGCGTCTCCGAGCTGATCCAGATGTCGATGCAGGGGCTGCTGGACGACGGCGACGAGGTCCTCGTCCCCGCCCCCGACTATCCGCTGTGGACCGCCGCGGTCTCACTCGCCGGCGGCACCGCCGTCCACTACCGCTGCGACGAGCAGTCGGACTGGCTGCCGGACCTCGCCGATATCGAGCGCAAGGTCACCGACCGCACCAAGGCGCTCGTCATCATCAACCCCAACAACCCCACGGGCGCCGTCTACGGCGAGGAGACGCTGCGCGGCCTCACCGATATCGCCCGCCGCCACCGGCTGATCGTCTGCTCCGACGAGATCTACGACAAGATCCTCTACGACGGGGCCACCCACACCCCGACCGCCGCCGTCGCCCCCGATCTGCTGACCCTCACCTTCAACGGGCTCTCCAAGGCGTACCGGGTGGCGGGCTACCGCAGCGGCTGGCTCGCGGTCTGCGGCCCCAAGGCGCACGCCGCCAGCTATCTGGAGGGGCTCACGATCCTGGCCAATATGCGGCTGTGCGCCAATATGCCGGCGCAGCACGCGGTGGCCACGGCGCTCGGCGGCCGTCAGTCGATCAACGACCTGGTGCTCCCCGGCGGCCGGCTGCTGGAGCAGCGGGACACGGCGTACGATCTGCTGACCCAGATCCCGGGCGTGACCTGCGTGAAGCCCAAGGGCGCGCTGTACGCGTTCCCCAAGCTGGACCCCAAGGTCTACAAGATCAAGGACGACCGGCAGATGGTCCTTGATCTGCTGCGGGCCGAGAAGATCATGATCGTGCACGGCACCGGGTTCAACTGGCCCGAGCCGGATCACTTCCGTATCGTCACGCTCCCCGCCAAGAAGGATCTCGCCGACGCGGTGACCCGAATCGGAAACTTCCTGGACGGCTACGGCCAGCCCTGAGTTTGGGGCTCCTGTCCTTTTGATTCCTGAGCATTCGGCTCCTGAGCTTTTGACTCCTGATCTTTTAGCCGCCGCTCAACTTTAGACAGCGTCTAAGTTAGGATGGCCTCCTGACCCCTTGGAGGCCATCCATGTACGAGCCGATCCGCACCAAATCGGTCCACAGCATGGCCGAGCTCAAGCCCGACTTCCCGCATCGCTCCCGCGAGGAAGAGCTGGACATCCGGCTGGCCGGACATCTGACCGCGCTGCTCACCGTGACGGACGAGCTGCGCGCCCTCACCCCGGACCTCGGCCTCGACGACGCCGCCGAGCGGCTCGCCGACCAGGCCGCCCGGCTGCGCGACGGCCACGCCCCACTGCGCGCCGCGCCCTCCGCCACGGAATCGGACCCGGCGCATATCGCCGCCCTCCACCAGCGCGCCCACACCCTGGCCGGATGGGCCCTGGTCGTGGCCACGTCACGCGAGGACGCGGCGGTCACGGAGCTGGCGGCCGAGCGGCTGCGGTCCCATGCGAGCGCGCTGGGGCTGGCGGCGTGAGGACGGCGGCGAGCACGGCCGTATGAGCGCACGCATGAGCGCGGCATGACATGAGCATGGGCTGGGGCCCGCGTATGAGCATGGGGCGGGGCCCGCGCACGAACATGGGCTGGGGCCCGCGCACGAGCGCGGGCCCCGTCCCGTCGAGCGGCGCGGTACGGCTCAGCCCAGGCGCTTCACCAGCGCGTGGTACTCATCCCACATCTCCTTGGGCGTGTGGTCACCGAAGGTGTTGAGGTGATCGGGCACCAGAGCCGCCTCCTCGCGCCAGACGTCCTTGTCGACCGTGAGCAGCAGTTCGAGCGAGGCGTCGTCGAGGTCCAGGCCGTCGGTGTCCAGCGCCCCGGGCGCCGGCAGCACCCCGATCGGAGACTCCACGCCCTCGGCCGTGCCGTCCAGGCGGTCGACGATCCACTTCAGCACCCGGCTGTTCTCACCGAAGCCCGGCCACACGAAGCGCCCGCCGGCGTCCTTGCGGAACCAGTTGACGTAGTAGATCTTCGGCAGCTTGGCGGCGTCGGCGTTCTTGCCGACCTTCACCCAGTGGGCCATGTAGTCGCCCATGTTGTAGCCGCAGAACGGCAGCATGGCGAACGGGTCGCGGCGCAGCTCGCCGACCTTGCCCTCGGCCGCGGCGGTCTTCTCGCTCGCCACGTTGGCGCCGAGGAAGACACCGTGCTGCCAGTCGAAGGACTCCGTCACCAGCGGAACGGCGCTGGCCCGGCGGCCGCCGAAGAGGATCGCCGAGATCGGCACGCCCTTGGGGTCCTCCCACTCGGGCGCGATGATCGGGCACTGACCGGCCGGCACGGTGAAACGGGCGTTTGGGTGGGCCGCGGGCGTCTCGCTCGCCGGGGTCCAGTCGTTGCCCTTCCAGTCGGTCAGATGGGCGGGCGGCTCCTCGGTCATGCCCTCCCACCACACATCGCCGTCGTCGGTGAGCGCCACATTGGTGAAGACCGAGTTCCCCCACAGGGTCTTCATCGCGTTGGCGTTGGTGTGCTCACCGGTGCCGGGCGCGACACCGAAGAAGCCCGCCTCGGGGTTGATCGCGTAGAGCCTGCCGTCCTCACCGAACCGCATCCAGGCGATGTCGTCGCCGATCGTCTCGACCGTCCAGCCCCGGACGGTCGGCTCCAGCATCGCGAGGTTGGTCTTGCCACAGGCGCTCGGGAACGCCGCGGCCACGTACTTGGCCTCCCCGCGCGGCGGGGTGAGCTTGAGGATCAGCATGTGCTCGGCGAGCCAGCCCTCGTCCCGCGCCATCACCGAGGCGATGCGCAGGGCGTAGCACTTCTTGCCGAGCAGGGCGTTGCCGCCGTAGCCGGAGCCGTACGACCAGATCTCCCGCGTCTCCGGGAAGTGCGAGATGTACTTGGTCGAGTTGCACGGCCAGGGGACGTCGGCCCGGCCCGGCTCCAGCGGGGCACCGAGGGAGTGGACGGCCTTGACGAAGAAGCCCTCGTCCCCGAGGACATCGAGGACGTCCTGCCCCATGCGGGTCATGGTGCGCATGGAGACGGCCACATAGGCGGAGTCGGTGATCTCGACGCCGATCGCGGACAGCGGCGAGCCGAGCGGGCCCATGCAGAAGGGCACGACGTACATGGTCCGGCCGCGCATCGAACCCCGGAAGACGCCCTGCTCCCCCGCAAAGATCTCGCGCATCTCCGCGGGGTGTTTCCAGTGGTTGGTCGGGCCGGCGTCCGCCTCCTTCTCGGAGCATATGAACGTACGGTCCTCGACGCGCGCCACATCGCTCGGATCGGATGCGGCGTAGTACGAGTTGGGGCGCTTGATCGAGTCAAGGCGCTTGAAGGTGCCCTTCTCGACGAGTTCCGCGCACAGGCGGTCGTACTCCGCCTCCGAGCCATCGCACCACACCACTTGGTCGGGCTCGGTGAGGGCGGCGATCTCGCCGACCCAGGAGACGAGCTCCTGGTGGCTCGTGGGGCTCGGGGTGGTGAGGGAGGAAGCCACATTGCTGGGCGCCACGATCGCTCCATCCCGCCGGAGCCGCACTCGCTCCGGCGTCATGATTGAGGGTTTTGGACGGATATGTGCACTCATATCCGATTATGGAGACAGCTACCCCTTGGGGGCTGCGACCCGGATGCTCAGCTCATCCGGTGCCGACCGCGCTCATTTGATCATCCGACTGTGTAGGCCATCTGTCCAGTGGGCGCCTTGGTGACCATCACCACTCGACATGGATCGGTAACTTACGGTGGCGTAGGTAGCATGAGCGCCATGACTGCCGCCGCGCCCGATGCCGCCGTTGAGAACCCCCCAGGGCCCAAAGCGGCCCCGCCGCTCCCCCTGAAGCCGATGCTGCGTGGCTGGCTGCACGCCGGCATGTTTCCCGCGGCCCTGATCTCGGGTGTGGTGCTGACGGCCCTCGCCGACAGTCCGCGCGGGCGGCTGGCCTGTGCCATCTACACGCTCACCGCATGTGCGCTGTTCGGCACCAGCGCCCTTTACCACCGCGGCAATTGGGGCCCGCGTACCGCCGCGGTGCTGCGGCGGCTGGACCACGCCAATATCTTCCTGATCATCGCGGGCACCTACACGCCCTTCACGCTGCTGCTTCTGCCACACGGCAAGAAGCAACTGCTGCTGTGGCTGGTGTGGGCCGGAGCGCTCGCCGGAATCGCCTTCCGGGTCTTCTGGGTCGGCGCCCCGCGCTGGCTGTACACCCCGTGCTACATCGCGCTGGGCTGGGCGGCCATCTTCTTCCTGCCCGACTTCCTGCGCACCGGCGGCATCGCCGTGATGACGCTGATCGTCGTCGGCGGGCTGCTCTACAGCGTGGGCGCGGTGATCTATGGCACCAAGCGCCCCAACCCCTCACCCCGCTGGTTCGGCTTCCACGAGGTGTTCCACAGCTTCACGCTGGCCGCCTTCGTCGTGCACTACGTCGGCATCTCCTTGGTGGCGTACCAGCACCCCTGATGCCCAAGGCCACCACCCCCCAGCCCGAACGCGGGCCCGGCCCCGGGCTGCGCGAACGGAAGAAGATCAAAACCCGGCAGGCGATCCGGCGCGCCGCCCTCCGGCTCTTCGCGGAGCAGGGCTACGAGGCCACTCCGGTGGACCGGATCGCACGCGCCGCCGATGTCTCGTCCAGCACCGTCTTCCGGTACTTCCCGGCCAAGGAGGACATCGTCCTCACCGACGAGTACGACGCGCTCATGGCGGAGGCGATCCGCGAGCGCCCGCGGGACGAACCCCCGGCCGCCTCCCTGCGCCATGCCGTCGCCGAGCTGCTGGGCCCCTCGGCGGGCGCGGAACGCGACGAACTGCTGGCCCGGCTGGCCCTCGTCCGGCAGGTCCCGGCGCTGCGCGCTCGGATGAGCGGCTGCCTGGCCGACAGCGGCGCCCTGCTGGGCGAGGCGCTGGCCGAGCGCAGCGGCCGGGCCCCGGACGACTTCGAGGTGCGGGTCGCGGTGGGCGCCGTCCTCGGCGCCCTGCGAGAGGCCGTCTTCCACTGCCTGGACCACGGTCTGGCCTGCGGCCTGGACGAGAGCCTGGACGAGAGCCTGGGCGACGGCCTGGACGAAAGTCTGGGCGACGGGCCGAAGGGAACGGCGGGAACGAAGGAACCGAAGACACCGGGGACGCCGGGAACACCGGGACGTCCGTCGGGCGCCCCCCGGGCCACCCGGCGAGGCGCCGACGACCTGGCGACGGCCATCGACCGAGCCCTGGACCTGCTCAGCCGAGGCGTACCGCTGTGATCTGCCCGGGGAACGCCCCTGCCTCTGCGCCCTGCCATCGGCCCCCGGGCTGACCCGGGGCCCACCGGAGCTGGCCCTGGGGTTGGTCGGAGCCGACCCGGGGTCGGCCCGGGGTCGGCCCGGCCGCCCGGCCAGAGCCAGGGCGAGCGGCCGCCGCCCCGCCTTCGCTCAACCCCCCAGCTTGGCCGTCAGCGCCTCGACGTCGGCCGTGGGCGCGTCGCAGGTGAAGCCGCGGCAGACGTATGCCGCCGGGCGTCCTTCCAGCAGGGGGCGGTCCTGGAGCAGCGGGACCTCCCCGGAGCCGGGCTCGCCGACCGCGACGACCGCTCCGGGGGCGGTGGCCAGGAGCGCGGCGCGGTGCAGGGCGCGGGTCGCCGGGTCGTCGCCGGGGCCGACCACCGCCACCTCGCGCGGCCCGTCGAGCCGGGCCTCGGCCACCGCCAGGCCCCAGCCGATGAAGCGGGGCACCCGGGGGCCGAGGGCACGCACCACGGCGAGGGCGCGCTCGGCGGCCTCGCGGTGGTCGGTGCTGCCGGTGATGGCGGCGTAGGACAGCAGGGCCCCGGCGGCGGCCGTCCAGCCGGAGGGCGCCGCGTTGTCCGTAGGGTCCTGGGGGCGGCGGATGAGCGCCTCGGCGTCGTCGGCGGTGTCGAACAGCGTGCCGTCCTCGGCGGTGAACCGGCTCAGCACGGTGTCCAGGAGTAGCCCGGCGAAGTCCACCCACGCACCGTCGCCGGTGACGGCGGCGAGGGCGAGGAAGCCCTCGGCCACATCCCCGTAGTCCTCCAGCACGCCCGCGTGGCCGCCCGCGGTGCCGTCGAGCGAGGTGCGGGCCAGCCGCCCGCGCTGGTCCATGTGGATGCGCACCAGCAGCTCGGCGGCCTCGGTCGCGACTTCCACCAGGTCGGCGCGGTCGAAATAGGCACCGGTCTCGGCGAGAGCCGCCACGGCCAGCCCGTTCCAGGCGGCGACGATCTTGTCGTCGCGGCCGGGGCGGGCCCGGAGCCCCCTGGCGGCCAGCAGCCGCTCCCGTACGGAGGCGACCCGGGACGCGTCCGTCAGCCGCTCCCCGTCGGGCAGCTGGAGCACGGAGGCGCCCTCCTCGAAGGTGCCCTCCTCCGTGACCCCGAAATACCCGGCGGCGAACTCCGCGTCGGCCTCCCCCAGCACCTCGCGCAGCTGCTCGGGCGTCCACGCGTAGTACGCGCCCTCGACATGCCTGCCGGTGCCGTCGTCGCTGTCGGCGTCCAGCGCGGAGGCGAAGCCGCCCTGTGCGGTGCGCAGCTCGCGGACCATGAAGTCCGCCGTCTCCAGGGCGACACGGCGGGCGAGGTCCGAGCCGGTGGCCCGCCACAGATGGGCGTAGACCCGGCACAGCAGCGCATTGTCGTACAGCATCTTCTCGAAGTGCGGCACGGTCCAGGCGGCGTCGACGGAATAGCGGGCGAAACCGCCGCCGAGCTGGTCGTAGACACCGCCGCGGGCCATCGCCTCGCAGGTGGCCGCCACCATCTGCAACGCGCCCTCGGAGCCGGTGCGGGCGTGGTGGCGCAGCAGGAACTCCAGCGCCATGGACGGCGGGAACTTCGGCGCACCGCCGAAACCGCCGCGCGTGGCGTCGAATTCGCGGGTCAGGACCATGAGCGCGGTGTGCAGATCCTCCGCGCCGGGCGGCTGGGGCGCCCCCGGGCCCAGGGCGATGTCGCTGCGCCGGGCCAGGTCCTCCACGATCCGGCCGGCGACGTCCCGCACCTCCTCGCGGCGCTCCTCCCAGGCGGCGCCCACCCCCTCCAGCACCTGCCGGAAGGACGGCATTCCGGGCCGGGGCCGGGGCGGGAAGTAGGTGCCGAAGTAGAACGGCTGGGCCTCGGGGGTCAGAAAGACCGTCATGGGCCAGCCGCCCTGGCCGGTCGCGGCCTGCACCGCCTCCATGTACACCGCGTCGACGTCCGGCCGCTCCTCGCGGTCGACCTTCACGGAGACGAAGTGGGCGTTGAGGTAGTCGGCCGTCGCCTTGTCCTCGAACGACTCGTGCGCCATGACATGGCACCAGTGGCAGCTCGAATAGCCGACGCTCAGCAGCACGGGCACCCCGCGGCGCCGCGCTTCCTCGAACGCCTCGTCCGACCACGGCCACCAATCGACGGGGTTCTCGGCGTGTTGAAGCAGATAGGGGGACGTCTCATGCGCCAGACGGTTCGGCATGGCTCCATCCTCCCCCACCCGGCGAGACAGACGAAGTTATCCACAGGGGAGTTATCCACAGGACTGCCGGATAAGAGCCAGAAGCGGAAGACTGATGGCACTGCTGCGCAGGAGGGGGATCACATGCCGGGATCACTGGCGGTGCTGCGGGAAAGCCACCGGACCGAGGTCGAGCGGCTGCTGTCGCGCGCCGTGGAGGAGGAGGTGCGCCGCTCGGGCGGGCGCACCGACGGCGGAGTGCTGCTCGGCCGGGCGCGGGGCGCGCTGGACGAGATGGCCGCGGCCGCCGCGGAGGAGTACGGGGCGTATGTGCGCGCGCTGGACGAATCCAGCGCGGGCAGCAGACCGCTCTCTTCGCGCCTGTCGCGCGGGCAATTGGGCACTCCGGCGCTGGCCGCGACGGTCGCCGCGGCGGCGGCCTTCGGCGCGGATCTCACCTACGGCACCTCGGCGGGCACGGCGCTGGGCGCGGGGGTGACGGCCGCGGTGGCCGGATCGGCGGCGGCCGTCGTCAAGCTCACCGCGAGCCACTGGCCCGCCGCCCACCGCCAGGCCGCACTGCGCAACCAGCCCGGCGGGCCCGAGCAGCTGCGGCTCCAGTGGCTCACGGCGGTCGAGGTGCGGGGCATCCGGCCGTTCATCGATCAGCACCGGATGACCGCGGCCGCCACCCGCCAGGGCGGCGGTTCGGCGAAGCGCTCGGCCTCCGCCACCGGTCAGCTGCCGAAGCTGCGCGGCGCGGACCGCAGCCAGGCGGCCCGCAGGCGCACCGTGCTGGAGCAGTCCTTCGCCCATCTGCCCGAGGCGGACGGCCCGTTCGCCGGGCGGCATGCGCAGATCACCCAGATCGCGCAGTGGGTGCGGCAGGCCCGCGCATCCACCGAGACCAAGCCCACGGTGGTGCTGCTGGAGGGCCCGCCGGGCTCCGGCCGCACCATGCTGGCGGTGCGGGCGGCCCACCATCTGCACGACGAGTTCCGCGGTGCGTGCCTGGTCGATCTGCGCGGCGACAGCCCCGAGCAGGCCCCGCTGCCGACCCGGGACGCGCTGCTGCATCTGCTGAACCGGCTCGGCGCACCCCGCGACCAGCTGCTCTTCCGGGAGCGGTCCTCGCAGGACCAGCACATCAGGCGGCTCACCGAGCTGTATCACCAGTATCTGACCGGGCTGCCGGTCACCATCGTGCTCGACGACGCCCGCGACGCCGAGCAGGTGCGCACGCTGATCCCCGAGCGGTCCGACAGCCTGGTCCTGATCACCTCGCGCACCCCGCTCAGCCTCCCGGACGGCCTCGCCGCCCGGGTGCACGGGGTGGAGGTGGGCCCGCTGGACGAGCCGGGCGCCGAGGAGCTGCTGCGGGCCTCGGCCGAGGAGCCCACCGGCGCCGGGCCCTACGACGGGCAGTCCATGGAGCGGATCGCCGAGCTGTGCGGGCGGCTGCCGCTGGCGCTGCGGATCGCGGGCTCCTCGCTCGGCCCCCGCACCCCCGCCGCCCTGGTCACCGAGCTGGAGGCGTACGGCCCGGTGGGCGCGATCGAGCGCGCCCTGTGGCTGCGCTACACCGACCAGCAGGACGGCGCCCGGCGGCTGCTGCGCCGGCTGGCGCTGGCCGGGCGGGCCAGCCTGGGCGGCGCGGCCGCCGCGGCGCTGCTGGACGCCGATGAGCAGGAGGCCGGCCGCCATCTGAAGGCGCTCGGCCGGGCCGGGCTGATCCAGCATGTGCGCGGCAGCCGCTACCGCCTCCATGACCTGGTGCGCTCCTTCGCCCACGCCCGGCTGCTCGACGAGGAGCAGCCGGAGCAGCGCACCGCCGCGCAGGAGCGGCTGATCCGCAGCTACGCCGAGCTGGCGGACTCGGTGATCCGGCTGGTCGACGGCAAGACGTCCACCCGTGCCGACATCTTCGGCAAGGGCGCGGCGGGCGGCCATGGCTTCACCTCGCTGGATGCGGCGCTGCGCTGGCTGGACGACGAATCGAGCTTCATCACCGCCGCGCTGCGCCATGCGGAGGGCGTGGACCAGGCCGCGGTGCTCCATCTGCTGGGCGCGCTGTGCGACTACTGCCTGCTGCGCGGCGATCTCTACCGGCTGGGTGAGATCAGCGAGCTCACCCAGGCCGTCGACCAGGGGCTGCTGATGCGGTCCGTGCAGTGGCGCACCGGTATCGCGGCCCGCCAGCTCGGCGAGCTGGACCAGGCGCGCACCACACTGTCCTCGGTGGTGGACCTGTATTTCGAGGCGCAGCACCAGGCGGGCGCGGCCCGTGCGCTGTGCAGTCTGGGCATCACCCTGCACCACCAGGGCAATCTCGTGGAGGCCGCGGCGAAGCTGCGCGAGGCGCTGGAGCTCCAGCGGGCCGAGGAGCTGCGCGGCGACCGGGCCTGGACGATGCACGCCCTGGCGGCGGTGGAGCGCGACCGCGGCGGGCTGGCGGAGGCGCTGGAGCTGCTGGGCGAGGCCCTGGAGCTGCATCAGGAGAGCGAGAGCCTGCACGGCCAGGCGTGGGCCCACTTCCAGCTGGGCCAGGCTTGTCTGCGGATGGGCGATGTGCCGCGCGCCGAGGCCGAGCTGCGGGGCGCGCTGGACGCCTATAGCCGCACCCATGACCAGCGCGGCGAGGCATGGGCGCTCACCCAGCTGGCCCGGGCCCAGCTGGTGGCCGGGGAGGCGTCGACGGCCGCCGACCAGCTGCGCCAGGCCCTCGCCCGCCACCGGGAGAACGAGGACGCGCGCGGTGAGGCATGGACGCTGTACTACCTGGGCCAGGCGCTGGAGGAGCGCGGCGACCACGACTCGGCGGTGCGCGAGCTGGAGCGGGCCCGCACGATGTTCAGCCGGATGCGGGATGTGTACGGGCTGGCGTGTGCCCGTCACCACTCCGCGCGGGTCACCCGCGATCTGCGGGCGGCGCAGACCGGTTCGCTGCGCAACAGCGGCTTCGCGAGGCAGCTGCTCCAGGACGCGCGGCAGGACTTCCGCCGGGTGGGCGTGGCCCATGGCGAGGCATGGTCCTGTATCGAGCTGGCGGTGATCGACGCGGGAAACGGCAAGGCGGCGCAGGCCCTGGAGCTGGTGGACGAGGCGGCGGTGCTGTTCGCCGGGTACGGGGACCGGCGCGGCCGCTCCTGGGCCCGGTTCCTGCGCTGCACCCTGCTGCCGTTCGCCTCCGCGGGCGGCTCGGTCATCGGCACGGCGGTGGCCCAGGAGGAGCTGGCGGAGCTGATGCGGGAGATGCGCGAGGACGGCACGGCGGGGGATTCCCGGCTGGAGGGGTGCGCGGAGGCGTTCGCGCTGGTGCTGGCGCGCGGCGTCGAGCCGGAGACGGGGTGGCAGGCATGGCAGCTCGGCATGGTGCCGAGCCGCCACTCGCGCGAGGTCATGGCCGTGCTGCCGGACCGGCCCCGCGCCTGAGCGCTCCGCAGGGAGTGCTCCGAGACGCCGTCGGGGTCCCGCTCGTGCTGCGGGCACCCGGTCAGGCCCGGTCAGGGCTCAGGCCGTGCGCTCCTCGCTCTTGGTGCCTTCGGCGGAAGCCGCCGCCGGAGCTTTGCCCGGCTCCGGCGCCTCCTCGAAGTTCACCCGCTTCATGTGCTTGTTCATGGACTTCATCAGCAGCCACACCGCCGCGCCGATCACGGCGAAGACGATGAAACCGAGGACGCCCGGGGTCACCTTGTTCTCGTCCAGGTCCTTGGCGAGCGGGACGAGATGAGTCATGGCGAGGGTGCTGGTGGCGCTCATCATGGGCTCAATTGTTGCGGATGCCCGCGAAGAGGTCGTCCTCGGGGAGGGAGGTGTCCACGAGCGACTTGGCGAGCTCGTACTCCTCGGTGGGCCAGATCTCCTTCTGGATGTCCATCGGCACCCGGAACCAGCCGCCGTCGGGGTCGATCTGCGTACGGTGCGCGATCAGCGCCTTGTCGCGGATCTCGAAGAAGTCGGCGCAGGGCACATAGGTGGTCAGCGTGCGCTCGGGCCGGTCGAACGTCTTCCAGCGCTCCAGCCACTCCCCGTACGGCGAGTCCATCCCGCGGGCCAGCAGCGCCTCGTGCAGCGCGACGGTGCGCGCCCGGTTGAAGCCCTGGTTGTAGTAGACCTTCTGCGGCTGCCAGGGCTCCCCCGCCTCCGGGTACTTCCCGGGGTCCCCGGCCGCCTCGAAGGCCACCATCGTGATCTTGTGGGTCATGATGTGGTCGGGGTGCGGATAGCCGCCGTTCTCGTCATAGGTGGTGATCACCTGCGGCTTGAACGAGCGGATCAGCCTCACCAGCGGCTCCGCGGCCGCCTCGACATCCTGGAGCGCGAAGCAGCCCTCGGGCAGTGGCGGCAGCGGATCGCCCTCGGGCAGTCCGGAGTCCACGAAGCCCAGCCACTCCTGCTTGACGCCGAGGATCTGGCGCGCCTCGTCCATCTCCTTGGCGCGGACCTCGTGGATGTGCTCCTCGATGTAGGGATCACCCTGGAGCTTGGGGTTCAGGATGGAGCCGCGCTCCCCGCCTGTGCAGGTGGCGACCAGCACGTCCACCCCCTCGGACACGTACTTGGCCATGGTGGCCGCGCCCTTGCTCGACTCGTCATCGGGGTGCGCGTGCACGGCCATCAAACGCAGCTGCTCAGTCAAGTTCGATCCTCAGTGATTCGTCGTGGGAGACGGCTTCTATAGTGACCTAAACCGGGGACGAATAATTCCGATCTCTCCCCCAGCAGGAGGAACGCCCATGGCCGCGGTGCGCGAGGGTCTGCCCGACGGGCGTTACGGCCGGTCCGCGGACGCGCGTGCGGACCGTACGCTGAAGATCGTCGGCGCGGTGCTCGGTGCCGGGCTGCTGGCCCTGATCTCGTGGTTCGGGTACGACTACATCACCGGTCAGGACGTCAGCGGCCGGTTGACCGGTTTCAAGGTGGTCGCCGACGACGCCGTCGATGTGCGGCTGGAGGTCACCAAGGACAAGGGCGCCACCGGTGTCTGCACGGTGCGTACCCTGGACCAGTACCACGCCGAGGTGGGCCGGAAGGACTTCACCTTCGACCAGCGCCAGGACGACCTGGTCAAGGTGGTGACGGTGCGCACCACGGCCCGGGCGACCAGCGCCGAGCTGATCGGCTGCGAGCCTGTTCGATAATCGAACTGGACGTGTCGGAGCGACGAACCCGATCTGACCAGCACTGACGGGTTTCCTACGCATTACGCCCAGTTCCCTCCTCCCCGTTTCTTGCCGGAATTGTTAGGCTCGTGGTTTCGCCCGGCTTCGAAGGCGCACCCTTCTGAGTAGGGCGTTCATTTGTATTCCCAGCACCGACGAGGAGCACCTGTGACCCAGACCAGCGAGAACGTCACCTGGCTGACCCAGGAGGCGTACGACCAGCTCAAGGCCGAGCTGGAGTACCTGTCGGGTCCCGCACGTGTCGAGATCGCGAAGAAGATCGAGGCTGCCCGGGAGGAGGGTGACCTCCGGGAGAACGGGGGTTACCACGCCGCCAAGGAAGAGCAGGGCAAGCAGGAGCTCCGCGTCCGCCAGCTGACGCAGCTCCTCCAGCACGCGAAGGTCGGCGAGGCCCCCGCGGACACCGGCGTGGTCGCCCCCGGCATGGTCGTCACCATCGCCTTCGACGGCGACCCGGACGACACCCTGACCTTCCTGCTCGCCTCTCGTGAGTACGCGAGCGCGGGCGTCGAGACCTACTCGCCGCAGTCCCCGCTGGGCTCGGGTGTGAACGGCAAGAAGGTGGGCCAGGACGCGGAGTACGAGCTGCCCAACGGCCGTACCGCCTCGGTGCGGATCCTCGAGGCCAAGCCGTACCAGGGCTGAGCCGAACGCCTGGTGGGGAGCCCCGGCCGGACGGCCGGGGCTCCCCCTCGATCTCCGTGCTCCCGGAAGGGCCGCTCAGGCGGTCGCCGAGCGGTATTTGCGCACCGCCAGCGTCCGGAAGACCAGGATGATCAGCAGCGACCAGAGGATCGACGCCAGCGCCGGATGCCGCATCGGCCAGGCGTCCGAGACCACACCCTCCGGATTGCCGAACAGCTGCCGGGACGCCTGCACCGTCGCGCTGAAGGGGTTCCAGTCGGCGATATGGCCCAGCACGGCGGGCATCTTGCTGGACGGTACGAAGGCGTTCGAGATGAACGTCAGCGGGAACAGCCAGATCAGCCCGCCCGAGGTGGCCGCCTCCGGCGTCCGCACCGAAAGACCGATCAGCGCGCCGATCCATGAGAAGGCGTAGCCGAGCAGAAGCAGCAGCCCGAATGCGGCCAGCGCCTTCGGCACACCGTCATGGATCCGCCAGCCCACGATGACCGCGACGATCGCCAGCACCACCAGCGTCAGCGCCGTCTGGACGAGATCCGCGAGCGTACGGCCGGTGAGCACCGCGCCACGCGCCATCGGCAGCGAGCGGAAGCGGTCGATCAGCCCCTTGTGCATATCGTCGGCGATCCCCGCGCCCGCGCCCGCCGTGGCGAAGGTCACGGTCTGCGCGAAGATCCCGGCCATCAGGAACTCGCGATACACCGTGGCATCCGCGCCGGACTGCCCCGGAACCATAATCGCGCCGCCGAACACATAGCTGAACAGCACCACGAACATGATCGGCTGCACCAGGCCGAACACCACCATCTCCGGAATGCGCATCATCCGGATCAGATTGCGCTTGGCGACCACCAGCGAATCCCGGACGGACCGCAGCGGTCCGCCGCGCGGCCGGGGCGCCGCGGTGACGGTGGCACCGGTCTCCTCGGCAACGGCCATCACTCGCCTCCCCCGCCCTCGGCCCGGCCGCCCCCCTGAAGTCCGCCCTCGGCCCCGCCGCCGCCCCGGAGTCCGCCCTCGGCCCCGCCGTCACCCCGGAGTCCGTCCTCGGTCCCGCCGCCGCCCCGGAGTCCGCCCTCGGTCCCACGGCCGGTGAGCGAGATGAACACATCGTCCAGGGTCGGTCTGCGCAGCCCGATGTCGTCGATCTCGACACCGCGGGTGTCCAGTTCGCGGATCACCTCGGCGAGCAGCTTGGCGCCGCCCACGACCGGGACGGTGACCTTACGGGTGTGCTCCTGCACGGTCGTCTCGCCCTTGCCCAGGACCCGCAGTACCTCATCGGCGGCCGCGATGTGCTCGCGCTCATGCACCACGACCTCCACGCGCTCCCCGCCCGTACGGGCCTTGAGCTGGTCGGAGGTGCCGCGAGCGATGACCCGGCCGCGGTCGATCACGCAGATGTCATACGCCAGATGGTCCGCCTCCTCCAGATACTGCGTGGTCAGCAGGAGTGTCGTACCGCCGGCCACCAGCTCCTGGATGACCTCCCACAGCGCCTGCCGGTTGCGCGGGTCCAGACCGGTGGTCGGCTCGTCCATGAACATCACGGGCGGCCTGACCACCAGCGCCGCGGCGAGGTCCAGCCTCCGCCGCATTCCGCCGGAGTACGTCTTGGCGGTGCGGTCGGCCGCCTCGGCGAGGCCGAACCGCTCCAGCAGCTCACTCGCGCGGGCCCTGGCCGCCCGCGCTCCCATCTGGTAGAGCTGGCCGACCATCCGGAGGTTCTCACGGCCGGTCAAGTACTCGTCCACGGCGGCGAATTGGCCGGACAGCCCGATGGAACGACGGACCTCGTCGGGGTTCTTCAGCACGTCCACACCCGCGACCACCGCCCTCCCGCTGTCCGGGCGCAGCAGCGTGGTGAGCACGCGCACCGCTGTGGTCTTGCCGGCGCCATTGGGGCCGAGCAGTCCTAGAACGGTTCCTTCCGGTACGTCGAGATCGACGCCGTCCAGAGCCCTTACGTCGCCGAAGGTCTTCACCAGACCCTCGGCGTGAATAGCGCCTGGCATGTTGGCACTCCCCGGGGTTGGGTCGGTTCCACTCAATCAAGGCATAAGTCCGCCCAAATAGGCAGCGCACGGCAGCAACTGGACGGCAAAGGTATCGGGGACGCGATACATCGCGATATACGCGAACCGAAGGAAGGGTGGCCTGCCGTCGATTCCTGGGCACATGCGCCGTATGCCCCGGGCGGCCGTCGGCCCCGGGTGAGCATGGCGTCAGCTACGAGCGCCGAGCGCTGAGCCCCGAGCGCCGAGCGCCGAGGTGCGGGCCCCTCCCGTCGTCAGCCCGTTACGCGGGCCACCACGTCAGACCATCACTTCGGCCATCACCGTGTACCCGGCCCCGCGCAGCGCCTCCCGGACGTCCTCGCAGTGGTCCGTCCCCTTCGTCTCCAGGTGCAGCTCCACCTCGGCCTCGCTCAGCCCGAGCCGCGGATTGGTGCGTACATGGCTGACGTCGAGCACATTGGCGTCCAGCGTCGACAACACCCCCAGCAGCGTGGCCAGCGCCCCCGGCCGGTCGGTGAGCCGCAGCCGCAGCGACAGATAGCGCCCCGCCGCGGCCATGCCGTGCCGCAGGATGCGCTGCATCAGCAGCGGATCGACGTTGCCGCCCGAGAGCACCGCGACCACCGGCCCCTCGAAAGACTTCGGATCCGACAGCAGCGCCGCCACCGGGCTCGCGCCCGCAGGCTCCACCACCAGCTTCGCCCGCTCCAGGCACAGCAGCAGCGCGCTGGACAGCTCGTCCTCGGTGACCGTACGGACCTCGTCGACGAGTTCCTCGATGATCCGGAACGGCACCTCGCCCGGCCGCCCCACCTTGATGCCGTCCGCCATCGTCACGGGCGCGTCGATCGTGACCGGCCGCCCGGCCGCCAGCGACGGCGGATACGCCGCGGCGCCCTCCGCCTGCACCCCCACCACCCGCACATCCGGCCGCAGCGCCTTCACCGCCACCGCGATCCCGGCGGCCAGCCCGCCGCCGCCGATGCCCACCACCACGGTGCGCACCTCGGGGCACTGCTCCAGGATCTCCAGCCCCACCGTGCCCTGCCCGGCGATGATGTCCGGGTGGTCGAAGGGGTGGATGAAGACCGCGCCCGTGCGCTCGGCGTACTCCTGCGCCGCCCGCATCGTCTCGTCCACGATCTGACCGCACAGCCGCACCTCGGCGCCGTAGTCCCGGGTGGCCGCGATCTTCGGCAGCGGTGCGCCCTCGGGCATGAAGACCGTCGAACGCACCCCCAGCAGCGAGGCCGCGAGGGCGACGCCCTGGGCGTGGTTCCCGGCGCTGGCCGCGACCACCCCGGCCGCCCGCTCCTCGGGGCTGAGCCCCGCGATCCGCACATAGCCGCCACGCAGCTTGAACGACCCGGTGCGCTGGAGGTTCTCGCATTTGAAGTGGACCGGCGAGCCGACCAGACCCGACAGATAGCGGCTGCCCTCCAGGGCGGTGAGCCGGGAGATCCCCGAGAGCGTCTTCTGCGCGCTGCGGACGTCGTCGAGAGTGACCGTCCGCGCTCCCTCGGAGGCGGACCCCTCCGGGGCGGAACCCTTCGGGGCGGGAGCAACGGGGCCGGAACCCTCCGAAGCGGAATTGGAAACGGAGCCTTCGGAGACCACGCCCCCGGCGGCGGAAGCAGGGGCAGGGGAGGAGGTGAGGTGCGAGGCCGGGCCGGATCCGGAGCCGGGCCCGTCCTCGTCGCCGAGTCGTGCAGCCATGGTCCCCAGTCTGGCAGCTCACCCCTGGCAGGCCGCCGCAGGCCGAGCCGACGCGGGGCCGGTGCCGGGGCCCGGGGGAGGCCCGGGTGGGTTCCGGGCGTGGTCGGGTGGGTTCCGGACGTGGAGCCCACAGGCCCGGCTATGGCAACAGGAAACGACTCAGAACGGCAGGTTGTGGCTCGGGGCCCGTCAGGTTTTTGCAGCCCCCGTACGGGCGGGGCCCCAGCCGCGTACTCTGTGCCACATCCCACAGACCACCGCATGAAGTGAGCCCTAGGCCATGCCCACCCAATCGGACATGACGACTCAACTCGACACCGGCGTACTGGACACGCTCCAGCATCAGGTCGCCGTCTTCGCCCGCCGTGCGGAACAGACCCGGCTCGGCGGCGTCGGCCAGGCCCGCAACTCCATGGACCGAGCCGCGTATCTGCTGCTCAACCGGCTCGACCAAGAAGGCCCGATGGGGGTCAAAGCGCTTGCGGGGAGCATGGGCATCGACTCGTCCACCGTGACCCGCCAGGTCGCCCCGCTGGTCGACTCCGGCATGGTCAAGCGGACCTCGCACCCCGAGGACGGCCGCGCGGTCGTGCTCCAGCTCTCCCCGCGCGGCAAGGCCCGCCTGGAGGAGGTGCGCTCCTCACGGCGCGACTTGATGGCCCGCGTGACCGGGGACTGGACGGCGGAGGAGCGTGACATCTTCTGCGATCTGCTGACCCGTTTCAACGTCGCCCTCTCCGCCGCGCACGCCACGGTGCCCCAGGCGGCGCCCGCCACCTGACCCCGTTGCAGACCTCTTGACCACTCGCCTGTGCCTGCCGTGTCCTAAAGGAACGGGAGGCGGAGGGCGTGGTGCGAGATCGGCGGGCAGCACGGGATGGCCGCCGGGCCCGGGAGTTCGAGGCATTCGTCGCGGGCGCGGGTGGCCGTTTGCTGCATGCCGCCGCACTGCTCACGGGGGAGCCCACGGGGGACACCGAAGCCGCCGAGCGCCTGCTGACCGCCGCGCTCGCGCGCACGTACGCCCGCTGGGACCGGCTGCGCGGCGAGGATCCGTACGACCACACCCGCCGGACGCTGGCCGCCCTCTTCGCCCACCGGGGCCACCGCTACCGGCACCCGCGCGGCGGCACCCTGGCCCGGCTCACCCCGCAGGAACGGCTGGTGCTGGTGCTGCGGCTGTACGAGGGGGTCGCGGAGGAGCAGACGGCGGCGGCGCTCGGGCTCCCGGCCGAGCGGGTCCGGGCGATCTGCACCCGCGCGGTCACGGCGATGCGGAGCGCCGCACCCCGGCGCGGCGCCACCGGAACGCCACCGTCCACCGGAACGCCCCGGTCCGCCGGGACGCCACCGTCCACCGGAACGTCCCCATCCGCTGGAACGCCTTCGTCCACCGGTCGCCCGGCGGCCACCGACGCGGCCGGAACCGGAGCCGCGGCCGGAACCGGATCAGGAGCCGAAGCCGGAGCCGGGGTCGCGCCATGAGCTTCCCGGACCGCAAGGAGACCGAGGTCCGCCGGATGCTGGAGGGCCCGCATCCGGCGCTGCCGCCGGATCTGGCGGGCCGGGCGGCCGAGCGGGGGCGGCGGATGCTCCGCCGCCACCAGGCGGTGCGCACCGTCGGCTGGCTGCTGCTGCTCGCCGCGGTCGTCGCCTTCGCCGTCTGGGCGGCGATCGTCGAACCGTGGACCGCACCACCGCCCACCGACACCACTCCTCCCCTCGAAGGATGGTGACGCCCCTCAAAACCCCGCACCGGACCGACGATCCGGGCGTCACCCCAGAACCCACAGCGCCGCGTCAGCCCAGCGCCTGGCCCAGATCCATCAGCAGATCGTCGACCGACTCGATGCCGACCGACAGCCGTACGAGATCGGCCGGCACCTCGAGCGCCGAACCCGCCGCCGAGGCGTGCGTCATCCGCCCCGGGTGCTCGATCAGCGACTCGACGCCGCCGAGGGACTCCCCGAGCGTGAACAGCCGCGCCCGGTCGCACACCTCGACCGCCGCCTCCTCACCGCCCGCGACCTGGAAGGACACCATGCCGCCGAAGGCCCGCATCTGCTTGGCCGCGATCTCGTGCCCCGCGTGCTCCGGCAGCCCCGGGTAGTAGACCTGGGTCACCTTGGGGTGGGCGATGAGCATCTCCGCGATCCGCGTGGCGTTGGCGCTGTGCCGGTCCATGCGCACGGCGAGGGTCTTGATGCCGCGCATCACCAGCCAGGCGTCGAAGGGCCCGGCGATGGCGCCCATCGCGTTCTGGTGGAAGGCGAGTTCGTCCCCGAGGCCGGTGTCGGAGACGATCAGCGCACCGCCGACGACGTCCGAGTGCCCGCCCATGTACTTGGTGGTGGAGTGCACCACGACGTCCGCGCCGAGCGCGAGCGGCTGCTGGAGGTAGGGGCTGGCGAAGGTGTTGTCCACCACCAGCCGGGCCCCCGCGGTGCGGGCGATGTCGGCGACGGCGGCGATGTCGGTGATGCCGAGCAGCGGGTTGCTCGGGGTCTCGACCCAGATCACCTTCGTACGGGGGCGGAGCGCGGCCCGTACCGCCGCCGGGTCGGAGGTGTCGGCGACCGACCACTCCACCCCCCAGCGCTCCACGACCTTGGCGAACAGGCGGAACGTACCGCCGTAGGCGTCGTCCGGGATGACGACGTGGTCGCCCGGCACCAGAAGCGTGCGCAGCAGGCAGTCCTCGGCGGCGAGGCCGGAGGCGAAGGCGAGGCCGCGGCGGCCGCCCTCCAGCGCCGCCAGGTTCTCCTCGAGGGCGGTGCGGGTGGGGTTGGCGGAACGGCTGTACTCATAGCCGCCCCGCAGACCGCCGACACCGTCCTGCTTATAGGTGGAGACCTGGTAGATCGGGGGGACGACGGCGCCGGTGAGGGAGTCCGCCTCCTGGCCCGCGTGGATCGCGAGCGTCTCGAAACTCTGAGGATGCCCCTGGGGGTGCTGGTGGCTCATGGGGCCGAGCGTAACGCCCGGCACGGCCCTGCTGGATTCAACGACCGCCGGGGCGCAGAGGAACGACCGCCGGGGCGCATAGGCTGGACCACAAGCCGTTCTGGACCACAAGCCGTTACGGGACTTCCACACGGGGACACCTCATGGAGCTTCTGATCTTCCTCATCGCCATCGTCATGATCGGCGGGCTGATCGTCGTACCGGCCCTGCGGCGGTTGCGCGGAGGCGGCGGGGCCGTACAGGGCGCGATGCGCGCCTCGGATCCGCAGGAGTACGGCTTCGTACCGCGCGAACGGCTGGACGTACGGCTGCCCGGCCCGGACCGGCAGCTGATCGACACGCTGGAGGAGGTCCAGGCCCGGCAGGACTGGCAGCCGGCCGCCCGTCTGCTCGCGCTCACCGAGGCCACCTCGGAGCTGCGCTGGCAGCGGGTGCAGACGCTGGCCGGGGCGGCGGCCTTCGAGCTCGCCCAGGCGCCCGGCCAGGGCGGAATGTGGCTGCGCACCTGGCGGGTGGCGGCCCCGGAGGACCCGGGCGCGGCGGCGGTACAGGCGGAGTTCCTGGTCCGGCAGGCGCTGCTCGACCCGTCCTCGCAGGACTTCCGGATGATCCTGGAGGAGGCCCGGGACGTCTGCCACGAGGCGGCCCGGCTGGCCCCGAAGGACCCGGTGCCGCACATCATCGAGCTCGGCGTGGCCCGCGGTATGGCCTATCGGCAGGCCGACTTCGAGGAGCTGTGGACCAAGGTCACCCAGCTCGCCCCGCACCATATGGGCGCCCACCTGGCCGCCCTCCACTACTGGTGCGAGAAGTGGCACGGCTCTCAGGACCTCGCCGACGCCTTCACCCACGCGGCCGCCGCCTCCGCCCCCGAGAAGAGCCTGCTGCCCGCCCTGCCCCTCTTCGGCGTCTTCGAGCACCTGCCGGAGGCCAACCTCGTGCGCACCCTCTACCGCAGCGAGGTGATCACCAAGGCCGTCGAGGGCGCCCTCTACGCCGTCCGCCAGGCCCCCGCCGACCACCCGGTGCTGCCGCACGTCCGCCACCTGCTGGTCTTCTTCCTGGTCCGGTCGGAGCGGTACGCGGAGGCGCTGGAGCAGCTGCGCCATGTGGACGGCCATGTGGGCGCGGTCCCGTGGTCGTACGGAGTGGATCCGGCGGCCGAGTACACGGTCTACCGGGCGCTCGCGGTGGCGGGCTGGGAGGGCGGCGGCGGCACCCCGGCGACGCTGCCGCACTGAACGGCTGCCGCACTACACGCCTGCCGCGCTGAACGGCCCCCGCGCCGGCGGGGCCGGAATTCCCTCCGCCCCGTATCCGTTGCAGTGATAGCGCCGCGCACCCGTATACGACGAATGCCGCAGCCGCCGTACCCGTTACGCGAGGAGCCCGAAAATGCTGTTCAGCCGCCACAGGACCCACCTCCCCACCCCCGAGGAGGCGCTGAAGGGCCGCCCCGAACCGGGTTTCGCCGTCCCCGACCGCCACACGGTCCTCGGCAACCCGCTGACCGGCCCGTACCCGGAGGGCCTGGTCGTCGCCGACTTCGGCCTGGGCTGCTTCTGGGGCGCGGAGCGGAAGTTCTGGCAGGCCCCGGGCGTGTGGACCACGCTCGTCGGCTACCAGGGCGGCCACACCGAGAACCCCACCTACGAAGAGGTGTGCAGCGGCCTCACCGGCCACACCGAGGCCGTCCGCGTCGTCTTCGACCCGGCCGTCACCTCCTACGCCGCCCTCCTGAAGCTCTTCTGGGAGTCCCACGACCCCACCCAGGGCTTCCGCCAGGGCAACGACGTCGGCACCCAGTACCGCTCGGCGATCTACACCCACTCCCCCGAGCAGCAGGCCGAGGCCGAGTCCTCCCGCACCGCCTACCAGTCCGTCCTGACCGGCTCCGGCTACGGCGAGATCACCACCGAAATCCTCCCCGCCGGCCCCTTCTACGCGGCCGAGGCATACCACCAGCAGTACCTGGACAAAAACCCAGCCGGCTACTGCGGCATCGGCGGCACGGGCGTCTCCTGCCCGATCGGGGTGGCCAAGGCGGAGGGCTGAGAACTCGCGAACGGCCCTTCCGCATGCTGGGGGCGCTGCGTCTGTTAGGCGCGGCCCCCGCCCGCCTTGATCGGTGCGGCCGTCCTGGCGGCCTGCTCGATCTTCGCGCGGTAGGCCGCACGGGCCTCCTCATCGATCTGCTTCTCGTGTTCGGCGCGCAACCCGGTCCGGCCGTCGAGGCCCTCGCGCAGGATATCGGCGTGCCCGGTATGCCGGATGGTCTCGGTGAGGACATGGAGCATGACGGCAAACAGGTTCGTGTTGGGAGAAGGCTCCGACCACCACGGCACATGGCCGGGGGCGTCGAGGGGAAGCTCGTTGATCGTCGCGTCCGAGTGTTCCCACGTGCGCCGGTAGAACCCGATGATCTGATCGCGGGTCTCGTCCTCGGTCGCCCACTGATCGCTGCCGTCGGAGTCCTGCCACCGGCACAGTGGTTCCGGAGAAGGGCGGTCGAAAACCTCGCCGAAGTACCTGGCCTCGACGGTGGCCACGTGTTTGACCAGTCCGAGGAGGTTGGTCCCGGTCGCTGTCAAAGGTCGGCGGGCGTCGTATTCGGACAAGCCGTCGAGTTTCCAGAGCAGCGCCTCGCGGTCCCGCCGCAGTCTCCCGTACAGGTTGTCTTTCGCGAATTCATCGATCATGCGGAATGAGCCTGCCATGGGCTGCTCGTGGTCTCAAGATCCGGTACATGGTCCGCAACGACCGGCAGAGCCGAGGCCAGGCCATGGCCGCCGCCCTGACCTGCTACAAGAAGCTCGCGAAACTTGCCACGTGAGACAACCTCTCAGCCGGTGATCGCCGAAGGTTGAGACCAGGTTCATGGTTCGGGCACTCTATTTCGGCTAACCGCTGCATTGAACGGTCGGAATGGAAGCTCGGCTGCTTCACATTTGATGGGTCATGCCCCGCTCGTAAACACGAGCGCCAATGTCTTCTGCCGTGGCCGGGCGGGTAGCGCTTCCATTGAGTGAGTCACGAAAGGGGCGAGGGCGACCGGCCGACGCGGGTCAGTCGTTGTCGCCATGGCCGCCGCTATCGGCGGTCTTGGAGAAACCGTCGTGCCAGGCGGCCTTCGCTCCGGAGTCGCCGATCCGGTACACGTCCACGACGGCGCCCGCGGCCACCACGACCGAGAGCACCACCGCCGCGACACGGACCACCAGCGCGGACCGGGGCGTGCCCGCCCGGGTCCGCTCGCTGTGGGCCCCCTCCACCGACGCCGACCTGCGGGTCGTCCACCAGACCGCCGTCGCCAGCACGAACAGACCCGCGGCCCAGGGAAGCAACCCATCGCCCAGTTCGGCGTGCCTGCGCACCAAGGCGTCGCTGTCGACGTGCTCCTCCAGCCACTCACCGGCGTTCGTCGCCACGGGCACGCTCGCCAACGTCACAAAGGCCAGCAGCGGAAGCGCAATCCCCATCCGCCGAGCGGCACTTGGCCATATCGCGCCGACCACGACCGCCAGAGCGCTCAGCGGAACGAGCACGATGACGAAGTGCACGACCAGGACGTGTACGGGCAGGCCGTTCACAACGGTGATGCTCATCGGGTTTTCCTCCAGAAGTGACCACGAGAAGTCGGCGCGCGCACGGGCGCCCCGTGTGCCGGCCTGTGCGGCGCGCCAGACTGCCACGCGAAGTTCTGAGCTTCCTCTGAATCCGCTCCCTCCCGGCAGCCCGCGCCGGACCCGAGAAGCTGCCCGATCGGAGTGGCCCCGGCCGGGGAGTGACAGGTACGGGAAGCCTCCGCGGAGTCGGGGTCGTCGCCGTACGCTCGAACCATGAGCGCCAACGTTGGCAAGCGGCTTCAGGAAGTACGCAAGCGGCGTGGTATGACACAGCGTCAGCTGGCGAGCGCGTCCGGTGTGTCCCTGTCCCTGATCAGGAAGTTGGAGCAAGGGGAACGGGCTGACACTCGTCTGGAGACCGCACGCCAACTGGCGCAGGCCCTGCGGATACCGACGACGACCCTCATCGCTGAACACCAGGACGAGCCGGAGACCGCGTCGGGGGCTGATGATCACTGGGAGCCCGTCCGGCGTACGCTGATGGCTCCGGTACGGGTGGACGGAGTGGCCGAAGAGCCGACGGTGCACGGAGTGCGGGAAGCCCTGGAGTCAGCCCTCCCGCTCTTCTCCGGTGATCGTTTCGCAGAACTGAGCGTGATCCTTCCGCCCTTGCTTCGAGACGCGGACCTCATCGCCGAGAACTGCCCGGAGGGACGGGCCGTACGTGTTCGGCTTTCACAGCTGACGGGCTGGCTGCTCACCCAGACTCGGCAGTTCGACGCGGCGGACGTCGCCCTGTCCAGGTCGCTGGAAGAGTCCTCGGACCGGCTTCAGGCAGCGGCGACGGTCAGTACACAGTGCTGGCTCCTGCTGCGGCGCGGTCGGCTGGCTGAGGCGCGGGAGCTGGCCATGCGGTGGGCGGATGAGGTGGAACCGCGTATCTCACGTGCGACTCCGGCGGAACTGAGCGCGTGGGGCTGGCTGCTGCTGCGTGCCTCCGCCGCCGCGATCCGGGACAACCGGCCCGGGGATGCCGAAGACGCCTTGCGCTACGCCAACTCGGCGGCGGTGGCGATGGGGCGGGAGTTCGCTCCGCGGGACGACTTCTTGCAGGCGTTCGGCCCGGTCACGGTGGCACTGAAAAGGGCCGAGAACGCGGTGATCGTCGACAAGCCGGACCTGGTGCTCAAGCTCTCGGCACGCATCCCGACCGGTGGCATGCGGCCCACGTCCAACAACCGCAACCGCCATCTCCTGGACGTGGCGGAGGCGTATGCCCGCTCGCGTGACTACGCGAAGACGGTCGAGATCTTGCGGGGCATCCGCGCGGACGCCCCCCAGTGGCTGCCCCACCAGCGCTATGCGCGGGACATCTTCGGCCGGGTGATCGCCCATCGGCGCACCCTCACCTCTGAGATGCGGGAGTTGGCCGACGCGATCGGCGTGCCGGTGTGACGCGGAGTGGCACTTCGGGCAGACGCTCCGTCAAAGCCGTCGCCCCCCACCTGAGCGTCAGCTCGTGAGTGCCTCATGAGGGAAGGATGAGGTGATGACGCGACTCGCGAACTTCCACCTGCCCGCGACTCGGACGTAGCGATCGTTGTATTTGACGTGGGCGCGGGCATAACTGCCGTCGGTCTTCACGATCTCAACGAGACAGTGGACGCTGCCTTCACCGTGATCGCCGTCGATGCTGGTGACCAGGTGGTTGAACATCATATGGACGACGTTCGTGGAGTTGGCCATGAGGTTGTCACGGAAGAAGGCACGGATCGCCTCTCGGCCTTCGAACAAGCCGAAGCCGGTTTCGGTCTCGTCCAGGATGCCGTCCTCGGCCCAGCAGTCGACGGACTCATCGAGGCGCCCGCTGTCGAAGGCGATCGCGTAGCGACTGTTGAGGTCCTGGATCTCGCCACGGTCATCACTCATGGGATGAATCGTATGTTGGCGATCGTCAGCACGGTCAAGATCGACCGCTGTAGCGCGACGGACGCTCCCGTCAAGGACCCCTGTTCGACCTGGTCGGCGATGGCGAACGGGATGAGCGTGCGATGGAGGGCGCGGCCGTGGATGACCTCGATGAGTCCTTCCGCGCGGAGTGCGGCGATGGCCTTGCGGATCGAGGGACCGCCAGGCAGCACAGGCCCGTCGGCACGGGCGTCAGTTGCCGTATGACACCCCTCAGCGGCGATCGAAGCTATGGAACGGAGCGTTCACCGTTCTCCAGGTACACGGGCCGCTGCTCGGCCAGGGCTCGGAGTGCATGGGCGGCCCGTTGGCGGGTGCGGGGCGGGAGCATGGTCAGGGCCTCGTCCGATGGGGAGAACTCGCAGGCCGAGAGCTCGTGATCGTGCGGGTACAAGCCGCTGATCTGGCCAGGTGAGAGGGTTCCGCCATCGAAGATGAACGCGAGTTGGTCGTCCCAGGGGCTATGAGGTGCGACCCAGTCGACGCACAGGAGTCCTCGTAGAGCGACGGCAAGGCCCAGCTCTTCCCTCAGTTCGCGTCGCGCCGCGTCCTCGGGTGACTCGTTGGCTTCGGCCATCCCGCCGGGCAGATCCCACGCCTCCTTGTACGTCGGCTTGACCACCAGCAGGCGCCCGGCGGCATCGCGCAGGAGAACGTCGGCCGATACACGTTTGCGTGCTTGCTTGGCGTTGCCCTCCGCCAGGTAGGCGTCCCATTCGGCTGTGCCCGGCCGGGGGTGAGTGGTCATATGACGGCACCTCCTGCGGCGGTGGGCGTGGCGATCCCGGCCAGGAGGAGTGCCCGTTGCCGCCTCGTCTCGGCCAGGCAGTCCAGGAAGTCCCGCACGATCGGTTCCGCGCGGTAGCGAGCCAAGGCGTGTCCCAAAAGGTCGAGTTGCTGAGTGATGCGCAACGATCCGAGCGTCACACACCCACCGAGGAGCGCACGCCCGACCTCACACGCGGCCTCCGGCTCGCCGCGTCGCGTACGGATCAGTGCCAAGGTGATCTGGCTGAACACCCGGCTCCTCGCACGGTCGCCGGAGCGGAGGGCGATCGCTTCTTCGGCCGCATCCACAGCAGCGGGCAAGTCGCCCGCGTCCAGCAAGGACAGCGCCGTCTCACTCGCCAATGCGGGCATGTCGAAGGAGCTGACCCATGGAGATGACGGGATATCCGACATCTTGGCGATCTCCTTCTGCGCCACAGTCAGTGCGCGGCGGGCCGTTTCGCCTTCCCCGAGCTGGGCGAGCGCTCGCGCCTCCATGGCATGGAGTCTCGCGATCAGCGTAGGGACGCGGGACCCACCGGTTACGTGGTCGCGTCCCGCCCTCGCCATGGATACGGCCTTGTCCAGGTGCCCCATCTGTAAGGCGAGATGACTCATGCTGGCCATGACGTTCGCACCCAGGGCCTGATCCTCTCCGGCCTTCGCCAGCGAAAGAGCCTTGGTGAAGTGGTCGCCGGCCCGCCGGTTCTGCCCAGTGTCATGAGCCATCCATCCGGCCATTTCCGTGAGCGCGGCAGCCGCCTGGAACGTCCGAGCGGAGTCACGGCCGGTCTCGCCGCCGAAGACCCGTGGCCCCAGCGTGTGGTGGAGGTAGTGGAGGACGGAGGCGTACAGATGGCCACCGCCCAGTTGCCGGTCCGCCGCCCGAAAGGATTCCACCGCCGCCGCATCAGGGTTTGCTTTCGAGCACGGCACGGGCTGACCGCGCCCTTCCCGAGTGGCCACAACACGCTGCGTTTCGCGGCCCTCCCAAGGACGGGGAGCCAGCCGCATCAACCCACCAGGGACACGCAGCCCATCTGCGATCTGCTCCATCTTCTCCACGCTCGTCACCCGACCCTCGCCGCGTGCCAGCTTGCCGACGCGCTCCGGCTTCATGTCACAGGCATCGGCGATCCGCATGTAGCTGATGCCAGACCATTTGCGCGCGAGCGCGAAGAAAGCGCCGAAGTCGTGCCGCGCCAGCGCCGCGCGCACGTCCTCGCGAGCGAACAGCCGTTCCGGGAGGACGTTGGGTGCGACGGACCCGGCCAAAGAAGCACCCCCAGCGTTGCGATCTTACTGAGCGTTGATCATCCTGCACCGAGTGTACCCGGGGCGGGACGCAGGCGACCGTCCCGACGACCCGGCATTCACCGTCTTCCAGCTCAGCTACTCGGAGACGCGCGCCGCGGGGCCTACCCATGACGGGGATAGCCACCGGCGGGAAGCCATCGTCATTCCTCCGCAGCACAGTTGGCAGACACAAGAGACCCCGCGACCGATGCGAGCGGCCCGGGGGCGTGATCAACGCCGCATAGGAGCGTCAACGTGCCAGACCATATGCCTCGATTCGTGCGCCGGCTGTGGCGACTACTGGCGCCCGGCGCCGGTCGTCATCGCGCCGATGAGACATGCGCTTCGGTGCCCTGTGCGAACGCGCCGACCCTGCGACTCCCGCGTATGCATCAGTGGTCGGATCGGAGGCAGGAACGACGCGGGAAGGACGTGTCTCGCGTGGAGCTGTTGTGCGCTCCGCACGGGATGGTGGTGGTCAAGTGAGTGCGCAACCGCGATTGCTGCCATGGCCCGGACCTGCCGGGAAGCCGTGCTACCTGGTGTCGGACGCGGACGGTGCGGGGTATCTGTCGCGGCTGGCCGACGAAATGGAAGCCGTTCAGCTCCAGATGGGCACCGAACTCATCGGCCACGCACGCCTACTGCTCCGCGACCGGAAGGCGGCTGCCCAAGAGCTCCGCTACCTCTCGAACCGCCTGATCGAAGCGCTACAAGACGCGCTCCGGATCGCCGAGAGTCGCGGCGGGCGTCTTCCTGGACCGGGCGAGTGCGAGAGCGACGGACCGGCTCAGACGGGTAAGGGGCCGAGTGAGTAGGGCGTCAGATGGCTGGCGGGTCGGTCCCGCACCGGGGTGCGGTCTGCGTCCTGGCAAGGACGGTCTGCTTGAGCTACCGCTTCAAGTCCTCCGGCCGGGTCGCGCCTCCCTGGCATCAATCACGAACCCCGGTGCCGATGGCACCGGGGCCCTCGTCGTGCTCCCGCTCGACACGACCCGGTCATAGAGGCTCGTCGGCGTGGAGACGGCTGGAGTTGTCGGTGGCGTCGGCGCGTGAGGTGGCGATCAGGTGATGGCCTCCGGCCGATCGGGGTGGCCTGGGCGGAGGGCTGACTTCTGGTTGTCCGCACACAATGGAAGGGGAGCTACCTGGGCGCTATGGGCGCTGCGGCGGACGGTGCAAGAGGCGGTGGCCTATGACGGGCGACGGCGACGGTTGGGGGACGTGGGGGTGTGCCCCCGCGTGGCTGGGCGAGCTGCTGGATCTTGTTGATGAGGGCGTCGTCGTCTGCGACCGGGTCGACGGGACCGTCCGTGGGTTCAACCGCGCCGCCGCCCGGCTCTTCCCCGGGCTGCGCCCGGGTAGGCCGGTGAGCATGTCGGCGGCGCCCCTCGCGCATATCGCCGCCCCACGGGCGGAGTGCTTCTACACCGTCCATGAGGGGCGCAGGCTGCGTGGGCGGCTGCGTACCGCCCATGGACTGGCGGTGTGGCTGGTCCATCAGGTCAGCGGCGCGCAGGAGGCCGAGGCCGCGCTCTTCGACGAGCGCGACAGGTCCGCCTTCCTGGAGGAGACCACCCGGCGCCTGGGCGCCTCGCTCCATCACGGCCGTACCGTCCGTGCGCTCGTGGAGATCGTGATCCCGAAACTGGCGGACGTGGCCGTGGTGGTCCTGCCCGCGAACGGGCGGCATACGCAGTGGCACCGGGCGGGTCCGGGCGGTGCCCGGTGCTCCGGGGAGGTGGCGGTCGAGGCGGTCGAGCGGGTGCCCCCGGTCGCGGACGCGCTGTACGGACTCCTACCGCGCCCCGCTGTCATACACGCCCAGGAGTTGGACGCGCTCGATGACGTCATCCCCGATGAGCGCGTCCAAGGCGACGTTCACGGCGGAGTTCCCGGCGGCGTTCAGGGCAGTGTTCACGGCGAGGCGGCGCCGGAGGCGCTTGTGGTTCAGCTCGCCGCGGGAGGCGTTCCGGCCGGGGCGCTGATCATGCTGCGCGGCCCGGAGCGTGCCCGCTTCGACGACGCGGACATCGACCTGGCGCATCGGTTCGCCGTACGGGCCGGGCTCGCGCTGGCAACGGCGGCGCTCTACTCGCAGCAGGCCCACACCATCGCCGTCCTGCAAGCCAGCATGGCTCCGGAACCGCTGCCGGTGGTAGAGGGCCTCCGGCTCGGCGCCGCCTACCGGCCGGCCGCGGAGGCTCTGCGCATCAGCGGCGACTTCTACCACGTGGCCGCTCGCCCCGAGGGCGGCGTCACGTTCTTCTTCGGCGATGTGTCCGGCAAGGGTGCGGAGGCCGCGGTGCTGGCAGGGCGGGTACGGCAGAGCATGCGAACCCTGGCCATGGTCGAGAAGGGGCCCGAGCCCCTGCGCGACCTCCAGCTGCTCAACGAACTCGTCCTCGGTGACGGCCACCGCTTCACGACCCTGGTCACGGGGTCCGCCCGGCCCTGCGACGACGGCTCGGTGAAGGTGGAGATCGCCAGCGGCGGCCATCCCTTCCCGCTCGCACTCCGTGGCGACGGCAGGGTGGAGGAAATCGTCTGCGAGGGCATGCTCGTCGGGGCGGTGCCGGATCCCAGTTTCGGCCGTACGGAGTCCCGCCTCGCACCCGGTGAGCTGATGCTTCTCCACAGCGACGGGGTCACCGATGCACGAGGTGGTGCGAGCGGACGGGAGATCTACGGCGACCAACGCCTCGTCGACGCGCTGGCCAGCTGCCTCGGCATGCAGGCGGCGTCGGTCGCCGAGCGGCTGGAGCTCCTCACGACCGAATGGCTGGCCGGGCGCCCGCACGACGACATCTCCATCCTGACGCTTCAAGCGCCTCCCCGCGGTGGCCCACCGCCGCACCATCAGCGCGAGGGCCCTGGCGGGTCCGTAAGCGCCGACGGGTCCGTACGCGCCGGGGAGCCCGGGGAATCCGGGGAATCCGGGGAGCCCGGGGACCCATGAGTGCCACCGGGATCACCGGCGTCGTCCGGGCGGACTTCGACACCCGCCTGGCGGACGCGGACGAGGACGGAGCGCTGGAGCTGGCCGTCGGCCTTGTGACGAGCGGGGTGAGCGCGGAAGACGTACTGCTCGGACTGGTGGCACCTGCCCAGGTGAGGGTCGGCGAGAGGTGGGAGTCCGGCGAGTGGACGGTGGCGCGGGAGCACGCGGCCACCTATGTCAGCAGGCGGGCGGTGGACGCGGTGGCGGCCGCCGCCCGCGCCCCCGTGGGGGCCGGCTCACCGGGCCATGTGCTGGTGGCGTGCGGCGACGGCGAATGGCATGTGCTGCCCTCCCACATCCTCGCCGAGGTGCTGCGGCTGCGAGGCTTCCAGGTGCGCTCACTCGGCGGATCGGTCTCCCCGGGCGAGCTTCTCTCGGACGTCCATCAGAACGGCCCCGACGTGGTCGCCCTCTCGTGCACGCTGTCGTCGAACCTTCCGCTCGCGCACCGGCAGATCGCGACGTGCAGATGCGCCGGTGTTCCCGTCATGGCCGGCGGGCCGGGGTTCGGCCCCCAGGGCATATGGGCGTACGCGCTGGGGGCGGACCTGTACGCGGCCGACGCCCGCGGCGCGGCGGAGGCGCTGCTTCGCCGCTGGCCGCCGGTGCTGTGCGGGGAGTCGTCGGTCCGGGCCGATGCCGTGGCGGCGTACGCGACCCTCGTCAGGCGACGCCCCGAACTGCTGGAGCACCTGGCCCACGCCCTGCGCGAGGTGTTCCCCGCCCTGTGGGGAGGTACGGGCAGGGAACACGAGGAGGGCGCCGACTTTCTGGGCCGGTTGCTGGATTCCCTGGCGGCGGCCGTGTTCGTGGATGACGAGCGCGTGTTCACGGGCCAGCTCGCCTTCGCCGCGCGGTACCTCTCCGCCCGCTCGGTCGAGTCCCGCTGCCTCCTCGTGCTGACGGATGCCCTGGCCGACCGACTGCACGGCTCGCCCCGGACCCTCGACACGCTCTCGGCGGGGCGCCGATGCCTCGTCGCGCGGGAGGCGGATTGTCACCGTCCCGAATGAACGCGTGCGTGCCCGGCAACGGCCGACCAACCAAAACGACGGAGGCGGTCGAACTGCCGTCCGGACACATCCATTGCTGTCCGGAAAAAGGCCACCCTTGTCTTAAAGCACTCTCCAGATCTTGGTAAAGCAGGTTAAAAATAGATCTGTCGATGTGCACGTAAACGGGGGACCTTGCGTGGACCAGGCATGGCCGACGCATGGAAGCGCCAAAGGAGGCGCCACCATTCTCCCGCCCTGGAGACCTCATCTCAAAGGGATGAGCCATGGAGCGCAGATGGAGAATCATGCGTTCGATATACGCGCGAAATCTGACCAGGTACACCACCGTTGCCGCCGCCCTGGGGATTTTCCTCGGAGTCACGAACAGCGCCGGCGCCAGTGAACGAGTGGCCGCGGAATACGGCTGCACCGGTTCCTTGATCGACACCTACCCGGTGCGTACCTCGACCGGGGCGACATACGGAAACATCCGCCTTTACTACAACTCCGCGACGGGGCGCAACTGCGCAGTCAACGTGAAGACCTCACTCGGAGGGTACGGAAAGGCGAGTCACGTCAGCGTCACTCTCAAGCGCTGCAAGACCTCGACACCCGGCGCATGGTGCAACACCAGTGGGGAACCGTGGCGCCAGGACTGGGGCAACTACACCTATTACGCGGGACCGGTCGAACTGTCCGCCGCAGGCCGGTGCATCCATGTCGTAGGAGCCGTGAACGATTCACCGCCCCACGCCGATGGCAGCAGCGGAAGCAACGGCGTGCACTGCGGCTGAGACACGGCTCCACACAAAGGGGGAACGCATTGTTGACCATACGCAGGGCCACCGCCGTCCTGGCCACCTTCGCAGCCACTACCGCGCTGTCGTTCACGGCGGCACCCGCCGCCACGGCAGCCGATGCCACAGCAGCCGATGCCTCGGTCGCGGAATACGGCTGTTCCGGATCCCTGATAGACACCTATCCGGTACGGACCAGTGCGGGAACCACCTACGGGCAGATTCGCCTCTACTACAACTCGTCGACGCGTCGGAACTGTGCGGTCACTCTCAAGAACGCCACCGGCGGATACGGCACATCGAGCTATGCGAGTGTCACTCTCTACCGCTGCTCCACATCCAAGCCCGGAGCGCAATGCGACTGGAGAGACGAGACCTGGGACGACGATTATGGGAATTTCCTCTATTACGCCGGACCGGTGAGCATCCCGGCAGCGGGCAAGTGCATCCGTGTGTTCGGCCAGGTGAGCGCGAACAGGCCCATCGCGACCGGCGACAGCGGTACCGGCGGGGTCCACTGCGGCTGAACCGCGGGTATCTGTAAAGGATCTTCATGCGCGTAGGCCATGGACAGCGTGGACCGCCGTCGCGGAAGATCTGGCTCTACGACCTCCCGACCCCGGAGGACCCCGGATGCGCCCTGATGACCTCACCGGCCCGGAACTCCGGCTCTGGGAGGCGTTCGCCGCGGGGGACGAAGTCGACCTGCGTCCGGGCGGCGCTGACGGGGAAACGGACGGCGGCGCTGACGGCGGGCCCGTGATGGACGGCCGCGGCTGGGGCCCGGAGCGGCAGGTGCGGGCCTCGGTGATCCGCTCGTTGCTGCTGGGCGCCGCCGACTCCGTCAGCGGTGAAACGCCCATGGTCCACCTGGTGGGCGCCCGGGTCTCGGGAAAGCTGCGCCTGGTCTTCGCCGAGGTGTGCTGTGTGCTGTGGCTGGAGGAGTGCTGGTTCGAGGAGGCGCCCCAGCTGTACGGGGCCAAACTGCGGGTGACCAGTTTCGGCGGCTCGTACTTACCGGGGCTCGGGATGGGCGCCACGACGGTCGACGGGAACCTCGACCTCATGAACTGCCGTGTCCAGGGCGGGGTCACCGTGCATGACGCCCGTATCAGCGGGAGTCTGCTCCTCCAGGGCGCGCACCTCTCCCATGCCGACGGTGTGGCGCTGAACGCCACCCGTGTCGAGACGAAGGGCATCGTCGGAACCGAGGGGTTCCGCGCCGACGGGGAGTTGCGGCTGTTCCAGGCGCGCCTCGGTGAGGGGCTGCGCCTGCGCGGGGCCACGCTGCGTCATCCTGGCGGTGAGGCCCTCTCCGCCACCGGTATCCAGGTCCCCACGGACATCGACTGCGACGAGGGGTTCCGCGCGGCCGGAGCCATAACGCTGACCAGCGCCACCGTCGGCGGGACGGTCAGCTTCGACGCGGCGTCCCTCACCCCCACCCGGGGAAACGCCCTCTCCTGCGCCCATCTCCAGGCCGGAGAGCTGCTTCTGCGACCGGCGCGGGCCACGGGGGGTGTGGATCTGCGGCACGCCGCCATCGGTGTGCTCCGGCTCCATGACGACCCTCACCAGCAGCCGCCTCTGCGACTCGACGGGCTGGTCTACCGTTCGCTGGAACCCCACCACCCCGTCGACCACCACCTCGAGCTGCTGAGCCGTGATCCCGACGGGTACCGGCCCCAGCCGTACCAGCAGCTCGCCACCGTCCATCAGTCCATCGGCCAGGACCGGGACGCCCGGACCGTGCTTCTGACCCGCCAGCGTCGCCGCCGTACGACCCTCCCCTGGTACGTCCGTGCCTGGGGGTATGTGCAGGATGCCACCGTCGGATACGGCTATCTGCCGGAACGTGCCGCGGTGTGGCTGCTGGCCCTGCTCGCCACGGGCGCCACCGTCTTCGGCCTGTACCGGCCCCACCCGCTGGGCGATACGCCCCATCCGGTGTTCCATCCCGTGATGTACAGCCTGGACCTGCTCCTCCCCGTGGTCGACTTCGGCCAGGAGCGGGCGTTCCAGCCGATGGGGCCGACCCAGTGGATCGCCTGGCTCCTGATCGGCGCCGGGTGGCTGCTGGCCACGGCCCTCGCCGCGGGCGTCACCCGGGTGCTCTCCCGCCAGTAGCCAGAGGTTCATCGGAGGCATCCGCCAAGACCATGACGAGATGCGTCGGCTGGGGGAGAATCACCGGCTATGGCCATCGATTACCGTAAGCGCCCCAAGGCACCCGCCCCCGCGATCAGTCTGGAAAAGGTCGCCGCCCGGGCTCCCGAGCTGGTCAGCCTCTACAAGACCGCCGCGGTCTCCCTGGCCAAACACAACGCCGGTGGGCAGCGGGCCGCGGTGTATCTGGTCCTGGACCGCTCCGGAAGCATGCGCAGGTACTACCGGAACGGTTCCGTGCAGCACTTGGCGGAGCAGACGCTCGCCCTCGCGGCGAACCTCGATGACGACGGAGTCGTGCCGGTCGTCTTCTTCTCCACGGGTATCGACGGCACCGCCGAGATCGGCCTCGATGCCTACCGGGACCGGATCAACCCCCTGCACGACTCGATGGGGCACATGGGCCGCACCAACTACCACGTCGCCATGCAGGCCGTCATCGACCACTACCAGTCGTCCGGGGCCGACGACCCGGCGTTCGTCGTCTTCCAGACCGATGGCTCCCCCACGTCCAAGGCCGCGGCCGAGCATGTGCTGTGCACGGCCGCGAGTCTGCCCATCTTCTGGCAGTTCGTAGGGTTCGGCGACGACGAGTTCCGCTTTCTGCACCGGCTCGACGACCTGCCGGTCCCGGACCGGCGCATCGTCGACAACGCCGGATTCTTCGCCGCCGGACCGACCCCGAAGGCCCTCTCCGACGCCGCCCTCTACGACCAGCTGCTCCAAGAGTTCCCACAGTGGCTCACCGCCGCCCGCTCCGCCGGGATCCTGAAAGACTAAGAGGTCATCCGCGGACCCTTGGTGGGGTTGACACATCCGGGGACGCCGCCTGCCGGGGATGGTCACATCCGCGGTGATCCCCGGCCTCGCGGCCCTGTCCGATGCCTTCTCGCGCCGCGGTGAGCTCCGACTGGCGCTGGGAGTACGACCCCGATCACGCTCATGTAGCAGGCGGCATCCCCGCTCACGTGGTGGCCGAAGTGGAGCGGCTCGCAGGACAGTTGGTCGACCTGGCCGGGATAGTACGATCAGTGCAGAACGGGAATTCGTCCCATGGGGAGCAGGTCATGGCTGAGTCGACCGTGTCCAGGTCCGTTTCCGGGGCCGGGTCCGCGGCCGGTCGGAGTGATTCGCCTGGTGTCGCGCTCGGTCCCATCGCGCTTGTTCTCGGTCTCTTCTCCGCCGTAGGCGCATGGGTGCCGGCGTTCGTGCTCGTCAGCCTTCCGTGGACGGTCATCGCCGGGGGGCTCGCCGTCGCGCTCGGCTCCATGGGGGTTCACCACGCCCGCCGCGGCATCGGTCGGCTGTGGGTCGCCGTCGGTGGAACCGCACTCGGGGTCGTCGGGTTCGCGGGCACCGCCGCCCTCCTCTGGGCCGTCGGCGGCTGACCGCACGTCGGCGGAGGGGGCGGTGCGGTGTCGGGTGGCTTCCGGGGGCGCGGGGCGGGACGCGGCCCCCGGAGGCGGTCGGGAGGCGCTACCAGATGACCGGGACCTGCTCGAAGCTGTCCGTGAGGACTCCCTCGCGCCGTGCCAGGTCGGCCGATGGGACCGCCAGGTCGAGGCCGGGCAGGCGCTCCAGCAGGATCTCCAGGGCGATATGCAGTTCGGCGCGGGCCAGGGCCTGGCCGATGCAGGAGTGGGCACCGGCGCCGAAGGCGAGGTGGCGGTTGGGGGTACGGGTCAGGTCCAGTACGTCCGGGTCGGGGAACATCCGCTCGTCGCGGTTGGCGGAGGCGACGACCGACACGGTCGTGCTGCCCTTGGGGAGCACCTCGCCGCCCAGTTCGACGTCCTCCGTGAGGTAACGCGGCATACCCGGGCCCCGGTTGACGTCGAAGCGCAGCAACTCCTCGACGGCCGGGCGGATCAGTGAGCGGTCGTCCAGCAGGCGCTGCCAGCGGGAACGGTCGTCGAGCAGAACCGGGACCAGCTTCCCGATCACGCTGGACGTCGTCTCGTGCCCGGCGAGCATCAGCCCCTGCATGATCTGGACCAGGACCGCCTCGGGCGGGCGGGGGTCGGCGGCGTCGGTGATCTCGATCAGCTTGCTGATCAGGTCGTCACCGGGTTCGCGGCGCTTGTGGGTCACATGCTCGCGCAGATACGCCAGGAGGTCCCCACGGGCGGTGAGGGTCTCCCGCTCGCCGTAGCGGTCCCCGCCGAACAGGGCGCCCGACCAGTACGCGAAGCGGTCCCAGTCCTCCTCCGGTACGCCCAGCAGGGCGCCGACGACCCGTACCGGAAACGGGTACGCGAAGCCCGCCCAGAGGTCCGTGGGCTTCGGCCCGGCCTCCATGGCGTCCACCAGGGCATGGCCGATGGCGACGATACGGGGGCGGAGTGCGGTGACCCGCTTGGCGGTGAGCGCCTGGCCCACCAACCGCCGCCAGCGCTGGTGCCGTTCGCCGGTGCCGATCCCGTCCGGGCCCGCCTCACTCACGTCCCGTGGGAAGCGCGGATCGGACAGCATCGCGTGCACATCCGCGTACCGCGTCAGCACGCGCACCGGGGCGCCGCTCGAGCGCAGGGTCAGCTCCGGCACCGGGCACCCCTCCGCCCGTAGCGCCGCCCACTGCTTCGGGGGCTCCAGGGGGTGCTCCGGCACGAAGGGGAAGTCCCCCAGGTCGCCCAAGTCCCCCAGGTCGCCCAAGTCCCCCGGGTCGCCCAGGTTCCCCACCGGGCAGCGCGCTTCGGCGTCTTCCGCTTTCGTGTCGTTCGCCATTCCCTCGGCCACAGAGCGCCTCCCGTTGTGCACCACACGTACGGCGAGCAGTTGCTCACCACCTATGGATCACGTCGAAGCGGCGTCTCAAGTTCCGTTCCGGTTCGGTCCGGTCATGGGCGGCGGGCCGCCCATAGCGTGCGCTCGGCGTGGACGGTGAGGTCGTCGCGGCGCAGGACGCTGTCGGGGCCGTCGCTGTCGATGAGGTGGTCGAGTGTCGCCAGGTCGTCGGAGCTCAGCTTCTCGGCGACGTGTGAACGCAGACGTTGGAGCGAGGCATGGGCGTAGCGGGCGGCGGGCTCCGGCAGTGGGGGTCGCAGATCGATGGTGAAGGGGCGCTCCACCTCGACGGCGAATCCGGCGCGGGAGAGGCGGGGGCCCCAGTCGGCGCCCAGGTGCGGCAGGTGCTCGGCGTGGGCTTCGGCGCGTGCGGCATGACAGCGGGCTTCGAGTCCGGGGCGGCCCCGGCCGATGTCATCGGGGAGGAACCGCGGGAATCCGGCCATCTCGATCACGGCCAGGAGCCCGCCCGGGCGCAGCAGCTCGAAGATCTTCCGCAATCCTCGGTCGGGGTCGGCCAGGTGGTGGAGGGACACCGACGCCCACACCAGGTGAACGGCGCCCAGGTCCGGCCATGCGTCGTCCAGATCCGCCTGGACGGTGCGCACCCGGCCCGCCACTCCACGGTCCCGGGCCTTGGCGAGCAGATGGTCCAGGAGCTCAGGGGATCGGTCCACGGCTGTGGCCTCGGCGTCCTCGAAACGCCGGAGGAGGGCGAGGGTTCCGGCGCCGGTGCCGCTGCCCAGGTCCACGATTCGGCGGGGTGGTTCGTCGCGGGTGAGGTCCGCCAGAGTCGACGTCACGTCGGACAGGAAGGTGTGCAGGACTTCGGCGTCGAGGTCCAGGAGTGCGGCCATGGCCGGCTCGTCCGGCCCGTGCGACGCCCCGGCCGCGCTGTGGTGGTGGTCCGTCATGGTCCGAGCCTAGGAGGGGGACCGTCCCCGCGTCGCCAGGCCGGATCGGCGGGCCGGGACTCCCGGTGGGAGCCCCGGCCCCGTACGCGTCTCCCGGTGGCTCAGTCCTGGTGGACCTCGTTGTGGCCCGGGCCGCCGGAGAGGGTGTCATTGCCCTGGCCGCCCCAGAGCACATCGTCGCCGCTGTTGCCGTAGAGGGTGTCGTCGCCCTCCTCGCCGTACAGCTCGTCGTCGTCCTCGCCACCGTAGATGGCGTCGGTGCCCTTGCCGCCGCGCAGGATGTCGTCGCCGGACTCACCGCGCAGGATGTTGTCCTCGGAGCCGCCGACGATGGTGTCGTTCCCGGCGCCGCCCCGGCATTCCTGCGCGCAGTTGGTGATGGTGTCGTCGCCGTCGCCGCCATAGGCGCCGAAGCCCATGACGCCGCCGCCACCGTCGATCTTGTCGTTGCCATCCTCGCCGTAGAACGTGGGCGCGGCGCTGCCCTGGAGGACGTCGTCGCCGGAGCCGCCGTGAATTCCGGCGTATGCCGAGCCATTGGGGTCGATCTTCGCGGTGTCGTTACCGTCACCGAGATCGACGTCGAAGTTATCGGAGTCGTCGGAGTTCTGCGGGATTTCGACCGCGCACTGGGCGACGGTGTGATCGCCCGCGGCGGGGTGGACGCACTCGTCCCAGTTCGCCGCCTCCGGATCGATGGTGATGTCACCGTTGTCGCGGAAGGTGAGGACGTAATAGGACTCGAATTCCCCACGGCTGACGATCTGTTCGGAGACCGTCAGGTCGTTCTTCTGTCCCGCGGCGGCCTTGTACCAGAGCTCGCCGTCCTCATGGACGAGGGAGCCCGAGGTCGTCGCGGCCGCCTGGGCTGCGGGCGCCGCGAGTGCGGCTCCCCCCAGGGCGAGCGCGAGGGTGGCCGTGGCGGCCATGGTCCGGTACATGCGCATAGGGGTATTGCCCTTCGTGCGATCAGTGCCGATCGGGCCGGTGGAAAAGCGCGGTTTCAGTCACCGGGTACCGGCCATCGGCGAATTGGTGTTTCCGATCGCCCCGGTAGACCGTGATTCCTGATGAGCGGTTGCTCCGAGATTTCCCTAGTTTCCGGCAGCCGCAGGTCATGGCCTTGATCGAACGTAGTTGCACATAGGAAATGACCAACTCGGCAACCGTGTCTTTTGAGCTGCTTAACCCTTTGTTCACCGAGTGGCCGACGCCATCGGCGCGCTCGGCGCCGGGCCGGTGAGATGGCCAACGCCCGCCGGGGCACGGCGGAAACTGATCCGGATTCCAGTTCACATTTCCTGGAGAACATTGCCGGAACCCATGGAAATGCATCGGACCCGCCTGTCAAGATCTTCCCTCATGCCTTCCCCGTTCACTCAGGAATATCAGGGATTCTCGTGCGGAAAATAAATGCGGCCGCCACCGTGGCCGTCGCGGCACTGGCTCTGGCGCTGACCGGCTGCGGCAAGGACGACGACAAGGGCGACCAGTCGTCCGGCACCTCCGACAGGACCGCGGCCGCCGAGCAGGCCGACGACGCGGAACGCGGCACCCCGTCCGCCACCCCCACCGGTGCGAGCCCCAGCCCGAGCCGTACGAAGCCCGCCGAGAAGAGCCCCGGTGCGAGCCCGAGCAGCCCCCGGGCCACCCGCACCGCCGACGGCACCACCCCGGCCCCCCGCCGCACGGCCCCCAGGACGCAGGCCCCCGCGCAGGCCCCCGCGCAGCCCCCCGCGGGCGCCCCGGCGAGCGTTCAGGGCACGTGGTACTCCGAGGTGCGTGACCCGAACGGCAACGCGCTCGTCATGACCGTGACCGGCGGTTCCCTGACCGTGGGGTACCAGGGCAAGTCCTGCCCCGGGACCATCAGCGCCGGCATGGCCGTCACCATGACCTGCCAGGGCGAGACGATCTCCGGCGGCCAGGCCGTGGTCAGCGACGGCGGACAGCGCCTCACCGTCAACTGGCCCCAGGGCAAGCCCGACCGCTACGTCCGCCCGTAAGCCGACCGGCACGTCCGCCCCTGGCCGGACCGCTACGTCCACCCCTGGCCGGGCCGCTACGTCCGCACCGGGACCAATCTCCACGTCCACCCCGAGGCCAATCGCCACGTCCGCCCCTGGGCCCGCCCCGTACGTCCGCACCGAGCCCCGCCCGGACGGCCGGGCTCAACTCTCCCCGCCCCGCGCCTCCGTACGCCGCCGCTGCTCCTCGATCCGGTGCAGCACCGAGTCCAGATGTGCCTCGGAGGCCGCGCGGGCCGCCTCCGGGTCGCGGGCCTCGATCGCCCGCAGGATGGCCTGGTGCTCCTCGATCGTGGCGCGGCGGCGGGCGGCGGACAGCGAGGTCTTGCGCCGCCCCGGCTCGCCGATCTCGTAGACCCGGTCCAGCAGCCGCAGCAGCAGCGGGTTGCGGGTGTACTGGGCGATGGCCCGGTGGAAGGTGCGGTCCAGCTCGGTGAACTCCTGGCGCGTGGGCTCCCGTCGCATCGCGTCCAGCAGGGCATGCAGCTGGACGATGTCGGAGGGTGTGGCGCGCCGGGCGGCCCGCGCGGTCACCGAGGGCTCGATGCACGCGCGCACCTCCATGACCTGAAGCAGTTCCGCCGTGGCGTCGAGCCCCGAGGCCAGGATGTCGCCGCGCGGTGTGGCCCCCGGGTCGAGCACGACGGTGCCGGAGCCGGGGCGCCGGGCGACCAGTCCGCGGGCGGCGAGGGCGCGCAGCGCCTCGCGGACCGAGCCCCGGGAGACGCCGAGGCTCTCCGCGAGCTCCCGCTCCGGCGGGACGCGGGAACCGGGTGTCAGCTCTCCGCTCAGGATCAGCCGCTCCAGGCCGACGGCCAGGGCGTCCGGCCTCGACAGGGTGGAGTGCCGCAGTTGCCGCCAGTCCATCTCCTGGCTTTCCTCCGCCTTCTTCAGCTTTCCCGGGCCTTTCCCAGACTTTCCCGAGCTTCCCGGGCTTTCCTGTGGCCTTTTCCGTTCCCGCCGGTGGTCCAGAGTCTCATATCCGCCGAGCGGCTCCCCCGCCGTACTCCCGGCCGCCGGCGCGACCGGATTTAACCAGGTGGTGACGGGCGGGCAACCAGAGCCGCGGGCTCTTCCCACTAGCGTCTGCCGACATCAAGTTGGTCCGACCAGTGGACCAATCGCTGTCCCCTGCGCCATCCTGGCCGCACCGCAGCGCGCGCACCACGTCCCCAGCAGTGAGGCATCCCGCCATGCGCCAAAGAACGAGCGGACCCAGCGACCGGCCCCCACCACCCACCCGCCACCGACCGCGCGCCGCGGCTCTCGCCGCCCGGGGGCTGTGCGTGCTGATCGCCGGTGCCACCGCCGGCTGCGCCTCCCTGGCCTCCCCCGCGGCCGAGGTGGGCGCCGACCGGATGACCGACCCCCGGGCCGTCCGCGACGGCGGAACGCTCTCCATCGCCCTCAAATCGGACCCGGACAAGCTGGACCCCACCCTGGCCAGCACCGCTGTGGGCCGGACGGTGTTCGCCGCGATGTGCGAGAAGCTCTACGACGTCGACGCCCGGAACCGGTTCGTACCGCAGCTCGCCGCCGCCCCGCCCACGACGAGCGACGGGGGCCGCACCGTGACCATCAGGCTGCGGCACGGCGTCCGGTTCGCCGACGGCACCCGGATGGACGCGAAGGCGGTCAAGACCTCCCTCGACCGGCACCGCACGCTGACCGGATCCGTCCGCGCGAGCGAGTTGAAGCCCGTCACGGCCGTGGAGGCGGTCGGCGACGACACGGTGCGGCTGCGGCTGAAGAAGCCGTACGTCCCGCTGCTCGCACTGCTCGCCGACCGCGCGGGCATGGTGATGTCCCCGACGGCGCTGAAGCGCTACGGCAACGGCTTCGCGAGCCACCCCACCTGCGTCGGCCCGTTCCGCTACGCCGAGCGTGTGGTGGGCGACCGCATCGTGCTGGACAAGGACCCGAACTACTACGACGCCGACGCCGTCCATCTGCGGCGCGTGATCTACCGCACCATCACCGACGGCAACGTACGGCTGGCGAATCTCCAGTCCGGTGACATCCAGGTGGGCGACCAGATGGACCCGGTGCAGGTGGGCAGGGCGCTCACCGAACCCGGGCTCCAGCTGTTCAACTCCCCCTCGCTGGGCTACTACGGACTGACCCTCAACATCGGCAACACCAAGGGCGCCGGGGCGCCGCCGGGCCGGATCGACACCCCGATCGCGCGGGAGGTGCGGGTGCGCGAGGCGTTCGACCTGTCCCTGGACCGCGACCTCATCAACACCATCGTCTTCCAGGGCCGCTACCGGCCCACCTGCGGTCCGCTCCCCTCCGGCACCCCGTACGCCACCGGGACCCACTGCCCGGCCCGCGATCCGGCCAGGGCCAAGCGGCTGCTCAAGGCCGCCAAGGTGGCCACCCCGGTCCGGGTGCGGCTCCAGATCAGCACCACTCCGGAGGACAACCGGCTGGGCCAGGTCATCCAGGCCATGGCCAAGGAGGCGGGGTTCGCGGTGAGCCTGGCGCCGACCGAGTTCGCCACCGGCCTGGAGCACTCCCGCGCGGGCGACTTCCAGGCCGCGACCACCAACTGGTCCGGACGGCTGGACCCGGCGGGCAACATCGACGTGTTCGCCGGCACCGGCGGCGCCCAGAACTACGGCGGCCTCTCCGACCCCGCCATCGACCGGCTGATCGCCGAGGGCGGCACCACCGCGGACAAGGCCGCCCGCAAGAAGATCTACGCAGAGCTCGTCGAGCGCGTCCGCGCCCAGCACACCGTGCTCTATCTGATCCAGCCCACGAACTACGTGTCCGTGACGAAGAAGGTCGCCGGGCTGAAGGTCTTCGGCGACGGGCTGATCCGGGTGAAGGACGCCGGGTACGCGAAGGGAGGGAGCTGATGTCGTATCCGATCCGCCGCCTCGGCGAATCGCTGATCACCCTCTTCCTGGTCAGCGTCGTGGTCTTCGCCGGTGTACGGGCCCTGCCCGGCGACACCGCCACCGCACTGGCCGGGGAGGAGCCCACCCCCGAGGCGATCGCCCAGATCCGTGAGAGCTACGGGCTCGACGACAACATCGTGGTGCAGTACGTGCGCTATGTGCGGCACGCCGCCACCGGCGACCTCGGCGTCTCCTCACGCACCGGGCTGCCCGTCCTCGACTCGGTCCTGGAGGCGCTGCCCGTCACCCTCGAACTGTCCGCGCTGGCCCTGCTGCTCGCGGTCGTGGTCGGCGTGGGCGCCGGGGTGGTGGCGGCGGTCCGGCGCGGCAGGCCCGAGGAGTGGCTGGTCAACGCGGTGGCGCTGCTGGGGCTTTCGGTGCCCGCCTTCTGGCTCGGCATCGTGCTCGTCCTCGCCTTCGCCATCGCCGTCCCGGTCTTCGCCGCCTCCGGTTTCGTGCCGTTCGGCGTGGACCCGATGGAGAACCTGCGCCATATGGTGCTCCCGGTGATCGTCCTCGGCTCCGGTCTCGCGGCGGTCGTGATGCGGCAGACCCGCGCGGCCATGCTGGGCTCGCTGTCCGCCGACTACGTCCGCACCGCGCGCGCCAAGGGGCTCTCGAGGCGTCAGGTGATCATGGGGCACGCCCTGCGCAACAGCCTGGTCACCGTGGTGACCGTGCTCGGGCTCCAGCTCGGGCACCTCATCTCGGGCGCGGTCGTCACCGAGCAGATCTTCGTCCTGCCGGGCTTCGGCAAGCTCACCATCGACGCCGTCTTCTCCCGCGACTACGCGATGGTCCAGGGCGTGGTGCTGTTCGCCTCGACCGCCTACATCCTCGTCAACCTCGCGGTCGACCTGGCCTATTCGGTGATCGACCCCCGTATCCGGCTCGGAGGTGCCCAGTGAGCGCGGCCGCCACCACCCTCCCCGCCGCCGAGGAGCGGGAGCGGGCGCCACTCGCCCCGCTGTCCCGGCTCCGGCTGCTGACCCGCAACAAGCTGGCCCTCACCGGGGCCGTGGCCGCCGCGGTCCTGGTGCTGATCGCGGTGTTCGCACCGCTCATCGCGCCGTACGACCCGGCCCGGCCGGACTTCGCCGCCGCCCTCCAGGAGCCGGGCTCGGCCCACTGGCTGGGCACCGACGACCTGGGCCGTGATCAGCTCTCCCGGGTGGTCTACGGGGTGCGGGCCTCGCTCCAGATCGGGCTGCTCGCGGTGGCGCTGGCCTTCGCGGCCGGGGTGCCGCTCGGGCTGATCGCGGGCTACTACGGGCGGTTCGCCGACTCGGTGATCTCCCGGCTCACCGACACCCTGCTCGCCTTCCCCTTCCTGGTGCTGGCGGTCGGCCTGGCCACCATCCTCGGGCCGTCCCTGCTCAACGCCACGATCGCGGTGGGCGTCTCCCAGATCCCGGCCGTCATCCGGATCACCAGGGCGGAGACGCTGCGGCTCAAACACCTGGACTATGTGGCGGCGGCGGTGGCCAATGGCGGCGGGGACGGCACCGTGCTCTTCCGCCATATCCTCCCCGGCGCCCTGTCCGCGCTGACCGTCCAGGCCACCGTGGGCATCCCCACCGCGATCATCGGCGAGGCGCTGCTGAGCTTCCTCGGCCTGGGCGTCCAGCCGCCGTCCCCCTCGCTCGGGGTGATGCTCTCCAGCGCCCAGGCGTACATCGCCGCCGCGCCCTGGATGGCGGTCTTCCCGGGACTGGCGATCATCGCGGCGACGCTCGCGTTCAATCTGCTCGGGGACGGGCTGCGCGACATCCTCGACCCCCAGGGAGACAGCCGATGACCACGCCCACGACGACTCCTGCCCTGAGCGTGCGGGACCTGTCCGTGATCTTCCGCACCCCGACCCGTGTCGTGCACGCGGTGGACGGGCTGTCGTACGACATCGCCGCCGGTGAAGTGCTGGCCGTGGTCGGCGAGTCCGGCTGCGGCAAGTCCGTGACCTCCACCGCCGTGATGGGGCTGCTGCCGCCCACCGCGAGCGTCGGCGGCTCCATCCGGCTGGGCGGACGGGAACTGGTGGGGGCGGACGAGCGGGAGCTGCGGGACGTCCGCGGCCGGGAGATCGCGATGATCTTCCAGGAGCCGATGACCTCGCTGAACCCCGTGCTCACCATCGGCCGCCAGGTCGGCGAGGTCCTCCGGCGCCACCAGGGGATCGGCCGCCGCGAGGCGCGCGAACGGGCCGTGGACCTGCTCGACCTCGTCGGCATCCCCGCCCCCGCACAGCGGGCCCGCGACTATCCGCACCAGCTCAGCGGCGGTATGCGGCAGCGGGTGATGATCGCCATCGCGATCGCCTGCGATCCGGCCGTGCTCATCGCCGACGAGCCCACCACCGCGCTGGACGTCACCGTGCAGGCGGGCATCCTGGAGGTGCTCCAGTCCCTGCGGGAGCGGCTCGGCACCGCCATCGTGCTGATCACCCACGATCTGGGCGTGGTCGCCGACATCGCCGACCGGGTGCTGGTGATGTACGCGGGGCGGGGCGTCGAACAGGCCCCGGTGGACGAGCTGTTCAGCACGCCCCGCCATCCGTACACCCACGGGCTGCTCGGCGCGGTGCCGGTGCCCGGCCGGCGGCGGGCGGAGGGCGAGCGGGGGCGGCTCCAAGAGATCCCCGGACTGGTGCCGAGCCTCACCGAACAGCCCGACCGCTGCACCTTCCAGCCGCGCTGCTCCTACGCCGACGAACGGTGCGGCGCGCAGCGGCCCGCGCTGGGGCCGTTGCGGGAACGGGACGAACGGGCCGAGCAGGGTGAACGTGGCGGGCGAGGCGTACCACATGAGCTGAGTGCAGGGCATGTACAGCACGAGGCCGCATGCTGGTATCCGGTGCCGGTCCACCCCCGACAACCCGAACATCCCGGACAGGAGGCCCGCTCATGACCGCCGCCATCGCGCCCCCGGAGGCGTCCCGGGATGACACCGTGCTCGACATCAGCGGCCTGGTCCGCCACTTCACCGGGCCCGCCGGCACCGTCAGGGCGGTCGACGGGGTCAGCCTCAGCATCGGCCGCGGCGAGATCGTCGGCCTGGTCGGGGAGTCCGGCAGCGGCAAGTCCACGGTGGGGCGGTGCGCCGTACGGCTGGACCGGCCGACCGCGGGCAGTGTGACGATCAACGGCCGCGATGTGACCCGTCTTTCGAAACGGGCGCTGCGTCCGCTGCGCAAGGACTTCCACCTGGTCTTCCAGGACCCGTCCTCCTCGCTCGACCCCCGGATGACCGTGGGCGCCATCGTCGCCCAGCCGCTGCGGCTGCACCGCCTGGCGTCCGGCGACGCGCTGCGCGACCGGGTGGCCGAGCTGCTGGCCCAGGTGGGGCTGCGGCCCGAACTGGCGCGGCGGCGGCCCCATGAACTCTCCGGCGGGCAGCGGCAGCGGGTCTCGATCGCCCGCGCGCTGTCGGTCGATCCCCAGCTGCTGGTGGCGGACGAGCCGACGTCGGCGCTGGACGTCTCCGTCCAGGCGTCCGTGCTCAATCTGCTGGTGGACCTCCAGCGGGAGCGGCACTTCGGCTGTCTGTTCATCACCCATGACCTGGCCGCCGTCGAATACCTCGCCGACCGGATCGCCGTGATGTATCTGGGACAGCTGGTGGAACAGGCCCCGGCCGCCGAGCTGTTCGCCGACCCCAAGCACCCGTACACCCAGGCGCTGCTGTCCGCGGCCCCGGTGCCGAACCCGGCCGCGCAGCGGTCGCGCGCCCGGATCGTGCTCAGCGGGGAGCTGCCCAGCCCGCTGGATCCGCCCGGGGGCTGCCGCTTCCACACCCGCTGTCCGCTCGCCGTCGACCGCTGCCGCACGGAGCCGCCCGCGCTGCGGCGGCTTGCGGAGGGCGGCGGGCGGCAGGTGTCCTGCCATCTGGTGGCGGACGACGGCACCGCGCCGGACGCCGCGGCGCCCTGACCCGTGACGATCACCTGACCCGTGACGATCACCTGACCCCTGACCCCGACCGCTGTCCCTGCCCCTGAGGCTCCCTCGGCCTTCCTCGAGGGCGCCCTCCCGAGACGCTCCTTGAGGCCGCCCTCCCGAGACACCCGCCCGCACACACCCGCGCCCGCCCGCACCCCGTACGAGACCAGGAGCCCGCCGCATGTTCACCACCCGGCCCACCCTTCAGGGCACCCATGGCATGGTGTCCTCAACCCACTGGCTGGCCTCACAATCCGCCATGGCCGTCCTGGAGGACGGTGGCAACGCCTTCGACGCGGCCGTGGCCGCCGGGTTCGTCCTGCATGTGGTCGAACCCCATCTCAACGGGCCCGGCGGCGAGGTGCCGATCATCCTCGCCCCGGCGGGCGGCGAACCCACCGTGCTGTGCGGACAGGGCCCGGCCCCCGCCGGGGCCACGATCAACCACTACACCTCGCTCGGCCTCGACCTCGTCCCCGGCACCGGCCCGCTCGCGGCGGCGGTGCCCGGCGCGTTCGACGCCTGGATGGTGCTGCTGCGCGACCACGGGACCAAGCCGCTCGCCGAGGTGCTGCGGTACGCGATCGGCTACGCCGAGCACGGCCATCCCGCGGTCGAACGGATCGGCGAGACGGTCGAGACGGTGCGGGAGCTGTTCGAGACCGAGTGGACGACCTCGGCCGAGCTGTATCTGCCGGACGGGAAGTCCCCCGTCGCCGGACGGCTGCTCACCAACCCCGCGCTGGCCGCCACCTGGCGGCGGCTGGTCGCCGAGGCCGAGGCGGCCGGGCCGGGGCGCGAGACCCAGATCGAGGCGGCCCGCCGGGTCTGGCGCGAGGGCTTCATCGGGCGGGAGCTGGCCGACGCGGCGGCCCGGCCCGCGATGGACTCCTCCGGGCAACGCAACGCCGGGACGCTCACCGGGGACGATCTGGCCGCCTTCGAGGCCACGTACGAACCGCCGGTCCGCCACTCCTGGAACGGCTGGACCGTATGCAAGGCCGGGCCCTGGAGCCAGGGGCCGGTGCTGCTCCAGCAACTCGCGCTGCTGCCGGACGGACTGGGCGAGGACGACCTGGGCACGCCCGAGTTCCTGCACACCCTCGTCGAGGGCGGCAAGCTGGCCATGGCCGACCGCGAGGCGTGGTACGGGGACGCCGCCGACGTACCGCTGACGGAGCTGCTCTCCCGCCCGTACAACGACGAGCGGCGGACGCTGATCGGCGAACGCGCCTCGTACGAACTGCGCCCCGGGCAACCCGGGGGTCGTACGCCCCGGTTGAGCAAGCAGGCGCTGGCCGCCGTGGCCCGCGCGGCCTCCGGGGAGGGCGGACCGGCCGCCGGGCCGGGCGGCGGGGAGCCGACGGTCGGCGGACCGGCCGCCGGGGAACCGGCCGTCGGGCGGGACGGGGTGACGCGGGGCGACACTTGCCATCTCGACGTCGTGGACCGCTGGGGCAACATGATCGCGGCCACGCCCAGCGGCGGCTGGCTCCAGTCCAACCCCGTCATCCCCGCGCTGGGCTTCCCGCTCGGCACCCGGCTCCAGATGACCTGGCTGGACCCCGGGCTGCCGAACTCCCTCACCCCCGGCCGCCGTCCCCGCACCACGCTCACCCCCTCGCTCGCGCTGCGCGGCGACACCCCCGTCATGGCGTTCGGCACCCCGGGCGGCGATCAGCAGGACCAGTGGAGCACGCACTTCTTCCTCGGGGTCGCGCTGCGGGCCCCGGTGCGCTCCGGGCTGGACCTCCAGGGCGCCATCGACGCCCCCAACTGGCACCAGGAGTCCTTCCCCGGCTCCTTCCACCCACGGGCGATGACGGCGGGACGGGTGGTCGTGGAGTCCCGGATCGGCGCGGCCGCCATCGCGGAACTGCGCCGCCGCGGCCACGATGTGGTGATCGGCGACCCCTGGTCGGAGGGACGCCTGTGCGCGGTCGCCCGCGACCCGGAGACGGGCGTACTACTGGCCGCCGCGAATCCGCGGGGCGCGCAGGGGTACGCGGTAGGGCGGTAACCGCTGCGGGGCGGCAGGCGCGCCGGCCGGCCAAGGGGTGCCCGACGGATCGTGACGCCTGCGGCGAGCTACTCCCCTCCCCGCCCCTTCCCACAACTGGTGCTCCGCCCCAGCCCCCGACCGGACGCCCCAAATGTGCGCGACCGCCCGCCAAGCCATCCACCGCGCCGACGTCCCACCCACGATCAGCCCACCGATGCAAGTGCTCACAACGGCGACGGCCAACTCGCCACCCCTCCGGGTCTGGGGCGGAGCCCCAGTTTCGGGAAGGGGCGGGGAGGGGACAGATCCGCCGGGCGGCGGGCGCGCTAGGGGGCGTAGCCGGTGGGGTCCGCGGACCGTAGCTTCTCGGCTCGCTTCAGCGGGTCGTACCCGGGGCCGACGCCGTCGGCCAGGATCACATCGCCCTGGATGTGATCGGTGCGCAGCGGCAGGATGTCCTGATAGGCGGGCGACGCGTACCAGGCGCGGGCGTCCGCCATCCCGCCCGGGAACTCGATCAGCACCACGCTGCCCGGCCACTCCCCCTCGACCACCTCCAGCCCGTCGCCGTGGATGACGAAGCGGCCGTGGAAGGGGTCGAGGGTGGCCTGGATCCGCTCCAGGTACTCGATGACGTCGGGGTGCGGACTGCGACCGTACAGATGCGCAAGCGCATAGGCGGCGGGCATGGCTCCTCCAGGTGCTCCAGGCAGATCGGCGGATACGGATCAGCCTGCCGGGCCCTGCCCAGGCCGTCGATTACCCGTGAGGTCATGGCCGCGCGGCCCGGGTCTCAGTCGAAGATACCCAGGTCCTCCCGCATGATCCGGCGCATCGCCGACAGCCGGGGCTCGGCCTCCTTCAGCTCCAGCAGCGCGTCCGCCGCCGTCCTGCCGTCGCTCTGGAGGCCCCGGTCGATCCGCTTGGCCAGGGCGTCGATCCCGGCGAGCACCGTATTGAGCTCACGGGACGCCTCCAGGACCCGCTCGGGAACGATCATCTGCGCCTCGGCGTAGCGGTCCCGGTAGTCGCGGCGGGCCTCCTCCAGCCGGACGCGGTCCTCGTCGGTGTACACATCGTCGCGGATCCGGTGCAGCGCGTCCTTGAGGAGCGTGTGGAACTGCCGGGAGGCGCGGTTCATCGCGGTGTACGCGGTCCGGCGCTCCTCGAAGCGCCGCCGCCGGTCCTCGGCCAGCGCGTCCTCGACCCGTTGACGTGCCGTCATGCGCTGCTGGAGGAGGGGCGCGAAGAGGGTCCCGAGGATGCCGACGACGGCGGTGATCATGGCGGCTATGACGGTGGACACCGGCCGAGCCTAAGCGCTCCGCTGGAAGTGCGCTGAGCTGCCGTCGATCGTCCGCGGCGCCATCGTGGCCGATCGCCCGCGCGGCGGAACCGCATATCGACACAGCCGCGGCCGAGCCCACATCGGCCCGGCCCCGCGCCCCTTCGCGGCGCCTCGAACCGCAGCCGACGTCCGCCGATCCGCTGAGCCGCGTCCGCCCGCGCCCACCCTCCCGTGATCTCCGCCTTTTCCACAGGTTTCCACAGGCCGGGCCGCGCACTTCGGAAACCCATGCGATCGGAACTAATGTGCTGTTTCATGCCCGCCTCGCCATCCGATGTGCGCGCCGACCGCGCGGACCGCGCTGACGACATTCTCGCCCTCGCCCGGCTGGCCACCAGGCGCGGGGCGATACGGGACATACTCGGCTGGCTGACCTGGCGCACCGGCGGCCCGGCCGCACTGGTCGGGGACACGGGCCGGGTGCTGGCCAGGCCGGGCGGGGAGAGCGACCCCTCGGTCGCGCGGCTCGCCGCCGAGGCCGCCGTGGAGCTGCACCGGCGCGGGGCGCCGTCCGCGGTGCTGGGCGGGGGCGAGGGGCCGCCGGTGCATCTGATCGCGCTCGACGCCGACCCGAGGACGTATCTGGTCGTCGTCGGTCCCGACGATCCGCGCTGCGGAACGCTGCTCGCCGACGCCGCCCGCACCCTCGGCCTGTGCTGGCGGCTGGAGTGGGCCGAGCGGGAGCGGCGGCGGATCGAGTCGGCCGAGGGGCACAGCCGGGAGGCGGTGCTGCATCTGCTGATGGTGGGCAGCGTGCCGGCGGCGCAGCGGATCGCCGGGGCGCTGCGGGCGGCGCTGCCCTCGGTGATCCAGGTGTATGTGATCGAGTGTCCGCAGCCCCGGCGGCGCGAGATCGCCCAGCGGATCGACCGTGAGGCCGGGGGCGGGGCGTGGATCGTGCCGTGTCCGGTCCGCCCCAACCACCTCATAGCGCTCGTACCCCCCGGAACGGCCGCGCCCCCCGGAACCGCCTCGCCACCCGTCACGGCCCCGACCGCCGTCACCGGAACGGGCCCGCCCCAGGAGCCACTGGACCTGCTGATCGTCCGGCTGGTGCCCGAGTGCCGGGTCGGGGTGAGCGCGGCGGTCGCGCTGCGGGACACTCCGACCGCCTATGAGCAGGCCATCCACGCGCTGGCGGTGGCCCGTAACGCGCCCGAGCACCGCGCCGGCTTCGGCGGCGACGTGGATGTGACCGTCCTGGCGGGCCCCGAGGGCTATCTGTGGGCGAGCGAACTCCTGGCGCCCTGTCTGCGGTACGCACCGGCCCGCCGTGCCGACCCCGGCCCGCAGGAGCTGCTGGGCACCCTCGGCTCATGGCTCAGCTTCGGCGGGGCGGCCAGCCGCCATCTGAAGATCCACCGCAATACGCTCGCCGCGCGGATACGCCATCTCGATGAGCTGCTGGGCGTGGAGGTCAGCCGCAGCCTGCCCGCGCAGTCGGCCGCCTGGCTCGCACTGCGGCTGCACACGGCGCCCCAGGCCGCGGCCGCCCGCGCCCTGGCAACGCCGGGGCGCACCGCCACGCTGGACGCGGTGCTGGGCACCTCCGCCGCCGGGACCTGGGCACGCGTCCAGCTGCGCCCGCTGGAGCAGGCCAGGCCGACGGCCGCCCTGGAGACCGTACGGACCTGGCTGCGCGCGGACGCCCGGCTGCCCGCCGCGGCCGCCGCCCTGGGGATCTCGCTACCGGGTGCCCGCAAGCGGCTGACCAGGGCGGAGGACGTGCTGGGCCGCTCCCTGCTGACCGCGCCGAGCGCGAAGTACGAGCTGTGGCTGGCGATGCGGGCGCTGGGCTCGCTCTGAGACCGGAAGCACCTCGGCCGAAGGGGTGCGCCCAACCGCCCCGCCGGCGCACTCACCATTCGCTTCCGTACTCACCGTTCACCAGAGCACTCACCGTTCGAACGGGAACCACGCGGCGCCCTCACTGTGCATATCGTTCCTCGCCGCCGCGGCCCCGCCCGCCTAATGTCCTTGACGAGCCGGGGTAGGCCGCCGCGCGACGACGGGGGTGTTGCGCGCGGCCCGCCCCTGTCCCTGTTGGGCACAGGCCCACCCCTTCGAGGGAACCCTCCGGCAATAGAAGCGTGCGCTTTTACAAGCGGGTGCTTATACTTGCCCGTGACGTGGTCAATCAACATCCATGACGAGGTGGCCGACTGGTTCCTCGCCCTATGTGCTCACGATCCGCATTCGGCCGACTCGGTGGAGCAGGCCATCGAACTGCTGGCGGACATAGGACCGGGCCTCGGTCGTCCCATGGCCGATGTGATCCACGGCAGCTCGATGAAGAACCTCAAGGAGTTACGCCCGGGCTCGGCGGGCCGGACCGAAATCCGCATCCTCTTCGTCTTCGACCCCGACCGGGAGTGCATCCTCCTTGTGGCGGGCGACAAGGCGGGCAACTGGCGGCGCTGGTACGACACATCCGTCCCACTCGCCGAAGAGCGCTACCAGCAGTACCTCGACCACAAGGAGAAGGCGGCGGAATGAACGGTTTCACCTCGTGGGACGAGGTCAAGAGAAACGCCGAGCGAGTCCGTCGCGAGGCCCACCCCGAGGTGGGCGAGGCCGAGTGGACGGCACGGAAGGACGCGGCCCGTCTACAGCAGGAGGCTCACCTCTTGGGACATCACCTGCGGCAGCTGCGGAGGGAGCGGGGGCTCACCCAGCAGCAGGCCGCCGGCCAGCTCGGCATCACCCAAGCCCGCGTCTCCCAGCTGGAGCAGGGCAAGGCGGTGGATCTCACGGTGATGCGCGCCTATGCGCAGGCCCTGGGCGCGCGCCTGACGCTGGTGCTCGAGGTCGACGATCAACAGATCCGTATCGCCTGAGCGCGATAGCGCCCGGGTTTACGCGGCATGGCACAGGCATCGCGGGGCGGTTGGGGCGCGCCACGGCTCCGCCCGGCAACCGGCCCATGAGCACCGGCGCCGGGCGTGCCGCGATCGCCGTCGCGGGCTCCCCGATCGCCCTCACGACCCCAGGATCGTCGTCAAGAACTCCCCGGTCCAGGCCAGCAGCTCCCGTCCCACCAGCGGCTTTCCACCGATTCTGGCGGTGGCGGGGCGGGGTACCAGGACCTGCTTGGTGGTCGGCTTGATCACCGAGCGCTGGTAGAGGCGCTTGAGGCGCAGCTCCTGGGATTCGCGGAGCTCCACCGGGGAGAAGCGGATGTTGGCGCCCTGGAGGGTGATGTCGGTGACGCCGCAGGCGCGGGCCAGCAGGCGCAGCCCGGCGACCAGGAGGAGGTTCTCCACCGGTTCGGGGAGCTTGCCGTAGCGGTCGGTGAGCTCCTCGCGGACGGCACGGATGTCGTCCTCGCTGGTGGCGGTGGCGATGGCGCGGTACGCCTGGAGGCGCAGACGCTCGCCCGGGGCGTAGTCGTGCGGAACGTGCGCGTCGACCGGAAGCTCGATCTTGACCTCCAGCGGCGCCTCCGCGACCTCGCCGTCGCCCGCCTCGATCGAGGCGCGGTAGTCGGCGACGGCCTCGCCGACCATCCGGACGTAGAGGTCGAAGCCGACGCCGGCGATATGGCCGGACTGCTCACCGCCGAGCAGATTGCCCGCGCCGCGGATCTCCAGGTCCTTCATCGCCACATACATGCCCGCGCCCATCTCGGTGTGCTGGGCGATCGTGGCCAGCCGCTCATGGGCGGTCTCCGTGAGCGGCTTCTCGGGCGGGTAGAGGAAGTACGCGTAACCGCGCTCGCGGCCGCGGCCGACCCGGCCGCGCAGCTGGTGCAGCTGGGAGAGGCCGAAGTTGTCGCCGCGCTCGACGATCAGGGTGTTGGCGTTGGAGATGTCGATACCGGATTCGACGATGGTCGTGGAGACCAGGACGTCGAACTTCTTCTCCCAGAAGTCGACCACGACCTGCTCCAGGGCGCTCTCCGACATCTGGCCGTGGGCGGTGGCGATCCGCGCCTCGGGGACGATCTCGCGCAGCCGGGCGGCCGCCCGGTCGATGGACTCCACCCGGTTGTGGATGTAGAAGACCTGGCCCTCGCGGAGCAGCTCACGCCGGATGGCGGCGCCGATCTGCTTCTGCTCGTACGGCCCGACGAAGGTCAGCACCGGGTGGCGCTCCTCCGGCGGGGTGGTGATCGTGGACATCTCGCGGATGCCGGTGACCGCCATCTCCAGGGTGCGCGGGATGGGGGTGGCGGACATGGTCAGCACGTCCACATTGGCGCGGAGCTTCTTCAGCTGCTCCTTGTGCTCGACGCCGAAGCGCTGCTCCTCGTCCACGATGACCAGGCCCAGGTCCTTGAACTTGGTTTCGGAGGAGAAGAGCCGGTGGGTGCCGATGACGATGTCGACGGCCCCGTCCCGCAGCCCCTCCAGCACCGCCTTGGCCTCGGTGTCGGTCTGGAAGCGGGAGAGCGCCTTGACGTTGACCGGGAACTGGCCGTACCGCTCGCCGAAGGTGCCGAAGTGCTGCTGCACCAGCAGGGTCGTGGGCACGAGCACCGCGACCTGCTTGCCGTCCTGGACCGCCTTGAAGGCCGCGCGGACCGCGATCTCGGTCTTGCCGTAGCCGACGTCGCCGCAGATCAGCCGGTCCATCGGAACCGACTTCTCCATGTCCTCCTTGACCTCGGCGATGGTGGTGAGCTGGTCGGGGGTCTCCACGTACGGGAAGGCGTCCTCCAGCTCCCGCTGCCAGGGGGTGTCCGCGCCGAAGGCATGGCCGGGCGCCGCCATCCGTGCCGAATAGAGCTTGATCAGGTCGGCGGCGATCTCCTTGACGGCCTTCTTGGCGCGCGCCTTGGTCTTGGTCCAGTCGGCCCCGCCGAGCCGGTGCAGGGTCGGCGCCTCCCCGCCCACGTACTTGGTGACCTGCTCCAGCTGGTCGGTGGGGACGAAGAGCCGGTCGCCGGGCTGGCCGCGCTTGGCCGGGGCGTACTCGACCACCAGATACTCGCGGGTGGCGCCCTGGACGGTGCGCTGCACCATCTCGATGTAGCGCCCGACGCCGTGCTGCTCATGGACGATGAAGTCGCCCGCCTCGAGGGTGAGCGGATCGATGGTCTTACGGCGGCGCGCGGGCATCCGCGCCCCGTCCTTGCCCGCGGCCTTCTGCCCGGACAGATCCGTCTCGGTCAGCACGGCCAGCTTCAGGCCCGGGTCGACAAAGCCGTAGTCGATCGAACCGCAGGCCACATGCACCACGGACGGCTTGATCTCGGTGAGGTCGCCGTCCAGCCGGGCCGCGATCCCCTCGCCGCCGAGCACCTCGACGGTGCGGGAGGCGGGGCCGTGGCCCTCGGTCACATAGACCGTGCGCCAGCCCTCGGCGAGCCAGCCCTTGGTGTCGGCCAGCGCCCGGGCGGTGTCGCCGCGGTAGCTCTCGGTGGCGTGCATCCCCAGCTTGACGGTGTCCTCGGCGAGCTCCTCATCGGCCGCGAAGGGGCTCACCGACCACCACATCATGCCCAGCTCACGGGCGCGGTCGCGGACGTCCGCGATGCTCCACAGGGAGGCCGCGCCGACGTCGATCGGGGCCTCCCCTCCCCCGGCGGTGGCCGCCCAGGACGCCTGGAGGAACTCCTGGCTGGTGGCCACCAGGTCCGCCGCCCGGGTGCGCACCCGCTCCGGCTCGCAGACGACCGTCATACTGCCCGCCGGGAGGACGTCAAGCAGCAGCTCCATGTCGTCCACCAGCACGGGGGCCAGGGACTCCATGCCCTCGACCGCGATCCCCTCGGCGATCTTGCCGAGCAGTTCGCCCAGCTCGGGGTGGGCCGCGGCGAGGGCCGCGGCCCGCTCCCGCACCTCGTCGGTCAGCAGCAGCTCCCGGCAGGGCGGCGCCCACAGCCCGTGCTCGGCGACCTCCAGGGAGCGCTGGTCGGCCACCTTGAAGTAGCGGATCTCCTCGACGTCGTCGCCCCAGAACTCGATCCGGAGCGGATGCTCCTCGGTCGGCGGGAAGACGTCCAGGATGCCGCCGCGCACGGCGAACTCGCCGCGCTTCTCGACCAGCTCGACCCGGGAGTACGCGGCGGCCGCGAGCCCGTCCACGATCTCCTCCAGATCGGCGGTCCGCCCGGCCCGCAGACTCACAGGCTCCAGGTCCCCGAGCCCCTTGACCTGCGGCTGGAGCACGGACCGCACGGGCGCGACCACAACCGAGACGGGGCCGGCCGCCGGATCGTCCTGGCGCGGATGGGCCAGCCTGCGCAGCACCGCGAGGCGCCGCCCGACCGTGTCCGAGCGCGGTGAGAGCCGCTCATGCGGCAGCGTCTCCCAGGACGGGTACTCCACGATCCCGTCCGGGGGCAGCAGCGAGCGCAGCGCCGCCGCCAGGTCCTCCGCCTCCCGGCCGGTGGCGGTCACGGCGAGCACGGGACGGCCCGCGGAGCGCGCCAGCGCGGCGATGGCGAACGGGCGGGCGGCCGGCGGGCCGACCAGATCGACGTGGGGACGACGGCCGTCGGCGGCACCGCGCACCGCCTCGGCGAGCGCGGGGTCCCTTACGACGACGTCGAGCAGACCGGTGAGGCTCATAAAGGGGTATTCCATCCCGGAGGCGGACAACGCGAACGACCCGACACGTGTCACGGGCCGGGGGTCTTCCAGAGTACGGCCACCCGCCGACAGCCCGCGCCGGGTCCGGCCGGGACACCGAAAAGCGCCGCCCGGGACACCCGAAGGCCCCCACACCTCACTCATCCCGAACGCATCCCGGACGCCACGGCGGACCGAGCCGACGAAGCCCCCGGTCGCGGTGCGCTCCCCCGTGAGCGCACCGTGACCGGGGGCGTACCGCACAGCGTTCGGCGTCACGCCGTGCGGCGGATCTCCTTGATCTTGAGCATGCGGGTGATGACCTTGTCGAGCTCCTCGTCCTGGAAGACCTTCTTCCAGTCGTCCCGCACGATCGACTCCCGTCCGTAGTCCATCGCGATCAGGCAGGCGTCGGAGAACGGGTTGTCGCCCTTGAGGGTGTTGGCGAGGGCGACCTGGGTGTGGCCGAGGAGCATCGCACGGGCGGCCGGCTCCGGGACGCCCACCGTGTGGACGGTCTCGTGCAGGGCCTCCGTCAGCAGCGCGCCGACCATGCAGGCGATGGTCTCCACGAGGGTGGGCTCCAGCACGGCCAGCTGCTTCACGGTCACCCAGTGGACGTCCACGACCGGGGCGTACATCGTGCGGATCACGGTCTCGGTCAGCTCGCGCGCCGCCGCGTCCGCGGACTCGAACGCGGCGACGACCTCCTGCGGCGCGGCGATCCCGCCGAAGGTGTCGGCCCACTCCTCCTTGGTGGTGCGCTCCAGGAAGACCGACGGGTGGCAGGGGTGCGCACAGGCGTTGGCGACGTCGTCGCGCCGGGCGAGCAGCCCCGCGTACGCGGCGGCCGGGTCCAGGGTGAGGACGACCGAGCCAGGCTTCATCACCGGCACCAGCGCCTCGGACACCGCGCCGAGGACGCGGTCGGGGACGGCGAGGACGACCACGTCCGCCTCGGCCGCCGCCTTGGCGGAGTCGATGACCTCGCGGCCCAGTTCGGCCAGGACCTCCTGGCCCTTGGGGGAGTTCTCGCTGAACAGGACGCGGAAGTCGCTCCGCTCCAGGTTCGCCGAGACGCGCAGGCCCATCTTTCCGGCGGCGCCGATGACGGCGACGGTCGTGGGCTCGGTGGCGGGGGTGGCCATCAGGTGCTCCTCATCAGGGTGTTCAGGGTGCGGACACTGTGCTGTGTCCACTGGTCCTCGAGCCGGGCGGTCTCCTCGAAGCCGCCCTGCCACGGGAGCCAGTGCTCCACGATCTGGTTGACGCCCTTCTCCTCCGGGCCGACCGCGGCGATCATGCCGTCGTAGTCGAGCAGCCCCTCGCCGAGCGGGCAGCCGGCGAGGGTGAAGCCGACCCAGCCGTCCCGGCGGGTGAAGGCGAAGTCCTTGACGTGGATGTTGACCACGTACGGGGCGGTGCGGCCGATCACATCGGCCGGCCGCTCCAGACGGGCCACGCTGTTGCCCGGGTCCAGGCAGACGCCGAGGTGCGGGCTGTCCACGCCGGTGACGACGGCCAGCAGGTCGTCCGTCGAGACTTGTTCATACGTCTCGAGACCGAGGGTGACGCCGCGCTCGGCGTAGGCGGGCACCGCCTCGCGCAGCAGCCCGACCGCCTCACGGACGGACGGCCGGTGGTCGGCGGTGTTCAGCATGGATCGGACGAAGCGGGCACCCAGCTGCTCCGCGAGGTCCAGATAGGTCAGCAGATGCGCGGGGCGGACCCCGCGCGTGCCCAGTTCCAGCCGGATGCCGAGGGAGTCGGCGGTGGCGCGCACCTCCGCGAGCAGTTCGTCGGAGAGGGTCTCGATCAGCGGGTAGTCGCAGATCTGGAAGACGTCGGCGCCCAGCTCATGGGTGCGCCGGAGCATGTCCGCCAGCGTCAGCGGCCGGGGCGCCCCGGAGGAGATCTGCCAGAAGAAGGCGTAGGTGCTCAGTCCCAGGGCCATCTCACCCCACCCCCGCCACAGTCGTCCCGTGCAGGGCCACGGCCTCGTCCAGGACCGCCTCGAACGCGCCCGGGTCATGGGCGAAACGGCCCAGGAAGAGCCCGCCGACCTCGGGGCCGAGCCGGGTGAGCAGCCCCGGTCCGGCGCTGCCGCCGTAGACCACCCGGCTGCCCGCGAGTTCCGCCCGCTCCACCAGCCGGGTGCTCAGGGCGGTGCACACGGCGCGGATGTGCTCGGGCGAGGCGGGCTCGGGGGCGCCGATGGCCCACTGCGGCTCGTACGCCACGACCACCGGGCCGAGCGCCCCGGCCCGTCCGGCCGCCGCGAGGGCGGACTCGACCTCGGCGGCGCAGCGCTCGGCCGCCCGCCCGGGGTCGGTGCGCTCCGGCTCACCGACGCACAGCACGGGGGTGAGACCGTGGCGCAGCGCGGCGGCGGTCTTGGCCGCCACGACCGTCTCGTCCTCGTGGAAGAGCCGGCGCCGCTCGGCATGGCCCACCTCGGCGTAGGCACAGCCGATCTCCTTGAGCTGGGCGCCGCTCACCTCGCCGGTGAACGCGCCGGGTTCCTCGGCGCTCAGGTCCTGTGCCCCGATCCGGACCCCGGTCCCGGCGAGCAGCCCGGCGGCCGGGACCAGCGTCGGGAAGGAGGGCAGGACGAACGTCTCGGCGAGGCCGCCGGTGACGGCCGGGTGCCGCTCGGCGATCGCCGCGATGCGACGGCACCAGTTGAGCGTCCGATGGTGCCCGAAGTACATCTTCAGGCTGACGCCGATGGTGACGGACGGGAGATGCGGGGCGGACATCAGGCGGCCGTGCCCTCTTCGTAGGCACACATCAGCTCGACCTTGGCGGCCGAGGCCGAGGAGGTGTCGAAGCGGTAGGTGAGCCACTCCCGGGCGAGGCGGCGGGCGAGTTCGAGCCCCACGACGCGCTGGCCGAAGGTGAGCACCTGGGCGTTGTTGCTGAGGATGGCGCGTTCGACGGAGAAGCTGTCGTGGGCGGTGACGGCCCTGATGCCCTTGACCTTGTTGGCCGCGATGGCGACCCCGAGTCCGGTACCGCACACCAGCAGCGCCCGGTCGGCCTCGCCCGCGGCCACGAGTTCGGCGGCGGCGATCGCGACCTTCGGGTAGGCGGTGTGCCCATCGGCGTCCACGCCCACGTCCGTCACGGCCGCGACGAACTCGCTGGCCTCAAGGTCCCGCTTCAGAACCTCCTTGTAGTCGTATCCGGCGTCATCGGATCCGACGACGATACGGAGCTTGTCGTTCATCTCAGCCTTTCTTGGCGGTGGGCTAGGGGGCTAGGCGGTGGATTCGGCGGTGGGCTTTGCCGTGGCACCGGCGAGGGCGCCGTGCACGGCGCGGACGATCAGGGCGAGGGACACCGCACCGGCGTCGGGGGTGCCCAGCGACTTCTCGGCGTGCGGCCGGGCACGGCCCAGCCGGGGCAGGAGACCGGCGGTGGCCTCGGCGGCGGCGTCGGCGGCGGTGGCCGCGGTGTCCCAGGCGGCGGCCAGCGGCGCTCCCCCGCCGACCGCGTCGCTCAGCGCGTCGGCGAACGGGACCAGGGCGTCGACCATCGTCTTGTCGCCGGTCTCCGCCTTGCCGAGGCGCATCACTCCGTCGGCGGCGGCGTCCACGCCGACGCTGACGGCGTGCGCGTCGGGCCGTTCGGTGTCGCCGAGTGCCGTGCCGAGCGCCCGCAGGATGACCCCCCACAGCGCCCCGGAGGTGCCACCGGCCCGGTCGGCCCAGGCGTCGGCGGCGTGGTGCAGCAGGGTGCCCGCGCCCGCGCCCCGCTCCAGGGCCCGGCGTCCGGCCGCGTGCGCCGCCTCGGAGCCGCGCCGCATGCCGATGCCGTGGTCGCCGTCGCCCGCGACCGCGTCGATGCGGCCGAGCTCATCGGCGTGGGCCCGGACGGTCGCCTCGATGGCGCCGAGCGCCGCCAGCGCGGTGCGGGCCGCGGCGCGGGAGGGCTCGCTCGCCTCGGGGACGGCGGTGTTCTCAACGGGGTCCGGGTCCGCGGTCGCGGACGGTTCGCCGGTCGTGGACGGTTCGGCGGCCGCGACCGGTACGACCGTCCCCTTCCGGTACGCGGGGGCCTCGGCCGGGGCCGTCCACAGCGGCTCCAGCTCATCGGTCAGCCAGAAGAGGGTGAGCGAGACGCCCGCCATGTCGAAGCTGGTGACCAGCTCGCCCACCTCGGGGTCGACCGTTTCGACCCCCGCCTCGGCGAGCAGCCGCGCCACCTGGCGGTAGACGACGAACAACTCCTCGTACTTGACCGAGCCCAGGCCGTTGAGGATCACGCCCGCCCGCTGTCCGCGGGAGCTTTCCATCCCCTCCGGCAGCTCGTGGAGCAGGGTGGAGACCAGCAGCTCGGCGGCCTCGTCGGCGCTGGGCACCGGGCGCTCGGCCAGCCCCGGTTCGCCGTGGATGCCCAGGCCCACCGCCATCCGGCCCGCCGGGACCGTGAAGAGCGGGGCGTCCGCACCGGGCAGGGTGCAGCCGGAGAAGGCGATGCCGAACGAACGGGTCCTGGCGTTGGCCAGCCTCGCGAGCCGGACCACCTCCGCCAGGGGCAGCCCCGCCTCGGCCGCCGCGGCGGCGGTCTTGAACACCGCGAGGTCGCCCGCGACCCCGCGCCGCTTCTCCGACTCCCCGGCCGCGGCGCTGGAGACGTCGTCGGTCACGGCGAGCGTCGCGCAGGGGACGCCCTCGGCGGTGAGGCGCTCCGCGGCCTGGCCGAAGTGCAGGACATCGCCCGCGTAGTTGCCGAACGCCAGCAGCACCCCGCCGCCGGACTGCGCCGCCCTGGCCACCTGGTGCACCTGCTGGGCCGAGGGCGAGGCGAAGACATTGCCGACGGCGGCACCGTGCGCCAGGCCCTGCCCCACCAGACCGGAGAAGGCCGGGTAGTGGCCGGAGCCGCCGCCGACGACCACGGCCACCTGGCCGGGGGCGGTGGCGGTGGCCCGGACGACGCCGCCGGGGACGCGCCGGACCAGGCGCCGGTGGGCGGCGGCGAAGCCCTCCAGGGCCTCGTCCGCGAAGGCGGCTGGGTTGTTGAAGAGTCGTGTCATGGCTGGCGGTCTCCCGGGGCCGCGGGGGGGGGTGCTCGGTGCTGGGGCTGGACGGCGGGCGGGGGTCAGTGCCCGGCGGTGATCAGCTCCTGTTCGGGGGCGGGGGCCGTGGGTCCGCGGCGGGCGGCGAGCAGCACCATCAGCACGGCGGACAGGAGCATGAAGCCGCCGACGAGGAACAGCGGCGCGTAGTAGGAGCCACTGAGGTCCCGCAGCCAGCCGGTGATGTAGCTCGCGGCGAAGCCCGCCACGTTCCCGGCGGTGTTGATCAGGGCGATACCGGCGGCCGCGGCGCCTCCGGTGAGGAACCGCGAGGGCAGCGACCAGAAGGCGGGCAGCGCCGCGAAGATCGAGCAGGCGGTGACGGTGATCACGGCGACGGTCGCGGTCGGCGAGCCCATGGACAGGGCCAGCGGGATGCTGACGCCGCCGACCACCGCGGGCCCGGCCACATGCCAGGCGCGCACCCCGTGCCGGGTGGCGTGCCGGGACCAGAAGAACAGGACGATCGCGGCGGGCAGATAGGGGATGGCGGTGATCAGCCCCTTGTCCATCACGCTGAAGTGGGTCCCGAACTGGTCCTCGAAGCCGCTGATGATGGTGGGCAGGAAGAACGCCAGGGCGTACAGGCCGTAGATGAAGCCGAAGTAGATGAGGGCGAGGACCCACACCCGGCCGCTGGCGAACGCCGCCTTCAGCCCCTCACCCCCGCCGTGGCCGGCCGTCTTCTCGCTCTCCTCCCGTGCCAGCGCGCCGGTCAGCCAGTTCTTCTCCTCGCCGGTGAGCCACTTGGCGTCGGCCGGGCGGTCGATCAGATAGAACCAGGCGATGACGCCGAGCAGGATCGCGGGCACCGAGACGCCGAGGAACATGAAGCGCCAGCCGTCGAGGCCGAGGAACGAGCCGTGCTGGTTGATCAGCAGCCCGGCCAGCGGCGCCCCGATCACCGTGGTGAGCGGCTGGGCGAGGTAGAACAGCGCCAGGATCCGGGTGCGGTGGCGGGCCGGCACCCACTGGCTGAGGAAGAGGATCGCACCGGGGAAGAACCCGGCCTCGGCGACACCCAGCAGGAAGCGCAGCCCATACAGCTGCTCGGTGGAGTTCACCCAGGTGAAGAGCAGAGAAACGATTCCCCAGGTGACCATGATCCGGGCCAGCCAGCGGCGGGCGCCGAACCGGTGCAGCGCCATGTTGCTGGGCACTTCCAGCAGGATGTAGCCGATGAAGAAGACGCCCGAGGCGAGCCCGAACTGAGCGGCGCTGAGGCCCAGGTCCTCGCCCATCCCGTTGGGCTCCGCGAAAGAGACCGCGGTTCGGTCGAGGAAGTTCACGAAGAACATCAGGGCGACGAACGGGACGAGTCGGATCGAGATCTTCCTGATCGCCGATCTCTCGACGTCCGTCGTGACCGGGGTGACAACAGGGGTGCCCATGGCGGCTCCTCACGGGGCGGGACGGCGTTGTCCAGTGGAGTGAGCCTCACGCTAGCCACTCGTCGAAAATTGGTCACCAATTAACCAAAGTGATGAGCATCGCTTTTATCGCAGGCCAATGGCCTCTTGACAGACTCCCGCCGAGCGCTTAAGTGATGGCCGGGGATTTCCACTCCGGCCACTGGTGATGTACTGGTGTGTCCAGCCCAGACCGCTGAGGGGAACGCCACGTGAGCGCTGAGTCCGACCAGCCGAACTTCACCGCCCTGCTGCGCCCCGTCGTCCGGGAGTCGTCGGTGAGCGAGGTGGCCAAGCGGCTGCTCGACCATCTCTCCGAAGGTCATCTACAGCCCGGTATGCGGCTCCCCGCGGAGCGCCAGCTCGCCGAGGCGCTGAACGTGGCCCGGTCCAGCGTCCGTGGCGCGCTGTCCGCCCTCGACGTCCTCGGCATCATCGAGATCCGCCCCGGCTCCGGGTCGTACGTCCGGGCCGGCACCTCCGAGTTCCTGCCCCGCGCCATCAACTGGGGCCTGATGCTGGGGCAGCGCCGCACCCATGACCTGGTCGAGGTGCGCACCTTCATGGAGGGCATGTCCGCCCGCCTCGCCGCCGAACGCGCCGAACCAGCGGACGTGGAACGCCTCGAGGCCCATCTGGAGCACATGCGCGAGGCGGGCGGCGACGTCACGTCCTTCATCGACGCCGACATCGCCTTCCACCTGGAGACGGCGACCATCGCCCGCAACTCCGTGCTCAGCGACATCCTGCACAGCATCCGCTCGCTCCTCCAGGTCTGGATGGAGCGCGCGGGCGACATCGAGGGCACGGTGGCCGGCACGCTCAAGGAACACGCCGCGATCCTCCAGGCCATCCGCGACCGCGATCCGGAGGCCGCCGAGCGGGCCATGGCGGAGCATATGCACTGTGCGAGCGAGCGGCTGTGGTCCTCGCTGAGCACGGAGGAGCGGGACGAGGCGGAGGGGGCCTGAGCGCTCCGCCGGAGGCGCGCTGAGCTCGCTGGAACCTCTCCGAGCTGCCGTCGATCGTCCGCGGCACCGTCGTGGCCGGTCGCGCCCGCGCGGCGGAGCCGCATTTCGACACGGCCCCGCGCCCCTCCAGGGCGCCCCCGACCCCCGGCGGTAGCCGCCCGGCGGTCCCGCGTCCGGCCCATCCCGGCGGGCGGCCGGACATGTCCTGTGATCACCTGATGCACATGGCAGAGCGAGAGCCGCGCCCGTCGGCCACCAGGACGAGTACCCGGCCCCGGCCGCCCAAGCCGGCCGAGGCCGCCCGGCGCGCGTGTGAACAGCTCGACTCGCTGATCGTCCATGAGACCGAGGGCGTCAGCGGCGTGACCCGTGACGAGGACGGCTGGGTCGTCAGCGTGGACGTCCTCGAGGTCGCCCGGATCCCCGACACCACCAGCCTGCTGGCCACGTACGAGGTGCACATCGACCAGCGGGGCGAACTCCAGGAATACCGGAGGGTCCGCCGCTACCGGCGCGGTGCGGCCGACGACTGCTGAGACCGCTGCCGAAAGGACGCCCCGCGATGCCCACTGGCACCTACACGGAAGAGGTCGTCCGCATCCAGCGGACCGGCACCCTCTACGACTGCCTGGAACTCATCCTCGACCGGGGCATGGTGATCGACGTCTTCATCCGGGTCTCCCTCGTGGGTATCGAGATCTTGAAGATCGACGCCCGCATCGTGGTGGCCAGCGTGGACACCTACCTCCGCTTCGCCGAAGCCTGCAACCGCATGGACCTCGAATTCGACCGCAGCAAGACCGTTCCCGAACTGCTGGGCGGGGTCGCGGGCGGCGGCGGGAGCCCGGCCGGGCAGATGGCCGCCGGCCTCGGCAAGAAGAAGGCCAAGAAGGCGGTGGCAGGGGTGGGAGAGAAGGTCAAGAGGGCCGTCGGAGCCGGTGACGACGACGAGGAGGAGGAAGAGGAGCAGGAGGCGCGGGAGGGCCGCTCCCGGCGGGGTACCGCGTCCACCGCCGCCCGCCCCCGCCGCCGTTCCGCTCCGTCCTCCGGCTCCGCTTCCGAGGAGGACTGATCCATGACCGCGCCCCGCGGCGTGTACGTCTACGGCGTCGTCCGCGCCTCCCACACGGTGCCGCCCGGCCACACCGGCGTGGGCGAGCGGCCCGCCCCGGTCCGTACCCTCCGGGCCGGAGCGCTGGCCGCGGTGATCAGCGACGCCCCGGCCCGGCTGCGCGCCAAGCGCCGCGACCTCCTCGCCCACCAGGACCTCGCCCTGACGCTGGGGAAGGACGGGCCGGTGCTGCCGATGCGCTTCGGGATGGTCGCCCCCGACGAGGAGTCGGTGCGGCAGCAGCTGCTGTCCGCGCGGCACGACTGCCTGGCCGCGCTCGAACGCGTCGACGGCCGGGTCGAGATGAACCTCAAGGCCATGCCCACCGAGACCGGCCTGGGCTCGCTGGTACGGGAGGACCCCGAGGTGAGCCGGTTGCGCAGCGCCGCCCGCCGGGCCCCGGGGTACGAGGCGAGCGTGCGGCTGGGCGAGGCCGTGGCGCGCGGGCTCGAGCGCAGAGCGGCGGCCGCCGCGGCCACGGTGCTCGCGGAGCTCTCCGCCGTGGCGGACGCCGAGGTGCGCGGCCCGGCGGTCGACGGGTGCGTGCTCAACGTCTCCTTCCTGCTGCACCGGCGCGAGGAGCGGCGGTTCCACGGTGTGGTGGAGCGCTTCGCGACCGGCCACCGCGACCGGGTGGAGCTGCTGCTCACCGGCCCGCTGCCCTGCTACAGCTTCACGGAAGGCCGGGTCTGACATGGGCGTGCTGAGCCAGGTCGTGCTCTTTCCGCTGGCACCGGTGCGAGGGGTGGTGTGGATCGCGGAGCGCATGAGGGATGTCGCGGAGGAGGAGCTGTGCCATCCGTCGGTGCTGCGCGCCCGGCTCGCCGCGCTGAACGAGGCGCTGGAGTCGGGGGCGATCGGCCCCGAGGAATTCGACCGGGAGGAGGACCGGCTGCTGGACCTGCTGGAGCGATCCGGCGGCCGAGAAGGGAAGGCAAGGATGAGACACCGTGATTGAACGCGAGCCGGCGTACCCCGCTCCCGCGGTCGCCGAGCGGCACCCCTCCGACCTCGCCGAGGTCCTGGAGCGCGTGCTGGACAAGGGCATCGTGATCGCCGGGGACATCAAGATCGACCTGCTGGACATCGAACTGCTCACCATCCGGCTGCGGTTGTTCGTCTCCTCCGTGGACACCGCCCGCAAGGCCGGAATCGACTGGTGGGAAACCGATCCCGCGCTCTCCTCGCGCGCCGCGCGGGACGCCCTCACCCAGGAGAACGCGGAACTGCGCGAGCGGCTCCACGCCCTGGAGTCGCGCATCGGCTCCGAGGAGCTGAGCGCGGTCGGCGCCACCGCGGAGGAGCGGAGCGACCGATGACCCCGTCCCAAGTCCCCACCCTCAGCTACGTCTTCGCGGTCTGCCGCGGCGGCGGGCCCACCGCATCGGCCGAACGGCCTGCGGAAAGGCTGGCAGAAGGTTTGGCGGAACTCCCCGGGCTCGGCACCGGCACCCCCGTCCGTACGCTCCCGGCGGGCCCGCTCACCGCCGTGGTCCAGGACGTGCCCGCGGCCGGGTTCGGCGAGGAGGCGCTGCGACGGCAGCTCTCCGACCGCGCCGAGCTGGAGCGCTGCGCCCGCGCCCACCACGCGGTGATCACGGCGGCATCGGCGCTCGCCCCCACCGTCCCGCTGCCCCTGGCCACCCTCTACCTCGACGACCGACGCGTCCAAGAGGCCCTGGACGAACGGCAGACATCCTTCCTGACCGCCCTGGACCGGATCGCGGGCCGGGCCGAATGGGGCGTCAAGGTCTACGCGCCCACGGGACCGCCGCCCGCCCCGGAGGCCCCGTCGACAGACGGCCCCGGCAGCGGCCGCGCCTATCTGGACCGCGTCCGCACCCGCCGGCAGAGCCGCGAACAGCGCCACGCCCAGTCGCTACGGGCCGCCGAGCGGGTGGACACCGCCGTCCGGGGCCTGGCCGTGGCCGCGCGACGGCTGCGCCCGCACGGCGTCGAGGTGACCGGGAAGCACCGTACGCATGTGCTGAACGCGGCCTACCTCCTCGACCTGGGCCGGGAGCGCGAACTGCGCGCCGCCCTCGCATCGCTGCGCCACGACGAGACGGACATCCAGATCGAGCTCTCCGGCCCATGGGCCCCCTACTCCTTCGCCGACGCCGGGACGACCCCATGACCGGAGCCTCCTGGGAAACCGCCCCGGCAAAAGCCCTGTGGGAAGCGGCCCCCGCCGCCACCGCCCGCAAGGCGGCTCCCGACTGGGGCACCACCCCCGCCGAATCCCTCGGACCGCTCGGCGTGCCCCTGGTGGACCTCCTCGACCGGGTGCTCGCCACGGGCGTCGTCATCTCCGGCGACCTGGTCATCGCGATCGCCGAGGTCCCCCTCGTCCGCCTCTCCCTGCACGCCCTCCTCTCCTCCGTCAACGAACGGGTCCAGGCCCCATGGACCGACAGCGGCCCGCTATGACCCCCTCGGACCCCGCCGCCTCCGCGCCCCCGTCCCGCGTCGACATCGACCGCGACTCGGTCGGCCGCGACCTGGTGGCCCTGGTGCTGACGGTCGTCGAACTCCTCCGCCAGCTGATGGAGCGCCAGGCCATCCGCCGTATCGACGCGGGCGGCCTGAGCGAGGACCAGATCGAGCGCATCGGCACCACGCTGATGCTGCTCGACCAGCGCATGGCGGAGCTGTGCGACCAGCACGGCCTGACCCCGGAGGACCTCAACCTGGACCTCGGCCCCCTGGGCACCCTGCTCCCCCGCGACTGACTCCCCCACGGCCGAAGAGCCGGTCCGCCCCCGTTTCGCGGACCGGCTCTTCAACCGGCGCCCGACCAGCTCCTGATCAGTCCCTGACCAGGTTCCGGTCAGCCGTTCTCGACGACCATCAGCGCGTTGCCGTCCGCATCCCGGAAGCTGAACATCGGCGGCACCGGCGCGCCCCAGCGCTGGACCTCCGGGTCGGTGTCGACGCCGCGCGAGCGCAGCGTCGCATGGTCGGCGTCGATGTCCTCGGAGGTGAGGATGATGCCGGTCTCATAGCCGGGCCCCGGCCCCTTGCCGTCCTCGCGCGGCAGGACGAGCGCGATCCCGGTCGGGGCGCCCGCCGGGCCCACCTCGATCCAGCGGTGACCGTCGCCGTAGGGCATGTCCGCACGCTTCTCGAAGCCGAGCGTGCCCACATAGAACTCCAGCGCCCGGTCCTGATCGGCGACGGTGACGGCGACCCGGCCCACCTCGGCGAGCCGGGTGTCTTTCGCGGTCTCGGACATGGTGATCTCCCTTGGAGTGTTGCGTTCACCTTCCAGGACCCCGGTACGCCGTGAAACTCATCGGTCCCCGGCGCGGAGATCTCCGCCGTACCGATCAATGCACGAAGCCTGCCTCGATTCTCGCGGTTTCGCCCCGGAACACGCGGCCGGCCCGATGCGCTCCCCTGTCGCGCACCGGGCCGGCCGGTCGGCCATCCGCCTCACCCCTATGGAGGGCAGCGGCCTCATCTCCCCCGTCGGCCGCTCCGTCCCGTCGGCTACTCCGTGGCGATCGCGTTCAGCACATTCATCCGCGCCGCCCGGAACGCCGGGACCAGCGCCGCGATCAGGCCCACCACGGCGGAGCCGATGAAGACCGTGATGATCGTCGGCCACGGGATCTCCAGGGTCTTCAGACCCTCCAGCGCCAGCAGCTTCTGGGCCGTGGTCCCCCAGCCCATGCCGAGCCCCAGGCCCAGCAGGGCGCCGAAGAGCGCGATGACCACGGACTCCAGACGGATCATGCGGCGCATCTGGCGGCGGGAGACGCCGATCGCGCGCATCAGGCCGATCTCACGGGTCCGCTCGACGACCGACAGGGCCAGGGTGTTCACCACACCGAGGACGGCGACGATGATCGCCAGCGCCAGCAGCCCGTAGACCAGGTTGAGCAGCTGACCGACCTGGTCCTTGACCTCCTGCTTGTAGTCGGTCTGGTCGCGCACCTTCACCGACGGGTAGTGGTGCAGCTGGGCCTTGAGGGAGGCGTACGCCTGCTTCTCCTGGCCGTCCTTGGCCTGCGCCAGCATCATCACGTCCGCCGGGATCATCTTGGCGGGCACATAGCGCTCGACGGTGGCGATGTTGAGGTACATCGCGCCCTTGTCGAGGCTGACGTCGTCCGAGGTGATCGCGGCGACGGTCAGCTTGGCGGTCCGGCCCTCCTTGAAGTCGACGGTCAGGGTGTCGCCCCTCTTCACCTTGTGGTCCTTGGCGAAGCCCTCCGGCACCGACATGGCGTCCTTGCCGTACGCGGCGGCCAGGTCGCCCTCGACGACCGGGGTGCGCAGGTCCTCGGCGTACGTCGGACTGGCGGCCGAGAGGCCCTTGGTGACCGTCTTGCCGTCCGGCAGGGTGATCTTGGTGCCCTCGATGTCCTTGGCCTCGCTGACGTGTTTGAGGCCCTTGGCCCCGTGCACCGCGTCCGCGATCCCCTTGGTGATCGGCTGGCCGGTGTCGGACTGGACGATGAAGTCCGCGCCCACCGACTTGTCCAGCTCGTCGGTGGCCGAGGCGACCATCGAGGAGCCCACCACCGACAGACAGGCGACCAGCGCCAGGCCGATCATCAGGGCCGCGCCGGTGGCGCCGGTGCGCCGCGGGTTGCGCAGCGCGTTGCGCTCGGCGAGCCGGCCGACCGGGCCGAAGATCCGCAGTACGACGGTGGCCAGCACACGGACCACCAGACCGGCCAGCAGCGGGCCGATCACGATGAAGCCGATGAGGGTCAGCACCACGCCGAGGCCCAGGAACATCGAGCCGTCGACCGCCTTGTCCGCGTTCCCGGCGACCACCAGGGAGGCCGCGCCGCCCGCGGTGAGCAGGGTGCCGATCGCGCCGCGGATCCAGCCGGACTTGGCGTCCGCCGGGGTGCCCGCGTCGCGCAGGGCCGCCATCGGGGAGATCTTCCCGGCCCGGCGGGCGGGGATGTACGCGGCGATGACGGTGACGACGACGCCGATGCCGACGCCGACGATGGGCGTGGTGGGCTTCACGGTCAGCTGGTCGGTGCTCAGGTGGAGCCCCGCGCTGCCCATGATCTTCATCAGGCCGACCGCGAGGCCGACCCCGCCGAGGACACCGAGGATCGAGCCGACGACGCCGAGCAGCAGCGCCTCGATCAGCACCGACCGGTTGATCTGCTTCCGGCTGGAGCCGATGGCCCGCATCAGGCCGATCTCACGGGTGCGCTGGGCGACCAGCATCGAGAAGGTGTTGACGATCAGGAAGATGCCGACCAGGACGGCGATCCCGGCGAAGCCGAGCATCGCGTACTTCATGACGTCCAGGAACGAGCCGATGTCGTCCTCGGCCTCCTTGCTGGACTCGGCCTTCGTCTGCACCTTGACCCCGGTGCCGAGGTCGGCCACGACGTTCTTCTTCAGCTGGTCGTGGCTGACGCCCGCCTGCGCGGTGAGCGAGTAGCTGGAGTACACCCCGGCGGCGCCGAGCAGCTTGCGCTGCGCGGTGTCGGTGTCCATGTAGATCAGCGTGGCGCCGGGGTTGGTCACCTGGAACGTGGCGATGCCGACGATCTTCGCGCGGAACTCGCCGGGGATGGCGATGATCCGCACCTCGTCGCCCAGCCCGAGCTTCTTGTTCTTGGCGGTGTCGGCGTCGACCATGATCTCGGTCGGGCCACGCGGCGCATGGCCGGAGGTGATCTCCACCGAGCGCTTCTCGGTCGGGTCCCAGTTGGTGCCGATGGTCGGGGCGCCGGTGTCCGAGCCGATGCTGTTGTCATCGCGGTCGGCGGCGGTCACGGACTGGCTGGTGACGTCGCCGGTCACCGACTTGACGCCGTCCACCCGCTTCAGCTGCGCCAGCTCCGCACCGGGCAGGCTACGGATCCGGCCCTGCCGGGTGTCCTTGTCGCTGACGCCCTTCGGGCTGACCGTGACATCGGATGCCGTGCTCGCGAAGAGCTTGTCGAACGTGGCATTGGTGGTGTCGGTGAAGACGAGCGTGCCGCAGACGAACGCCACCGACAGCAGCACGGCGATGGCGGACAGCGCCATCCGCCCCTTGTGGGCGACGAAGTTGCGCATCGAGGTCTTGAGGACGGTCATGACACCCGTCCACGCGCGTCGAAGTGCTTCATGCGCTCGAGGACCAGGTCGGCCGTCGGGTTGTACATCTCGTCGACGATCCGGCCGTCGGCCAGGTACAGCACGCGGTTGGCATAGGAGGCGGCGACCGGGTCATGGGTGACCATCACGATGGTCTGACCCAGCTCGTCCACCGACCGCTTCAGGAAGCCCAGCACCTCGGCACCGGCCCGCGAGTCCAGGTTTCCGGTCGGCTCGTCGCCGAAGATGATCTCGGGGCGGGCGGCGAGGGCACGGGCCACGGCGACCCGCTGCTGCTGACCGCCGGAGAGCTGGTTCGGCCGGTGCTTGAGCCGGCCGGCCAGACCCACGGTCTCCACCACCCGGTCCAGCCAGGCCCGATCGGGCTTACGGCCCGCGATGTCCATCGGCAGCGTGATGTTCTCGATCGCGCTGAGCGTCGGCAGCAGGTTGAACGCCTGGAAGATGAAGCCGATCCGGTCCCGGCGCAGCTTGGTGAGCTTCTTGTCCTTCAGCTTGGTGATCTCGGTCTCGTCGATGTAGATCTCCCCCGAGGTGACCGTGTCCAGACCGGCCACGCAGTGCATCAGGGTCGACTTGCCGGAGCCGGACGGGCCCATGATCGCGGTGAACTGACCACGCGCGATGTCCACGTCCACATGGTCGAGCGCGACCACCCGGGTCTCCCCGGAGCCGTATGCCTTGACCACCTGACGTGCACGGGCGGCGACGGCCGTATGTCCTCCGCTGCCCCCGGTCCTGGGAATCGATACAGCCGTTGTCACGGTCTTTCTCCTTAGGTGTCCGATCGGCGAGCTCTGTTCCCCGATCACCGCATCAAGACTGCCGCGATCCGGGAACCTCCGCGATGGGGAATGACTCCCTCTTAGCGGTGGGGCTAGCCCCACCCCCTCGGTCGCGCAGCCCGTAGCAACCTTATGAAGTGGGGAGGACGGGCTCCTCATCCGCCCGGACGAACCGGGAGTAGGAGTACAGGGTGGGCATCCCCTAGGGGAGTGAGTCCTGAGGCTGACCCGGACTCGGGGTCGATCCTGCACCCTGCCGCCGCGTGAGGCTCAAGTGGGGCCTTCTGGGCAGCCCGGATGCGTTCTTCCCCGGCCCCGGTCCGACATGGAATCGTGGGTAGTACAAGAATCGTCGTACGAGAGTCAGGGACACCTGCCGGCGCGGACCGGCGAAGGGAGCGCGCCAGCGTGGGCGGCACCGCACGACGGCCGATGGACGCGGACCCCAGGCCCCCCGCACCCCAGCCACATCCCGGGACTCCCACCCCCCGAGGCCGCCGCCCGGTCGCCGCCGCCCTGATGCTCGGCATGGCGCTGGCCGCGCTGGACTCGACCATCATCTCCACCGCCGTACCGCAGATCGTCGGCGATCTCGGCGGCTTCTCCGTCTTCTCCTGGCTCTTCTCCGGCTATCTGCTCGCGGTCACCGTCTCGCTGCCGCTGTACGGGAAGCTCTCCGACACCTTCGGCCGTAAACCCATCCTGCTCGCGGGCATCGTGGTCTTCGTCATCGGCTCACTGCTGTGCGCCGGCGCCTGGAACATGGCGTCCCTGATCGCCTTCCGGGTCGTCCAGGGGCTGGGCGGCGGGGCGCTCCAGGGCACCATCCAGGTCGTCGCCGCCGATCTCTACCCGCTCAAGGAGCGCCCGAAGATCCAGGCCAGGCTCTCCTCGGTCTGGGCGCTGTCCTCGGTGGCGGGCCCCGCGATCGGCGGACTGCTCGCCGGATACGCCGACTGGCGCTGGATCTTCCTCATCAATCTGCCGGTCGGCGCCCTGGCGCTCACCCTGATCGCCCGCCATCTGCACGAGCCGGTACGGCACCGGGAGAGCCGCCCGAAGGTCGACTGGGCCGGGGCGCTCGGCGTCTTCCTCACCGGCGGACTGCTGCTGACCGCGCTCGTCCAGGGCGGGGTGGCCTGGAGCTGGCTGTCCGCGCCCTCGCTCACCATGCTCGGCGGCGCCGCGGTGTGCGTCGCGGCCACCGTATGGATCGAACGGCGCGCCGCCGAGCCGATCATCCCCGGCTGGGTCTGGCGCCGCCGCACCATCTCGGCGGTCAACGTCGCCTTCGCCGCGCTCGGTCTGCTGATGATCGCCCCGACCGTCTTTCTGCCCACCTACGCCCAGTCGGTGTTGGGGCTCGGACCGATACCGGCCGGTTTCGTGCTGTCCACGATGACGCTGAGCTGGCCGATCGCGGCCGCGCTCAGCAGCCGGGTCTACAACCGCGTGGGCTTCCGGCGGTGCGCCATCACCGGTATGACGGCCGCCACGCTGGTCCTGGCCGCCTTCCCCTTCCTCCCCTACCCGGGCGCCCCCTGGCAGCCCGCGCTGATCATGCTGCTGCTCGGCGGCGCGCTCGGGCTCTTCCAGCTGCCGCTGATCATCGGGGTGCAGTCGTCGGTCGAATGGGCCGAGCGGGGTACGGCCACCGCCTCGATCCTCTTCTGCCGCCAGGTCGGCCAGAGCGTGGGGGCGGCCCTCTTCGGCGCCGTGGCCAACGCGACCCTGGCCTCGCGGCTCACCGAGGCGCCCGCCGCCATCCGGCCGGGGCTGCCCGACGACCTGGACTCGGTCTCCCGCGCCCTGGAGCACCCCGGCACCCTCACCGACCAGGCCGCCGACTATCTCCGGCGGGCCGTGGACACCGCCGTGGACCACGTCTACCTGGGCTCGGCGACCGCCGCGCTACTGGCCCTGCTGGCCCTGGTGTTCCTCGCCCCGCGCCGCTTTCCGATCCGTACGGAGGCGGACGCGGACGCGGAAGCCTGAACGGCGACCGGAGGCGACCGCGGCCGCCGACGCGTGCGTCGGTCAGCGGTGCGCCGATGCCTACAGGGTGCCCGACGGGCCTTCCCCCTCCCCGCCCCTTCCCGTTACCAAGGGCTCCGCCCCTGGACCCCCGGGGTCCGGGGCGCAGCCCCGGGCCGGGTTCTGGGACGCAGCCCTGAACAGGTACCTGGCGCACAGCCCCGAACGGGGGCCTGGGGCACAGCCCCGGGCGGGGGTCTGGGGCGGAGCCCCGGGCGGGGGTCTGGGGCGGAGCCCCGGCCGGGGGTCTGGGGCGGAGCCCCAGTTTCGGGAAGGGGCGGGGAGGGGAACAGCCCGCCGCAGGCGTCACGATCCGTCAGACACCCCTAGGCCCGTGGGCGGTCCGCGAGCGGGTCAGGACTCGTGGTGCGGGGCCGCCGCCGCGTCCTCGGCCACCGGCTTGCCGGTCAGCGCCGCCAGACTGCCGCGCACATGCTCCAGATGCGCCTTGAGCTCCTCACGCCGCTCCACATGCTCGCGCAGCGTCCGCTCCGTCTCCCGCGCCAGCCGCTCCTCCCGGGCCCGCGCCTGGGCGATGATCTCCGCCGCCTGTGCCTGCGCGTCCTCCTGCCGCAGCCGCGCGGCCTGCTCGGCCATCCCGTACTCCCGCTTGGCGTCGGCGAGCGTCGCCTGGGCGTACTCCTCCAGCTGGGCCAGCCGGGCCGTCATCGCGTTGTCCCGCTCGACCAGTTCACGGCCCGCCGCCTCCCACCGCTCGGTGTGCTCCCGCTCCTGCTCGGCCAGGATCTCGGCGGTGCGCTGCCGCATCTCCTTCAGCTCCGCCAGCGCCTGGGTCCGCCACTCCTTGGCGTCCTGGCGCGAGGCGGCCCGCAGCTCGTCCACGTCCACCTGGGCCGACTCCACGGTGGCGCGCGCCACCGCCTCGGCGACCTCGCGGACCTGCTCGGCCTCGTCCCGGGCGGCGTCCCGCACCGTACGGGCCACGGCCTGCACGGCCTCCCACTCCTCCTGCGCCGACGCCTCGGCCGCCGCCCGCAGACAGACGACCTCCTCCTCGGCCGCCATCAGGATCAGCTGGGCCCGGTCGCCGAGCGACTCATAGGTCTGGGGGACCAGTTGGGCGATCACCTCGCGCAGCCGCTCCGCCTCGGCGGTCAGCTCATTGGCCAGCACGGTGAGGCGCGCGGCGCGCTCCCACGCCGCGTCCCGCGTTTCGGACAGCTCGGCCACATAGTGGTCGACCTGCGCGGGACGGTAGCCACGGCCCCGTCCGCCGACGATGGTGAAGCCATGACGTGACACCGATGCGCCCATCCTTGGAACCCCTTTTGTCCGGTATGCAACGCGCTTCGGCGCACATCTTTATAGATGGCCTCTCATCCCCCATAACGCGACACTCCGCCCATATCTCCGGCCAGGAGGCGCGCCGGTGGCAACGCCGGGAGCACCGCCGGTGACAACAACGACGAGGCGCCCGCCCCCGTCACGGGGGTCGGGCGCCTCGATCGCCATTCGTTCGGTTCGTTCGGTTCGTTCGGTGGCGTGCACCGTTCGTCCGGTGGGCGCGCGGTTGAGGACCGCGCGCACGGGCTCACGGGCTCACGACATGCCCGGCCGGACTCACAACAGCCCGTCCCACATCTGCTCCAGCAGCACCGCCCACCAGTTGTCCGGAGTGGACAGCGCCGCCGGGTCCAGGCCCGCGAGCTGCGCCTGGAAGTCCACCGTCCAACGGCCCGCCTGGTCCGGCGTCAGCCCGTACCGCAGCCGCCACATCCGGCCCAGCAGCGCCATGCAGCGCACGAACTCCGGCAGGCCGGTGTTCACGAACTGCGGCGGTGTCGGCTGGGGCGTCGCCTCCAGCGGCACCGCCACGATGTTCGCCGTGCCGTACTGCACACACAGCTGGCGGCCGAAGTCATTGCCCATGACCAGGTACGAGCCCGCGTCCGGCGCGGACTGCACCCCGCGCTCCGCCGCCAGCTCCGCCAGCGTCGGCACCGGGCGGCCCGCCTGGGCCTGCGCCCAGAAGAACGGACCGAAGTCCAGCGGCAGCCCCGCCCACACCAGCGTCTGCGCCACCACGTCCGGAACGCCCGTCCGCGACACCGCGCGCTGGTCGAAGCGGACGATGCCCTGCGGCCCGAACGCCTGGCCCAGCTCATGCGCAAGACCCTCCGGCGGCACCGGCGGAATCGGCTGTACCTGGCTGGGGTGCGGCAGCGGCACCCGGTTCGGCGCCGGACGCGCCGGGCCGTCCGCCACCTGGTGCAGCTCGCCCTGGTGCTCCAGCAGATGACGCACACCCTGCTGCCGGGTGGCGTGATCGCGCCCGTACGCGGCGGTGTGGCTGATCCGCACCTGCGGCCAGCTCTCCCGGATCATCCGGGCGCAGTAGCCACCGGGCAGATCACACGACTCCAACTCGGTGTGCAGCTCGAGCACCTGCTGCGGCGGCACGTTCATCGCCCGCAGCTCATGCAGGATCTGCCACTCCGGATGCGGGGTCCCGGGCGCCGAACGCCGGATCAGCTGCTGCTCCGAGCCGTCCTGCGCGCGGTAGCGCAGCACCGCCATATAGCCCGGACCCACGGTCGGCTGACCGGGAGGCGGCGGCGGATAGGCATAGCCGGGCGGCGGCGCCATACCCGGCGCGGCCGCACCCGGAGGCGGCGCCATACCCGGAACGGGCGCGCCGGCGGGCGGAGGCATACCGGGGGCGCCCGGCGCCCCGGGTCCGCCCGGGTAGGGCGGCCCGGCCGCGCCCGGCGGGGGCGGCGGCGTATGCGGACCACCCGCACCGGGGACACCGGGTGGGCCGGGCGGCTGCGGGCCGGACGGGGCACCCTGGCCCGGAGCGCCGGGGGGACCGGGCGGGCCGGGCGGCTGCGGGACGCCCGGGGGCGGGGTCTGACCACCGGGGGCACCCGGACCACCCGCGAGCATCGTCGCGGCGGCATGCACCCCACCACCGGGCCCACCCGGAGCACCAGGCGGAGGCGTCTGCCCACCACCAGGCACACCAGGCGCACCCGGAGGAGGCGGCGTCTGCCCGGCTCCGGGCACTCCGGGAGGTCCGGGCGGCCCGGGAGGTCCGGGGGGACCGGGCGGCTGCGGGGCGCCCGGGGGCGGGGTCTGACCACCGGGGGCGCCCGGACCACCCGCGAGCATCGTCGCGGCGGCATGCACCCCACCACCGGGCCCACCCGGAGCACCAGGCGGAGGCGTCTGCCCACCACCAGGCACACCAGGCGCACCGGGAGGGCCGGGCGGCTGCGGGGCACCGCCAGGGCCACCGGGGCCACCGGGGCCATCAGGACCGTCGGGGCCGAGCTGCGAGACCAGCTGCGTCGGTACGTACCCCCCGGCCGGAGCGCCGGGGGCGCCGGGTCCGGACGGCGCCGGCGGAGGCGTCGGGGGCGTGGAGTCCGCGCCCGGCCGGGCGCCGGGCGTCCCGGGGGCGCCGGGCGGCGGAGGCGTAGCGCCGCCACCCGCCTTGTGGGTGGCGGCGTCGGCGAGGTCACTCGTGTTGGGGCCCGCGCCCGGCCTGGCGGTGGGGCCGCCCTGCGGCGGCGGGAAGTCGAGGCCCGGGGCGATGGCCGTGGGCGGCAGCGAGCTGCCGCCGGACATCAACTCGGTCTTGGCGTCCGGCCGTACGCCCGGCGGCGGGGTGTCCTCGTCGTCGGAGCCCGCGAGCGGCGGGGCGAAGACGGTGGCGGGCGGGGCGACCGAGCGGTCGTCGTCATCGTCGCCGGTGATGTCCGTACCAGCCCATGGCGTACCGCCGCCGGGCGTGGCCGCGTTACCGGCCTGGCCGCCCGAGGAGGGCGTACCGGAGCCCGGCGCGGGCGGGGCCCACGGACTCGGCCCACCGGCCGGCGGCGCGCTCCGCCAGCCCTCGCCGCCGGACGGGGCACCCGGTGCGGGCGGGGCGTCCTGCTGCCGGTCGGCCGCGAGCGGGCGTGCGACACCGTCGGACGGCCAGTCGTCCACGGCCCCGCCCCGCCCCTGGGACGGACCCGGAGCGGGAGCGCCCGGAGCGGGAGTGCCGGGAACGGGAGCGCCGGGGGCGGGAGCACCAGAGACGGGCGCGGGTGGAGCGGGCGGCGCGCCCTGCGCCCCGCCGTCCGCCGGCCAGTCGTCCATGCTCTGGGCCCTCTGCCCCGACCCACCGGCCGCCGGCCAGCCGTCCTGGGCGGGCGCGGGAGGTGAAGGAGGCGGAGCGGCGGATGGCGTGGCGGATGCGGGAGGGCCCGAAACCGGCGCGGAGGCAGCGGAAGCAGCGGCGGCAGCGGAGGCAGCGGCCGCATCGGGCGCACCGCCACCCGGCTCCGCCCCCGGCCGCTGCTCGGGAAGGTCCAGCCGCCCCTCGGACCTGCTGCTCATCGCGTCCGCCGCCTCCTGGAGCCACTCCGGCGGAGTGAGCAGGAAGGACGTCGCGTTCAAGTCGATGCGCTGCTGGCGGCCGCTGGTGGACTCGTCGCGGGAGCCGTCGGTCGTGCCGTACCGCTCCTCGTAACGGCGGATCACCTCACCCACCGGCAGCCCCGGCCACAGCGTGGTCTCGCCGCTGTCGCGGGCGATCACCATCCGCACGCCCTCGGCGCTCCGGCCCGAGACCGGCCCGTCCGCGCGGTCCTCGGCCCAGACCACGAAGCCCAGGTCGAACTCCCGGACCCGCGCCTCGCGCTGCTGATAGGCGGGTACATCGCCGTTGATCCAGAGTTCCGCGCGCTCCTGCGCCTGTGCGTAGGTCACCATCGCGCTCACCCCTCCACCGGGACGGCGTACGCGAATCCACCGTCCACCATCAGGTTCGCCACGGTCTCCAGCTCCGGCGGATTGCCCGCCAGCCGGAGCAGGAAGGCGTCGAAGTCGTCGCCGCAGGGCAGCATCAGCCGCTCCACGCGCTCCTGGACGGTCCAGCCGTCGCGGTCCCGTGCGTCGTCGTACGCGCAGAACCACACCGAGCCGATCGCGTCACCCTTCACCTTGACCGCGACCACACCGCCCTGGACGAAGCCGACGCCCAGATAGTCCTTGGTGAAGTGGTCCCGCAGACACTTGTTGATATAGACGAGGTCGTTGATCGCCGCTTCGTCGCGCACCGTGAAGAAGGGCTGGTCGATCAGCAGCCCCAGCTCCGGGTCCAGCGCCGCGCCGACCGGTGCGCAGCCGCCCGCCGCCTTGAGGAAGGAGCGGTACGACTCGGGCAGCCGATAGCCGAGGTCCTCCTCGACGCCGAGCACCTGCTCCTCGGTGACCGAAACGCCCTTCAGCGGCAGGCCCACATGGATCGGCCGGGTCTCCTGCAACGGGCGGGTGCCCCGCTTCTCCTGGTCGACCTGCGCCGTCGCGAGCCCGCCGTGGTGCCGGAGCAGGGCCTTGACCTCGACCGGAACCAGCTCCATACGGCGGGTGCCGGCGACGTGGTGCCAGGTCCAGCCGTGCGGGGTGGCCACCGCCGACGATCCGTTCCACAGCTCATGGCCCGTGGCGTGCAGCGCCGCGTTCGCCGAGACGTAGTCCGTCAGCCGCAGCTCGTCGACGCCGAACCCCTCCGGGGGCTCGGCGATTTCGGCGGCCGCGCGCGCATACGGCGAGAAGTCCGGAAAGCCGTCTTCGTCCACTCGGACGCCCTTGGGGTGGCGTGCGGCCCGGACGGGATCCGGGAAGTGCACGACCTGCCCGGCGTAGGCCGTGTTCGGTGGCGCGGCATGCTGCCCGAGCCGACCTGTCGTCATGGCGGTTGCCCCCTGCTGATGCTGGCTACTGGGCACAGCCTATGCGGTGACGCAACAGTCCGAACCGGGCGGCCACCCGCCCCCGCGGCGGTCCCGGCCCCCACCAGGTCGTTCAGGCCCGGACTACCGCAGCGCCCACGGGATTTGGCAATCTGATCATTGCAACCGGGGGATTGCACAGGGAGGGATGCACCACATGCACATCACGCAGAGCAACGGAGGCGGCGACGGCGCCGCCCCCGCGGCCGGCGATCCCCGGCTGAGATGGAGCAGCGTCGACCCCGACGCCGGCCCGCCGCCGGTCCGCCACCGCCGCGACGGCATCCTGCCCGCCGTGGCGGCCGCGCTGTCCGTCCGTGGCTCCACGCTGACCTGCACCGGAGGCAAGGGAGACCAGCCGCCGACGCTCCACCCACTGGTCCAGGAATTCCTCGACGCGCTCGCCAGCGGCCAGCGCGAACGATTCACCGGCCGCTGCCCGGAGGCCATCCTGCTCTCCCGCCATCTGTCGAACGTCGAAGCGGGCCGCTCCAAGCGCGCCTCCCGCAAACCGCTCACCCAGGGTGAGGCCCGCCGCTCCCTCAAGCAGTCCAAGCTCACCACCCGCCGGATCCGGGAGGCGGGCGATCCGCAGCACGGCAGTTACGCCCCGCCCTGCCTGTCCTGCGCCGCGCTGCTGGCCCATTTCGGCGTACGGGTGGTGGGTGAGAGCACGTGAGCCGAGCACACCAAGCACAACAGACGGCACAGGCTCCGGGCGCGGCCCGGACACAGCCGACACGCCCGGCGCGGAAGCCGATCGACCGCCTGGACGTCACCCGCTTCTCCGTCGCCGTGGACGCCGCCCTGCGCGAGGCCGGCTGGCAGCCCGGCCGCTGGGACATGCGACGCGCCGAGGTCTGGGCCGACGCCCTGCGCGCCCACACCTCCCCGGCGGGCCACCGGCACTCCGTCTTCCCGGCGGCGGTCGAGGCATGGGCGGAGTTCGGCGGACTGCACATCCAGCCGCCCGGCACGGGCCGCGAGATCGCCCCGACCCCCTTCCGCATCGACCCCCTCCACGGCCTCCACCTCGCCCGCACCCTCGGCGACCTGGGCCGGGCCCTGGAGACCGAGGTCTCCCCACTGGGCGAAGAGGCCGACGGGCAGGCGCTGTTGACCATCGACGCGGAGGGCCGGATCTACAGCCTCGACCACACCGGCGACTGGTACCTCGGCCCCACCCTGGACGCCGCCCTCAGCACCCTCGTCACGGGCGCGCTCCCGGCCAGACTGACCCGCGCGTAGCGCGCGTACCGCGCGCGATGAGACGGGACGGGCGGGACGGGCGCGCGGGCACTCAGCAGGCCGGCGGAAGTCGGCCGCGGTGCGGAGGCGCCCTGAAGGGGCGCGGGGCTGTGTCGATGCGCGGCTCAGCAGCGGCTGGGTCGATATGCGGCTCCGCCGCGTGGGCGACCAGCCACGACGACGGCGACGGCCGATCGACGGCGGCTCGGAGAAGCTCCAGCGAGCTCAGCGCACTTCCGGCGGAGCGCTCAGGCGCTCTTCGCCCGCTCCACGCCCCCGCCGCGGCCCTCGGCGGCGGTGCGGTCCGCCGACTCATCCGCACGGTCCGCGCGCTCTGTGTGATCCGTCTCATCCGCACGGACCGTATGATTCGCGCCATCCGTACGGCGCGTCCGGTCGGCGCGATCGGTGCGGTCCGTGCGATCGGCGCGATCTGCACGATCCGTACGCTCGGTGTGATCCGTAAGGTCCGTGCGATCCGTGCGATCCGTGCGGTCCGGGATGACCGCCGACACCCGGAAGCCACCCGCCTCCGTGGCCCCCGACACAAAGCCCCCGCCGAGCGTCGAGACCCGCTCCCGCATCCCGACCAGACCGTTCCCCCCGCTGGGCAGCCCCGCGTCCGCCGCGCCGCGCTCCGAGGGCCCGTTCTCCACCTGGACCGCGATCTCGGCCGTACGATGCGCCACCCGGACCCGGGCGCTCGCGCCCGGGGCGTGCTTGTGGACGTTGGTCAGCGCCTCCTGGACCACGCGGTAGGCCGTCTGCTCCACCGGGGCCGCATACCGCCGCTCCTCGCCCTCGACCGAGAGCTCCACGGCCATCCCGGCCGCCCGGGACTGCCCGACCAGCGCCTCCAGCTCCGCCAGCCGCGGCCCCGCGATCACCTCCGCGCCCCGCCCGCCGCCCCCCGCCGCCTCGGCGGCGGCCGAGGCGGCGGCCGCGACCGCCGCCAGCGGCTTCTCCTCGGCGGAGGAACCCGCGCCCGAGGAACCGGCGGAGGAGGAACCGGCGGAGGAACCAGCGGCATCCGCGGCGGAATCCCCGGCGGCGGGCACGGAAGCGGCGGCGGCCGAGGCGGCACCCGGGGCCCGCAGACCGTCCTCGGACCGCAGCACCCCCAGCATCTGCCGCAGCTCCGTGAGCGCCTGCCGTCCCATGTCGCCCACCAGCGCCGCGTTCTTCGACGCCTTCTCCGGGTCCTTGAGGGCCACCGCTTGCAGCGCCGCCGCGTGCACCACCATCAGGCTCACCCGGTGCGCCACCACGTCGTGCATCTCGCGCGCGATCCGGGTCCGCTCCTCGTTACGGGCCCATTCGGCCCGCTCCTCCGCCCGATCCGCCAGCAGCGAGAGCTCACGCTCCAGACCGTCCGCCCGCTCCCGCAGGCTCTCCACCAGCCGCCGCCGGGCCCGGACATACAGCCCCAGCAGCACGGGCGGAGCGGTCAGCCCCAAGGTGAGCACCGTGGCGAACATCGGGGCCTCCCATACGGAGGTCCCGAAGCCGCTTTGCGGATTGTCCCGCCGGAGGCCGATCACCGTGACGAGGAAGCTCCCCACCGCCGTCATTCCGGCCAGCACCGCCGTGATCCGGCGCGGCACCTCGGACGAGGCCAGGGTGTAGAGCCCCACGACGCCGAGCAGCAGACCCATTTCGGCGGGCGTGACCGCGATCGATATCAGCATCACGGCGATCGCCCAGCGCCGCCGCAGCACCAGCGTGGACCCGACGAGCGCGCCGAGCAGCACACCGGCGACGACCGGAATCCGGGCATCGTGGGCGAATCCGACGCCCTCCGCCGCGCACTCGGCCGCCGACGCCACGGCGAGCAGGACATCCAGCCCCATACTTCGCCGTCGCGCCCACCACAACGGCCCCGCGGGCGCGCCCCGCGCGCCCGTCGCGTCTTCCCCCGTCGAAGTCATAGCGACCAGCCTACGGCCGCGCGCCAGCGCTTTTCCCGGGGACACGGCGGCGCACAAGGGACTCGAACGCGAGGTAAAACCGCTCATTCGACTCGAACACCCCAATCGCCCACATCTTCGACCCGGCGCGTCCGCATAGCGAACGGCCGCGCGACCCCGGATGAGCGGACCACCGACGCCACCCCGTCGTCCACACCCCCCAACCGGGCTGACCTATACCGTCGCATTGAAGCCCGGCGGTACGGCATAGTGGTGGAGGCCAAGTCGGCGGACTGATCCACTGTCCGAATTGACCCCTCTTGCCATCCCCCGTGGTGTAATTGGCAACACGGCCGGTTTTGGTCCGGTTGTTCCAGGTTCGAGTCCTGGCGGGGGAGCCTTATATTCCGCCTTCCCGGGGCCTGACCGCCCGGCTCGGGACCCTCCTTCCTTTCCGCCCGGAAACCTCTCGGTATCCTGCGGGTGTCCACCCCCGAAGCCGAAGGGCACACCCGTGAGCGCCAACCGCCCGGCAGCCGTCGTCGTCCTCGCAGCGGGTGAGGGCACCCGCATGAAATCGACGACCCCGAAGGTTCTGCACGCCCTCTGCGGCCGCTCCCTCGTCGGGCATGTCGTCGCCGCCTCCCGTGAGCTCTCGCCCGAGCATCTCGTGGTCGTGGTCGGCCACGCCCGGGAGCAGGTCTCCGCGCATCTGGCCGAGATCGACGCCGAGGTGCGCACCGCCGTCCAGCACGAGCAGAACGGCACCGGGCACGCCGTCCGGATGGGGCTGGAGGAGCTGTCCGACAGCGGGGTCGCCCTCGACGGCACCGTGATCGTCGTCTGTGGTGACACCCCGCTGCTGACCGGCGAGACGCTCCAGCGGCTCGCCGCGGCCCACGCGGACGACGGGAACGCCGTGACCGTGCTCAGCGCCGAGGTCCCCGACGCCACCGGCTACGGCCGGATCGTGCGGGACGACGCGACCGGCGCCGTCACCGCGATCGTGGAGCACAAGGACTCGACCGCCACGCAGCGCGCGATCCGCGAGATCAACTCCGGGGTCTTCGCCTTCGACGCGCAGCTGCTCACCGACGCCCTCGGCAAGGTGCGCACCGACAACAGCCAGGGCGAGGAGTACCTCACCGATGTGCTCGGCATTCTGCGCGAGGCCGGGCACCGGGTGGGCGCGTGTGTGGCGGCCGACCACCGCGAGATCGTCGGGATCAACAACCGCGTCCAGCTGGCCGAGGCCAACAGGCTGCTGAACGACCGGCTGCTGGAGCGGGCGATGCTGAGCGGGGTCACCGTCGTCGACCCCGCCACCACCTGGGTCGATGTGACCGTCACCTTCGAACCGGACTCGCTGGTCCACCCCGGCACCCAGCTGCTGGGCGCCACCCATCTCGCCACCCGTGCCGAGGTCGGGCCGAACTCCCGGCTCACCGACACCGCCGTCGGCCAGGGCGCGGTCGTCGCGTTCACCGTCGCGGAGGGCGCGGAGATCGGCGCGGGGGCCAGCGTGGGGCCGTACGCGTATCTGCGCCCCGGGTCCCGGCTGGGCGCCAAGGCCAAGGCGGGTACGTACGTGGAGATGAAGAACGCCACGATCGGCGAGGGCACCAAGGTGCCGCATCTGTCCTATGTGGGCGACGCGACGATCGGCGAGCACACCAACATCGGTGCCGCGAGCGTCTTCGTGAACTACGACGGGGTGAACAAGCACCACACCACCATCGGCAGCCACTGCCGGACCGGAGCCGACAACATGCTTGTGGCTCCCGTCACGATCGGGGACGGCGCATACACCGCCGCCGGATCGGTCATCACCAAGGATGTGCCCCCGGGCTCGCTCGCCGTCGCACGCGGACAGCAGCGGAACATCGAGGGCTGGGTCGCCCGTAAGCGCCCCGGAAGCGCCGCGGCGCGAGCCGCCGAGGCCGCTCGTCGGGAGGACGAGGGCCAACAGTGACATGTGCACAGGTCTGCCGTGCGGGGCGTACGGTGAGAAGTGCACCAAAGTGACATCCAAGGAGACTTGTTGTGACCGGGATCAAGACGACCGGCGAGAAGAAGCTGATGCTCTTCTCCGGCCGCGCCCACCCCGAGCTGGCCGAGGAGGTCGCCCATGAGCTGGGCGTCAGCTTGGTCCCGACCAAGGCATTCGACTTCGCCAACGGCGAGATCTACGTCCGCTTCCAGGAGTCCGCACGCGGTGCCGACTGCTTTCTGATCCAGAGCCACACGGCTCCGATCAATAAGTGGATCATGGAGCAGCTCATCATGCTCGATGCGCTGAAGCGGGCCTCCGCGCGCTCGATCACGGTGATCGTTCCGTTCTACGGCTATGCCCGCCAGGACAAGAAGCACCGCGGCCGCGAGCCCATCTCGGCCCGGCTGATCGCCGATATGTTCCGGACGGCGGGTGCCGACCGGATCCTCACGGTCGATCTCCACACCGACCAGATCCAGGGCTTCTTCGACGGTCCGGTGGACCATCTCTTCGCGCTGCCGGTGCTCGCCGACTATGTGGGCGCCAAGGTCGACAGGTCCAAGCTCACCGTGGTCTCGCCGGACGCCGGCCGGGTGCGGGTCGCGGACCGCTGGTGCGACCGGCTGGGCGCGCCGCTGGCGATCGTGCACAAGCGGCGGGATCCGGACGTGGCCAACCAGGTCACCGTGCACGAGGTGGTCGGCGATGTGCGCGGCCGGGTGTGTGTGCTGGTCGACGACATGATCGACACCGGTGGCACCATCTGCGCCGCGGCGGACGCGCTCTTCGCGAACGGCGCGGAGGACGTGATCGTCACCGCCACGCACGGTGTGCTGTCGGGTCCGGCGGCCGACCGGCTGAAGAACTCCAAGGTCAGCGAGTTCGTCTTCACCAACACCCTGCCGACCCCGAACGAGGTGGAGCTGGACAAGGTGACGGTGCTGTCGATGGCGCCCACGATCGCCCGCGCGGTCCAGGAGGTCTTCGAGGACGGCTCGGTGACCAGCCTGTTCGAGGAGCAGGCGTGAGCGGCTTAACGTCCCCAGGCCCGATCCGGAGGCCACTCCCGTGAGGGGGTGGCCTCTGCCGTTGGTAGAATCGTGGAGTTGCTCGGCGAGGGAGGTCGCGTTTTACCGCGGCTGTCCGTTATCGACGCGCTCTTCGTAGCAGGTCTGTCGTGGGCCGGGTGACGCCCACACACCGTAAACGATCTACGAGGAGTGCCCCATGGCCGAGGTCAAGATCTCCGCTAAGCCCCGTACCGAGTTCGGCAAGGGCGCGGCCCGCCGTACCCGTGCCGCCGAGCGCGTTCCCGGCGTGGTCTACGGCCACGGCGTCGAGCCGCTGCATGTCACGCTTCCGGCGCACGACCTGCTGATGGCGCTGAAGACCCCGAACGTGCTGATCCGTCTGGGCGTCGAGGGCGGCAAGGACGAGCTGGTCATCCCGAAGGCCGTGCAGCGCCACCCCATCAAGATCGGCGTTCTGGAGCACATCGACCTGCTGCTGGTCAGGAGTGGCGAGAAGGTCACCGTCGAGATCCCGATCCTCACCGAGGGCGACCTGGCCCCGGGCGGCAACCTGCTCGAGCACGTGCTGAACGCCCTGCCGGTCGAGGCCGAGGCCACCCACATCCCGGAGTCGGTCACCGTCTCCGTCGAGGGCCTCGAGGCCGGTGCCACCATCCACGCCAAGGACATCACCCTCCCGACCGGCACCACGCTGGCCGTCGAGGACGACGCCGCGGTACTCCAGGTGGTGGCCGCCCAGGCCGAGGCTCCGGCCGAGGAGGGCGCCGAGGGCGAGGCCGAGGGCGCCGAGGCGTAGTCTTCCGCTGCCCCCTTACCGCTTTCCCGGCCGCCGTCCCGCCCCCGTCTCCGTCGCCGCCGTCTTCCGTACGGCGGCGCCGGCCAGGGGGTGGGGCGGCGGCCGTCCTCGAGGAGAGACATCCAGATGACGGACGACACGAGCCCCTGGCTTGTGGTGGGCCTCGGCAACCCCGGAGGCGAGTACGCGGGCAACCGCCACAACGTCGGCTTCATGGTGGCCGATCTGCTGGCCGAGCGCATGGGTGCCCGTTTCAAGGCGCACAAGTCGCGGGCCCAGGTCGTCGAGGGCCGGGTCGGCCCGCCCGGACCGGCGAGCCGCCGCGTCGTGATCGCCAAGCCGATGTCCTTCATGAACCTCTCGGGCGGCCCGGTCACCGCGCTGCGCGACTTCTACAAGGTGCCGGTCGGTCATGTCGTGGCCGTCCACGACGAGTTGGACATCGACTACGGTGCGCTGCGGCTGAAGCTCGGCGGGGGTGACAATGGCCACAATGGCCTGAAGTCGATCACCAAATCGCTGGGTGCGGACTACTTCCGGGTGCGCTTCGGAATCGGCCGTCCACCCGGCCGGATGGATGTCGCGGCGTTCGTGCTGAAGGACTTTTCCGCCGCGGAGCGCAGGGAGTTGGACTATTTCGTGGACCGTGCGGCGGACGCGGTGGAGACGCTCATCGCGGACGGGCTGGAGCGCGCGCAGGGTACGTACAACTCCTGAAAAACGTTGTTCGCCCGTTTGTTCGGCGGAAGGTTGACCGGCGGCCCGGGGATGGCGAGGATCGCCGCCATGGCTTTCACCGGTGTGACCAAGCGCAGCCGTGGCCGGCGGGCGGGCGAGAGCGCGTACGGACTTCTGCTGATCGCTAAGAACGTGACGATGGTGCTCGTCGCGGCGCTGATCCTGGCCGCCGGGGTGTGGTCCTCCTGGGGCGACGCCAAGCCCACGATGCTCACCAAGGGGCTCGAGCGCGGCACGGTCGCGGTCTCCGACTGCGACGACGAATGGTGCACCGGCTCCTTCACCCCGGCCGAAGCGGGCGGCAAGGCACATGGCCGGGTGCGGATCGACAAGGCGGTCACGGACGGGACGGGCGACCATGTGGCGGTTGCCCTCAAACCCGGCACCGACCACGCCGTCCGCACCGGCATCGCCGGCACCCTCCACGCCTGGGTCCCCTTCGGCGGCTCCCTCCTCCTCACCTCCCTGATCGTCGCCGGCGGCCTCCGCCTGCGCCGCACGGGCTGGGTCATGGGCCTACTGGGCGCGGCACTACTGGGCGCGTCCTTCGCCACGCTTACGCTGTAGCGCTACCCCGACCCCCCGTCCTCGTACACTCACCCTCCGTCCCGGGACCACCCCACCGCGGCGTGAACCGGCCCCGTGGCACGGACAGCTCGGCACCGCCGAACACCAACGTGGGGGTCCTCGCCATCGCGGCGGGAAAAGGAGCCATCCCACCGTGGCGTGACCGGTCCCGTGGCGCGGGCCGCTCGGCACCGCCGGAGACCATCGTGAGGGTCCTCACCGCCGCGGCGGAAAAGAAGTCACCCCGCCATCGTGCAACCGGTCGCGTGGCCCAGGGCATGGCGTGCCCACCGCGGGGGCGTGCGGCAGCGGCGGAGGCTGCTGCCTGGCTGGGGGGCCGGGGGCGGAGCCCCCGGGAATACTTGTTACCCATACACGGCGGGTGGGCCCGCTCCCTGAGGGAGCGGGCCCGCCCGCCGTCGCGCCGTGTTCAACCCGTGTTGCGGAGGCCCGCCGCGACGCCGTTGACCGTGAGGAGGAGCGCGCGGCCGAGCAGCGGGTCGGGCTCCTCGCCCCGTTCGCGCGCGGTGCGCTGGCGGTGCAGCAGGGTCACCTGGAGGTACGAGATCGGGTCGAGGTAGGCGTCCCGGACGTGGAAGGTCTGCTTCAGCACCGGGTTGGAGTCGAGGAGCTCCCGCTCACCGGTGATGCGCAGCACTTCCCGCACCGTCAGCTCGTGCTCCTCCTGGATCACCTCGAAGACGTGCTTCAGCTCGTCGGGGACCAGCGTGTCCACGTAGTGCTGGGCGATCCGCAGGTCCGTCTTGGCCAGCGTCATCCCGACGTTGGAGAGGAAGTTGCGGAAGAAGTGCCAGTGCTGGTGCATCTCGTCCAGGACGCCGTCGAGCCCGGCCTCGCGGGCGGCCTCGAGGCCGGAGCCGACGCCGAACCAGCCGGGGACGATCTGCCGGGACTGGGTCCAGCCGAACACCCACGGGATGGCCCGCAGCCCGTCGAGGCCGGCGCCGGAGTCGGGGCGGCGGGAGGGCCGGGAGCCCAGGTGGAGCTCGGCGAGCTGGTCGACCGGGGTGGAGGCGAAGAAGTACGCGGGCAGGTCGGGGTCGTCCACGAGCGCGCGGTAGGCGCCGTGGGCGGCCTCGGAGACCGTCTCCATGGCCGCGTCCCAGCGGGCGAGCGCCTCGACGGACTGGCGGGGCGCGGTGTGCAGGGCGGACGCCTGGAGCGTGGCGGCGACCGTGAGCTCCAGGTTCTCGCGGGCGAGCGAGGGCACGAGGTACTTGTCGGAGATGACCTCGCCCTGCTCGGTGACCTTGATCTCGCCTTCGAGGGTGCCCCACGGCTGGGCGAGGATCGCGTCGTGGGTGGGGCCTCCGCCGCGGCCGACGGTGCCGCCGCGGCCGTGGAAGAGCCGCAGCCGTACGCCGTGCCGGTGGGCGACATCGCGCAGCAGCCGCTGGGCGCGGTGGATCTCCCACTGGGAGGTGGTGATGCCGCCGAACTTGGACGAGTCGGAGTAGCCGAGCATGACCTCCTGGACATCGCCGCGGAGGGCGACGAGCCGCCGGTAGGAGGGGTCGGCGAGCATCTCGTCGAGGAGCTTGTCGGCGATCTTGAGCTCTTCGGTGGTCTCCAGCAGCGGAACGATGCCGATCTTGGCCCAGCCCGCGTGGAGGTCGATCAGCCCGGCCTCGCGGGCGAGGACAGCGGCGGCGAAGACATCGTCGGAGCCCTGGCACATGGAGATGATGTAGGACTCCACGATCTCGGGGCCGAAGCGCTCGAAGGATTCGCGAATGGTGTGGAAGACGCCGAGGGTCTTGGCACCGGCGGCGTCGAGGGGCGCCGGGGTGGGGGCGAGCGGGCGCCGGGAGCGCAGTTCCTTGGCGAGCAGCTTGCGGCGGTAGTCGCGCGGCATGTCGGCGTAGCGCCAGGATTCCTCGCCGAGCCGGTCGAAGAGCTGGCCGAGGGCGTGGTGGTGGGCGTCGGCGTGTTCGCGGACGTCCATCGTGGCGAGCTGGAGGCCGAAGGCCGCGAGGGTGCGGATGGAGCGTTCGAGCCGACCGCCGGCGATGAGCTGACCGCGGTGGGCGCGCAGGGAGTCCTGGATGAGGTGGAGGTCGGCGAGGAGTTCGCCGGAGCCGAGGTAGTCGCGGCCGGGCTGGTGCGGGGTGTCCCCGGCGAGCCGCTCACGGGTGTTGACGAGCTTCTGCCGCATGCAGGTGGCCTTGAGCCGGTAGGGCTCCTCGGCGTTGAGCCGCTTGTAGCGCGGGCTGATCTCCGGCAGCTGTTCGAGGTCGCGCTGGAGGGAGGCGAGGAGCTCCTCGGAGGCGCCGGTGTTGCGGATGGAGCTGGAGAGCGCGGCGCGCAGATCGTCGATGATCTCCAGCGCGTCGGTGATGCCGTGCTCATGCTGGAGGATCAGCACGTCGCGGGTCACCTCGGGGGTGACATTGGGGTTGCCGTCGCGGTCGCCGCCGATCCAGGTGCCGAAGGTGAGGGGGCGGGTGGTGGCGGGCAGTTCGACGCCGACGCGCTCGAGCTCGGCGCTGAGGTCCTCCAGCACATCGCCGACGGCGCCCGCGTGCAGCTCGTCCAGGTAGTAGATGGCGTTGCGGGCCTCGTCGGCGGGTTCGGGACGGGCGACCCGCAGCTCGTCCGTCTGCCAGAGCAGGTCGATGTTCTCGGCGAGCCGCAGATCGGCGCGGCGGGCGTCGCCGCTGACGGCGAGGGTGTCGAGCAGTTCGGCGATGCGGCGCAGCTTGGTGAGGACCGTGCGGCGGGCGGCCTCGGTGGGGTGGGCGGTGAAGACGGGACGTACGCCCAGGTTGGCGACGGTCTGCCGGAGGTGCTCGGGATCGGCGTCCTTGAGCTGGTCGGCGGTGCGGGCGAGGATGCCGCCCTCGGCGGCGCGGCGGGCGCGCAGCTCGCGGCCGCGGTGCACCTGTTCGGTGACGTTCGCCAGGTGGAAGTAGGTGGAGAAGGCGCGGACCAGCTTGGCGGCGGTCTGGAGGTCGGTGGAGCCGAGCAGTTCGGCGGCGGCCTCGCCGTCACTGCGGGTGAGGGCACGGACGCGCTCGACCAGTTCGAGGAGGCCAGGTCCCTCCTGGCGGACGAGGGTCTCGCCGAGCAGGTCACCCAAACGGCGGATATCGGCACGCAGGGCGGCATTGGTGTGGTCGGCACTGCTCACAGGTGCGGGCTCCTTGCAGTGAACGGAGTTCGAAGCGCGGCATCAGGGCTTGCGCGGCGGGCGCCGCGGGCTGCTGACCCGGTGCTTTCGGCCATGTGCGGACCGCGCTGTCCGACGCCCCCAGGATAGGCGGCACACCCCTGGGAGAAACCAGAGCCCTATTGCCCCGCTTCCCGGCCCTGCCATACTTACGACGCCGTAGGTTACGGATCCGTAGCCATGCCCCGAGCCCCACGAGGGATCCCATGACTGCAAGCCCCGACGTGGTCAATGACACGCCGAAGGCCCCGGAGGCCCCGATTCCCTCCGCCACGCTCGGCGGGGACAACAAGCGCTCCATCGAACAGATCACCTTGCTCCTGTTCATCACCGTCCCCTTCGTCGCGCTGGTCGCGGCGATTCCCCTGGCCTGGGGCTGGGGGGTCAGCTGGCTGGATCTGGCGCTGCTGGTGTCGATGTACTTCATCGGCTGCCACGGCATCACGATCGGCTTCCACCGCTACTTCACCCATGGCTCGTTCAAGGCGAAGCGGCCGCTGCGGATCGCGCTGGCGATCGCCGGGTCGCTGGCCGTGGAGGGTCCGCTGGTCCGCTGGGTGGCCGATCACCGCAAGCACCACAAGTTCTCCGACGCGGAGGGCGACCCGCACTCCCCGTGGCGGTACGGCGAGACCATTCCGGCCCTGTTGAAGGGGTTGTGGTGGGCGCATATCGCCTGGATGTTCGATGAGGAGCAGACCCCGCAGTACAAGTACGCACCGGATCTGATCAAGGACGGTGCCGTCCGGGCGGTCTCCCGGCAGTTCGTGGTGTGGACCGTGGTCTCGCTGATGCTGCCCCCGCTGATCGGCGGACTGGCCACCTGGTCCTGGCAGGGCGCGTTGACCGCCTTCTTCTGGGGGTCCCTCGTCCGGGTTGCCCTGCTGCACCATGTGACCTGGTCGATCAACTCGATCTGCCATGCGGTGGGCAAGCGCCCGTTCAAGTCGCGGGACCGCTCCGGCAATGTGTGGTGGCTGGCGGTGCTCTCGTGCGGCGAGTCCTGGCACAACCTGCACCACGCGGACCCGACCTGCGCCCGGCACGGTGTGATGAAGGGGCAGCTGGACTCCAGCGCCCGGATCATCCGCTGGTTCGAGAAGGCGGGCTGGGCGTATGACGTCCGGTGGCCCAGCCAGGCCCGTATCGATGCCCGCCGTCAGGAGGAGACCGCCGGAGCGGCATGATGGAGAGCGTGGCGACCGACAGTGATACCAGCGGTGAAAAGGACCGGCCGGGCCGGGCCGGCCGGTCCTCCGGAACCGGGACCCGGCGGCCCCGCCGGGTCCGGATGACCGGCAAGGAGCGCCGGGAGCAGCTGCTGGACATCGGTCGCACGCTCTTCGCCGAGCGTGGCTTCGAAGGCACCTCGGTGGAGGAGATCGCGGCGAAGGCCGGGGTCTCCAAGCCGGTGGTGTACGAGCACTTCGGCGGCAAGGAGGGGCTGTACGCGGTCGTCGTGGACCGTGAGATGCGGCGGATGCTGGACATGGTCACCACATCGCTGACCGCGGGCCATCCGCGGGAGCTGTGCGAACAGGCCACATTCGCCCTCCTGGACTACATCGAGGAGTACACGGACGGCTTCCGGATCCTGGTCCGCGACTCCCCCGTCGCCCAGTCGACGGGCACCTTCGCCTCGCTGATCAGCGATATCGCCACCCAGGTGGAGGACATCCTGGGCCTGGAGTTCAAGGCCCGCGGCTTCGACCCCAAACTGGCCCCGCTCTACGCGCAGGCGCTCGTGGGCATGGTGGCGCTGACGGGCCAGTGGTGGCTGGACGTCCGCAAACCGAAGAAGGCCGAGGTCGCCGCCCACCTGGTCAACCTCGCCTGGCACGGCCTGGACGGGCTGGAACCGAAACCGCGCCTGATAGGCCACCGCAAGAGCTGACGACGGGGATCCGCGATCACCCGATCGGGTGATATCACCCGATCGGCTCCAGGAATTCCAGCCGGTTGCCGACCGGGTCCTCGGAGTAGAGGCGGCGGTAGCCCGGCAGCTCCTCGTTCCAGACGACCGGGGCGCCGTATGCGGTGAGGCGGGCGGCGAAGGCGTCGATGTCCGTGACCCTCAGGCCGGGGTGGGCCTTGCGGGAGGGGCGGAAGTCCGGGTCGATGCCGAGATGCAGCTGGACCGGGCCGTGGGCGAACCACAGGCCGCCGTTCGCCGCCAGGGCGGCCGGTTTGGGGACTTCGGTCATGCCGAGCGTCTCGCCGTAGTAGGCACGCAGCGCGGGCTCACTGGCCGGTGGGGCTGCGAGTTGGACGTGGTCGAGGGCCGCGATCATCGGTGGGCCGGGCGGGCCACGACGAAGATCCGGCGGAAGGGGAAGGCCGTGCCGTGCGGGCCGGTGGGGTAGGCGTCGCGGAGGAGGGCGGCGTAGGTGGCGAGGAAGCGGTCGCGGGCGGCCGGGTCGTCGGCGAGGGCGGTCAGGACCGGGCGCAGGGCGGTGCCCTTGACCCAGTCGAGGACCGGGTCGGGGCCGGTCAGGACCTGCACATAGGTGGTCTCCCAGGCGTCGACCTCGCAGCCGAGGGCGGCCAGGCGCTCCAGGTACTCGGTGGGCTCCAGGACGGAGGCCGGGTCGCGGAGGTGGTCGGCGAGGCGGTCGCGCCACTCGGGGGCGTTGCACAGGTCGCGCAGCAGGGTGTGGCTGGGGGCGGTGAAGTTGCCGGGGACCTGGAAGGCGAAGGTGCCGCCGGGGCGCAGTCCGGTCAGCCAGGTCCGGAAGGAGTCGGCGTGGCCGGGGGCCCACTGGAGGGCGGCGTTGGAGACGATCAGGTCGTAGGGCTCGTCGGGCGCCCAGCCGCGCACATCGGCGCGGCGGAGGTCGAGGCGGCCACCGCCGGTGGTGGGGCCCGCGAGGGGCTGGGCCTCGGCGAGCATCTCGGCGGAGTTGTCCAGGCCGGTGACATGGGCGCCGGGCCAGCGGTCGAAGAGCAGCACGGTGACATTGCCGGGGCCGCAGCCCAGGTCGGCGATGCGGGGCGGGCGGCCGGGGTCGGTGGGCAGCTCGGGGACGCGGGCCAGCAGGTCCAGGAAGGGCCGGGTGCGGTGGCCGGCATGGCGCAGATACTGCCGGGGATCCCAGTTGGGCGCGGTGGTCATGGTCTTCCCCCTGTGGGTACGGTCGGTATGGGACGCCGTGGCCGCCATGTCTCGGCCCCGCGCCTTACCGTGGTCCACGGTATCTCTTGATGTCAAGAGACTTCATGTCGACAGACCCACTACACTGATCGCCATGGAGGACGAGGTCGATCGGCTGGTCGCGGCGTGGCGGCGGGAACGCCCCGACCTCGATGTGGAACCGCTCGAAGTGCTCAGCCGGGTCAGCCGGCTCGCCCGCCATCTCGACCGGGCACGGCGGATCGCCTTCGCCGAGCACAATCTGGAGCCCTGGGAGTTCGACGTCCTGACCTCGCTGCGCCGGGCCGGGTCCCCGTATCAGCTCTCCCCCGGGCAGCTGCTGACCCAGACCCTGGTCACCTCGGGCACCATGACCAACCGCATCGACCGGCTCGCCAAGAAGGGGCTGGTCGAGCGGGGGCCCGACCCGAGCGACCGGCGCGGTGTGCTGGTCCGGCTGACCGCCGAAGGACGTGACCGCGCCGATCAGGCTCTGGCCGGGCTGCTGGACCATGAGCACGCCATCCTGGCCGAGCTCTCCCAGGCCCAGCGCGCCGAACTGGCCGCGCTGCTACGCCAGCTGACCGCCCCGTTCGACAATCTCCCCGGCTAGGTCGACCGGGCCCACGCCAGCGCGCCGGGCCAGCGCCACGGCCGCAAGCGTGGAGTGCACACCCAGCTTGCCCAGCACATTCTGCATATGGGTGCGGACGGTGTGCGGGGAGAGGAAGAGCCGCTCGGCGACGGCCTTACGGCCGAGCCCGGCCACCATGCAGCGCAGCACCTCCCGCTCACGCGGGGTCAGCGACTCGACCAGCCGCTCGCTTTCCGTGCGGTGCTTACGGGCGGCCGTCAACTCCCGCAGAACGCCGGTGAGCAGGGCGGGCGGCAGATGTGTCTCGTCCCGCAGCACCCCCCGGATGACCGCGAGCAGCCGGACCAGTGAGCAGTCCTTGGCGACCCAGCCGGACGCCCCGGCCTGGAGCGCCGCCGCCGCGCGGCGCGGCTCGTCGCGCTCGGCCAGCACCACGGTGCGCACCCCAGGCTGTGCGGAGCGGACCGCGCCGACGAGCGATATACCGTCGGCCGCCCGGCCGTTCACCGCCCGGGTGGGGCCGCCGTGCGGCCCGCCATGGGCACCGCCGTACGGCCCGCCATGCGGCCCGCCATGGATGCCGGTGTGCGGTGTGCCGTTGGCCCCGCCGTAGACCGGCTCGGCCGACGCGTGGAGCGGTGGCCCCACGCCATCGGCGGCCGTGCCCAGATCGGCGTCGACCAGCAGAACGTCGAAGCGGCGCCCCTCGGCCGCCGCGCGCTCCAGACAGCGCAGCGCCGCCGGGCCGCTTCCGGCCGCCGCCACGTCCACGTCCTGCTCCGCCGCGAGGGCGGCCGCCAAGGACTCGGCGAAAATACGATGGTCGTCGACCACGAGAACCCGAATACGTGCCACGAACAACCCCCCACGTCGCCGGATGAAGATCCCGGATACACCGAGAAACAGTGCGGGTACGGCGCCCGGCGCAAGGTCACCACAACCCGCACGGCCGCCGCCGTGCTCTGATTGCTACCCCGCCCCGGGCGTCGTACCTGACTGTCTCGCCCCCTGATAAGCGTCGGCCCCCACCGACGCTGTACTCAGAGTAAGGCCGTGGTCTCATATCGGAAGCGGATTAGCGAAACTGACCGCTCTCGGCTGTTCACTGTGCGTTTCTTGTTCGCTCTTGAGGAGTCGGTGATCTACGAGCGATGGAAATCCACCGAGAAGCGATCAAGGGGGATGGTGCGACGGCCCGGCTCCCCGGTTTCAGCCGTCGCACCCGCCCCTCACAGCCCTCGCGCCCCCGCGCTGGGCACCGCCGGGAAGATCCGCGGAGCCCGGTGGCCGGCCACGCCGAACGCCTCGGTCACCGCCTTGCTCACCGCCTCCGCGTCCCCCTCCGCCACCAGCACGATGGCCGAGCCACCGAAGCCGCCGCCGGTCATCCGCGCCCCGAGCGCACCCGCCGCGTTCGCCGTCTCCACGACGAGGTCGAGCTCGGCGCAGGAGATCTCGAAGTCGTCGCGGCAGGAGGCGTGCCCGGCGGTCAGCACCGGTCCGATGGACCGGGTGTCCCCCGCGTCCAGCCGCTCGATGACCTCCTCCACCCTGCGGTCCTCGGTGACCACATGGCGCACCCGGCGCCGGGTGACCGCGTCGCAGCCCAGCCGCTCCAGCTCGGCGAGCGCCGCCTCCAGCCCGTCGAAGGGCACATCGCGCAGCGCCCGCACCCCGAGCGCCCGCGCGGCCGCCTCGCAGGCGGCCCGCCGGTTCGCATAGGCGCCGTCGCCCAGTTCGTGCTTGACGCGGGTGTCCACGACCAGCAGCCGCAGCCCCTCCGCCGCCAGGTCGAACGGCACCTGACGCTGGGTGAGATCACGGGCGTCGAGGAAGAGGGCGTGCCCCTCGGTGCAGCACGCCGACGCCATCTGGTCCATGATCCCGCAGGGCACGCCCACGAACGCGTTCTCCGCGCGCTGGCACAGCTGGGCGATGCGCGGCGGGGTGAGCCCCAGTCCGTACAGGTCGTTCAGCGCGGTGGCCGTGACGACCTCCAGCGCGGCGGACGACGAAAGGCCGGCGCCGGTGGGCACGGTGGACTCGAAGTGCAGCTCGGCACCGCCGGCCGCGCCCGTCAGCAGCCCCGCCTCGCGCAGCGCCCAGACCACTCCGGCCGGATAGGCCGCCCAGCCGCCGTGGTCGCCGCCGCCGGTGCCGTCCGCGACCGGCGTCAGCTCCTCGACCCGCAGCTCGACGACCCCGCCCGGGACGTCGCCCGAGTGCAGCCGCAGCACCCCGTCGGTACGCGGGGAGGCGGCGGCCAGGCAGGTGTGGGGCAGGGCGAGCGGCATCACGAAGCCGTCGTTGTAGTCGGTGTGCTCGCCGATCAGATTGACCCGGCCCGGCGCCGCCCAGACGCCGCCGGGCTCGGTGCCGTAGACCTCGCGGAACCCCGCCGTGACCCGCCCGGGGCCGTGCTCGTCCGTCACTGACTCTCCCTCCGCTGCGCGAACTCCCATGCGTCCGCGACGATTCCGGCCAGGTCGGCGCGGGTCGGGCGCCAGCCCAGGCGCTCCTTGGCACGCTCGGCGGAGGCCACCAGGACCGCCGGGTCGCCGCCGCGGCGCGGGGCGGCGATCTCCGGGATGGGGTGGCCGGTGACCTGGCGCACCGTCTCGATGACCTCGCGGACGGAGAAGCCGTTGCCGTTGCCGAGGTTGCAGATGAGGTGCTCGCCGGAGGAGGCCGCGCCGAGGGCGAGCAGATGGGCGTCGGCGAGGTCGGCGACGTGGATGTAGTCGCGGACGCAGGTGCCGTCGGGGGTGGCGTAGTCGTCGCCGAAGACGGAGATGGCCTCGCGCCGGCCCTGGGCGACCTGGAGCACCAGGGGGATGAGGTGGGACTCGGGGTCATGGCGCTCGCCGTAGGCCCCGTAGGCGCCCGCGACGTTGAAGTAGCGCAGGGAGACCGCGGCCAGACCGTGGGCGGCGCATTCACCGCTGATCATGTGGTCGACGGCCAGCTTGCTGGCCCCGTAGGGATTGGTGGGCGCGGTCGGGAGGTCCTCGGTGATCGGGACCTGGTCGGGTTCGCCGTAGGTGGCGGCGGTGGAGGAGAAGACGAGGGTGCGCACCCCGGCGTCGCGCATCGCGGCGAGCAGATCGGTGGTGCCGCCCACATTGTTGACCCAGTACTTCTCGGGGTTGACGACGGACTCGCCGACCTGGGAGAACGCCGCGAAGTGCAGAACGCCGTCATAGGAGGGGTCGAGCCACTTGGCGGCGTCCTGAATGCGGCCCTCGATGAACTCCGCGCCCTCGGGGACTCCGACGCGGTACCCGGTGGACAGGTCGTCGAGCACCGTCACCCGGTGCCCGGCTTCGAGCAGATGCGCCGCGACCACGCTGCCGACATAGCCGGCACCGCCGGTGACCAGGTACTTCTTCTGCTGCGCATTGCTCACTTGCTCGCTACCTCTCGCAGTCGTTCGGCCGCGGCCTCCGGCGGCACATCGTTGATGAACACATTCATGCCGGATTCGGAACCCGCGAGAAACTTCAGCTTGCCGGAAGTGCGGCGGATGGTGAAAAGCTCGAGGTGAAGTGCGAATTCACCGCGGTCGGTCAGGTGGTACGGCGCCTGGTGCCAGGCGGAGATGTAGGGCGTGGGCGGCTCACCTTCACCGAAAATCCGGTCGAAGCGCTTCAAGAGTTCCAGATACATCTGTGGAAACTCTGTGCGCGCGGCCTCGTCGAGCGCGGGCAGGTCCGGGACCCGCCGCTTCGGGTAGAGGTGCACCTCATAGGGCCAGTGGGCGGCGTACGGGACGAACGCGACCCAGTGCTCACCGTCGAGCACCACCCGGCGCCCGTCGGCCAGTTCATCGGCGACCACATCATCGAACAGATTCCGACCGGTGACCTCACGGTGCTCGCCGAGCGAACGGAGCATCAGCTGTGTGCGAGGCGTCACAAAGGGATAGCCGTAGATCTGGCCGTGCGGATGGCCGAGGGTGACGCCGATCTCCTTACCGCGGTTCTCGAAGCAGAAGACCTGCTCCACGGCGGGGTGGTGGGCCAGCTCGGCGGTGCGGTCGGTCCAGGCGTCGAGCACCAGCGCGGCCTGTTCGGCGTCGAGGTCGGCGAAGGAGGCGTCGTGGTCGGAGGTGAAGCACACGACCTCGCACCGGCCCGAGTCACCGGCCAGTGACGGAAAGCGGTTCTCGAAGACCACGACGTCGTAGTCGGCGGCGGGGATCTCGCTGTGCCGGCCCTCGCGGGAGGGGCACAGCGGGCATTCGTCGGCCGGCGGGTGGTAGGTGCGCGCCTGGCGGTGGGAGGCGACCGCGACCCGGTCGCCGAGCAGGCGGTCGTGCCGGATCTCCGAGCGGGTCGCGATGGGGTCGAGCGGCCGCTGGTCGACGGCGTCGCGCACCGCGTCGTCGCGCGCGTCGTAATAGATCAGCTCGCGTCCGTCCGCAAGCCGCGTCGCCGTCTTCTTCACTCCGCCAGCTCCTGTCAGATGCACCCAACACAACTCAACATAATGAACCACAAGCCAACAGCATCGTCAATGCACGGGGAAGGTGCTCGGACAAACCACAAGAATTCGGATACGTTCACCGAACGTTTCTGGTGCATTCCGTTCAGGCGATGAGGCGAGACCATGCACTATCTGGCAGAAGGGCTCCGGCTCCCCACCAATGCGCTCGACTACACGATCCTGATCCTCTATTTCGCCGTCGTCCTGGGCGTGGGATTCGCCGCCAGAGCGAGCGTCAAGACCAGCCTCGACTTCTTTCTCTCCGGCCGGTCGCTGCCCGCGTGGGTCACCGGCCTGGCCTTCGTCGCCGCGAATCTGGGCGCCCTGGAGATCCTGGGCATGGCCGCCAACGGCGCGCAGTACGGGGTGTACACCGTGCACTGGTACTGGGTCGGGGCCATTCCGGCCATGGTCTTTCTCGGCCTGGTGATGATGCCGTTCTACTACGGTTCCAAGGTACGGTCCGTGCCCGAGTTCCTGCTGCACCGCTACGGACCGTCCTCGCACCTCCTCAGCTCGATCATCTTCTCGGTGGCGTCGGTGCTGATCGCGGGGGTGAACCTCTACGCGATGGCGATCGTGGTGGAGGCGCTGCTCGGCTGGCCGCAGTGGGTGGCCATCGTGGTCGCGGGGCTCTTCGTGCTCGCGTACATCACACTGGGCGGGCTCTCCTCGGCGATCTACAACGAGGTGCTCCAGTTCTTCGTGATCCTGGCCGCCCTGATCCCGCTCACCGTCGTCGGCCTCAGGCGGATCGGCGGCTTCGGCGGGCTCAAGGACTCGCTCGTGGCCTCCCACGGCCCCAACTTCGTCTCCGCCTGGGGCGGCACCGGCATCGGCTCCGCCAACCCGCTGGGGGCCAACTGGCTGACCATCGTGCTGGGCCTCGGCTTCTGTCTGAGCTTCGGCTACTGGACGACCAACTTCGCCGAGGTGCAGCGCGCCCTGTCGGCCAGGAATCTCTCGGCCGCCCGGCGCACCCCGCTGATCGCCGCCTTCCCGAAGGTGTTCATCCCGCTGATCGTGGTGGTACCCGGGCTGATCTCCCTGGTCCTGCGGCCGGACATCGGCTCGAAGAAGAGCGGTCTCCAGTACAACGACGCGATTCCGCTGCTGATGAGCGAGCTGCTGCCGAACGGGGTGCTGGGGCTCGCGGTGACCGGGCTGCTGGCCGCCTTCATGGCGGGCATGGCGGCCAATGTGTCGTCCTTCAACACGGTCTTCACCCACGACATCTGGCGGGCGTACATCCGGCGGAACCGGTCGGACGGGTACTACCTGCTGACCGGGCGGGTGGTGACGGCGATCGGGGTGCTGGTCGGTATGGGCACGGCCTTCATCGCCTCCTCCTTCAGCAACATCATGAACTACCTCCAGACCCTGTTCTCGTTCTTCAACGTGCCGCTGTTCTGCGTCTTCATCATCGGGATGTTCTGGAGGCGGGCCACCGCACCGGCCGGGTTCTGGGGGCTGCTCTGCGGCACGCTCGCCGCGCTGATCAACTACTTCTGGCTCTACCGGGCGGACGTCATCTCCATCCCCAGCGACCAGGGCGCCAACTTCGTCTCCGCCATCGTGGCCTTCGTGGTCGGCGGGGTGGTGATGATCACGGTGACCCTGTTCACCGAGCCCAAGCCGGTGGAGTCGCTGGCCGGTCTGGTCTACGGCACCACCGCGCCCGGTGTGGCCGAGCCACCGGCGCCGGGCGACGAGGCGTGGTACCGGCGCCCGGCCGTGCTGGGCTGGAGCGCGCTGATCCTCGCGGCCGTGTGCTACATCCCGTTCTCGCTGTGACCCTCCGGCGGACAAGGAGTCCACACCATGAGTGAGGAGTACGAATACCGGCACGAGGTCGAGGAGCTGGCGGAGAAGTCGGCGACCGCGGCCCGGCTGTTCGATGTGCGGCGCATCATCGGCGGGCTGTTCGTGGTCTACGGGATCATCGTCCTCATCGCCGGGTACACCGCCTCCGACGCGGATGTGAAGAAGGCGTCGGGCATCAACATCAACCTCTGGACCGGATGGTGCGTGCTCGCGGTCGGCCTGCTCTTCCTGCTCTGGATGAAGCTCAGGCCGCTGTCCGCCCCCGGGGCCGTGCCCAAGCCGGGTCCCTCCCGGCCCGGGAGCGAGCCGGGGGCCGGGACCGGGCCAGGAGCGGAGAACGGGCCGGGGACCGGCACCGGCACCGGGGAGGGCTGAGCGGCGCACGGGCCACCCCGCCGGTACGGCTGACGGCGCCGGTACGGGCTACGGCGGCAGCGCGCGCTACGGCGCCGACGCGGGCGGCCGGGGCGACGCGGGCGGCTGGGGCGGGGGCTCCTCGGTCGTACGGCGGGACGCGGCGCGGTCCAGCAGCCCGGTGCGCGCCGCCAGGGCCGCCGCCTCCAGCCGCGAGCCCACCCCGAGCTTCATCAGCACCCGCTGCACATGGGTGCGGGCCGTGCTGGGGGCGATCCCCATGCCCGCCGCGATCAGCCGGGTGTCCTCGCCCTCGGCGACCCGCACCAGCACCTCCACCTCGCGCGGGGTCAGCATGCGCAGCAGCCGGGCGCCCTCGTCGTCGGGCTGGGCCGCGGGGTTGAGCAGCTCCGCGAACGCCCCCTGGAGCAGCTGCGGCGCCACGGCCGCCTCGCCCGCCCGCGCCTTCATCATGGCGCGTTCGACACCCTCGATCCGCTCGTCGTGGCGCACATAGCCGGAGGCCCCGGCGGCGAAGGCGGCGGCTATTCCGCGCGGGCTCGGCACCGGGCCGAGCACCACCACCGCGACCTGCGGCCGCTCCTTCTTGATCCGCATCACCGGGTCGAACACCCCCGGTTCCGCGGGTGACGCCGTGCCCAGCAGGCACACCTCCGGCGCCCGGCTCACCACCAGGTCCGCCGCGCCCGCGCTCGGCGCCGCCGCGGCGAGCACCCGGTGCCCGCGCAGCTTCAGCGCCGAGGCGAGCGCCTCCGCGAGCAGACGGTGATCGTCGACCACCATGAGTCGCACGCCCATGAGCTCCCCCCATTCGCTCAGGGGGGAAAGCTACACGCTTGTTCGACGTTGCGCGCCCCTTACCGGGGAGAAGCCCCTCGGAATGCCGAAATCCCGGCCATTCGTGCCTACTTGACGTCCGGTTGACGCCCCAATCGGATCGCCGCGGCCGGGTTCCGCGGGGGCGCGCACCCCGGTGCTTCGCCGGCGCGCAAAGCGGCGGCCCCGCCCGTACGGTGGGTACGGGCGGGGCCGCCGTGGGGTGGTTCGGCGGACGCCGAGGGTCAGCTCGCGCCGAAGACGAGCGCCAGCGGGTCGTCCCGGTCGTAGGTGCCCGAGGGCTTGCTGGCGTAGACGTCGCTCAGGTAGAGGTGCTCCGCGGAGTAGATGATCTCCGAGTAGCTGGGGCTGAACTTCGACTCCAGCTCATGGCTGGTGACGGGGTTCTGGAGCAGCTTGGTCTTGGCGTACGACTTGGGGTCGATCCGCCAGACAGCGCCGCCTGCCTGCCAGGTGCTCTCCTGATAGGCGAGGACGGAGCCGTCCTCGTCGAGCCCGAGCGGGGTGAGCGCGGCGCCCTTGACCCCGTCGGTCTTCCCGATCGGCTTGCCGTTCTCCAGGCTGAAGGCCACGACCTCGTTGGCCGTCGCGGCGCTGGAGTCGGTGCGGTCCTCGGAGCCGAGGAAGAGGGTCTTGGCCGACTTGGAGACGGCGATCTTCCGGCAGCCCTCGACGTTGGTCGACTCGCACTTGGCGTCGTACTTGCCGTTCTCGGTGCCGATCTTGCCGAGCACCTTGCCGGCCTTGGCGCTGTCGTCGATGGACAGGAAGTCCGAGACCGCCGAGCCGGTCGAGTCACCGGCGTCCAGGCCGATCACCAGCGGGTCGGTGGAGGCGACATGGACGTAGTCGATGCCCTGCGAGACCTTGTAGGCCGACTTCACCGCGCCCGTCTTCGGGTTCAGCGTCTGGACCTGGATCTGCGGGTTGTCGTAGTCGCCGCAGCGGCGCACCGCGACCAGCTTGTCCTCGCCGCCCGCGTAGCCGTCGTCCGAGCACTGCTCGCCCGACTTGGGCTTCCACAGCGCCTGGCCCGAGCTGGACCAGGCGGCGCCGCCGCTGGTGCCGCCCGCGGCCACCGTGCCGCCGCCGATGGTGACCTCGTCGAAGGAGATCTTCGAGTCACCCTCCTTGACGTTCCGGTGCCACAGCATCTTGCCGTTCTTCAGGTCGAGCAGCCCGACCTCGGTGCAGCTGGGGTACTTGTCGGCGGCCGACGGCTTGGCCTCCTGGTAGAGGACCGTGGTCAGCCCGTCCTTGGTGAGATGGTCCGAGGACCAGCAGACCGCGCCGTCCAGCGGGATCGTCCACTTCGCGGCGCCGCCGCTCAGCGGATAGCCGACGATCTTGTAGACACCGGCCTTCACGAAGGCGTCGTCGGTGACCCACATGCCCTCGACGGTGACCTGGTCGGAGACCTTGGGCATCGGGACCTTGTTGAGCAGCTTGGCGTCGACGGCCTCGGCGGGCTTGTCCCCGCCGCCCGAGGAACCCTTCGAACCGCCCTGGCTGGACTGCTTGTCCTTGCCCTTGGCCTCGCTGCCGCCGCCGTCGTCGTCCTGGGTGGCGAACCAGATGCCACCGCCGATGATCAGGGCGACCGCGACCACGACGCTGACGATGATCGCCATGCGCTGCTTGGACTGGCCGGAGCCGCCGGGGCCGCCCGGGCCGGGGGCGCCGGGGTACTGGGCCTGCGGCGGCTGGCCGTACTGCGGCTGGCCGAATTGCGGCTGTCCGTAAGGCTGCTGACCGTACTGCGGCTGCCCGTAAGGCTGCTGGCCGGATGCGTACGGCGACGACGCGCCGCCCCGGGGCGGCTGGCCGTACGCCGGCTGCCCCGGGTAGCCGTAGCCGCCGGCGCCCTGCGGGGGCGTCTGCGGCGGCGCCGGCGGTGCCGACGGCGGCGGAGGCGGGGTCTGCGGCGGCTGACCGGGAGCCTGCGGCGGCTGACCGGGAGCCTGTGGCGGCTGGCCGGGGGCCTGCGGATAGCCGTAACCCTGCTGGCCCGGAGGCGGCGTGGGCGGCTGCTGCGGATAGCCGTAACCAGGATCCTGCGGCGCGCCGAAGCCACCCTGCGGCGGCTGGTTGGGCGGCGGAGGCGGCTGTGACATGCGAAGTCCTTCAGATGCGGGGCCCATCGACCGACCGGCCTCCCCCGCGATCCCGGTGGTTCAAAACCCTCCGGGAAGGAGCGAATCGGACAGGGCACCCCGCCATTGAGCGGAAGGCAGGCGGGAGTTCTTTGTATCACCCGTAAGGGGCGTTATAGGGACCAGTGCCCAGGTCATCGACCAGCTGAGACCGGCCTGTGACGCGACCGTTGCCAGGGCACGCGCCACCGCCGCACAACCTCTTCACACGATGCTTTCAGGCCACTCACATGGAGAGGCGGCCCGTCCGCTTGTCCGTTGTCCGCCTGCCGCCCGTCAACCGCTCATTCACCGCTTATCCGGCGCCCATCCGGCGCTCAGCCGGTGCTCGTGCGTTGCTCATCCGGCGCTCATGCGTCGTCGGCCAGCTCCAGCCAGCGGGTCTCCAGTTCGTCCCGCTCCCCCGTCAGCTCGCGCAGTTGGGCATCGAGCTCGGCGACCTTGGCGAAGTCCGTGGCGTGCTCGGCGATCCGGGTATGCAGCTCGGACTCCTGCCCGCTGATCCGGTCCAGGCGCCGCTCGATGCGCTGGAGTTCCTTCTTGGCGGCGCGCTGCTCGGCCGCCGACCGCTGCCGGGCGGCCTGTTCGTCGGTCTTCCGCTTGGCGGGCGCGGCGGCGGCCGGGGCGGCCGCGGCCAGCACCCGCTGCCGCCGCTCCAGGTACTCGTCCACACCGCGCGGCAGCATCCGCAAGGTGGCGTCGCCCAGCAGCGCGAGCACCCGGTCGGTGGTGCGCTCGATGAAGTAGCGGTCGTGGCTGATGACCACGAGCGAACCGGGCCAGCCGTCGAGTAGGTCCTCCAGCTGGGTCAGGGTCTCGATGTCCAGGTCGTTGGTGGGCTCGTCCAGGAAGAGCACATTGGGCTCGTCCATCAGCAGCCGCAGGATCTGGAGCCGGCGCCGCTCACCGCCGGACAGATCGCCGACCGGGGTCCACTGCTTCTCCTTGGTGAAGCCGAACTTCTCGCACAGCTGCGAGGCGGTCAGCTCCCGGCCCTTGCCGAGGTCGACCCGCTGCCGCACCTGCTCGACGGCCTCCAGGACCCGCAGGTTCGGGTCGAGTTCGGCGACCTCCTGCGACAGATACGCCAGCTTCACGGTCCTGCCGACCGCGATCCGGCCCCCGGCGGGCTGCCGTTCGCCCTCGCTGCGGGCGGCCTCGGACAGGGCGCGCAGCAGCGAGGTCTTGCCCGCGCCGTTCACCCCCACCAGGCCGATCCGGTCGCCGGGCCCCAGCTGCCAGGTCAGATGCTTGAGCAGCACCTTGGGCCCGGCGGTGACGGTCACGTCCTCCAGGTCGAAGACGGTCTTGCCGAGCCGGGAGTTCGCGAACCGCATCAGCTCGGCGCTGTCGCGGGGCGGCGGCACATCGGCGATCAGCGCGTTGGCCGCCTCGATACGGAAGCGGGGCTTGCTGGTACGGGCGGGGGCGCCACGGCGCAGCCAGGCGAGCTCCTTGCGCACCAGGTTCTGCCGCTTGGCCTCCTCGCTGGCGGCGATGCGCTCGCGCTCGGCGCGGGCGAAGACGTAGTCGCTGTAGCCGCCCTCGTACTCATGGACGGCGCCGCGCTGGACGTCCCACATCCGGGTGCAGACCTGGTCCAGGAACCAGCGGTCGTGGGTGACCACCACCAGGGCCGAGCGGCGGGCCCGCAGATGCCCGGCCAGCCAGGAGATGCCCTCGACGTCGAGGTGGTTGGTGGGCTCGTCGAGGACGATCAGGTCCTGCTCGGCGATCAGCAGCTTGGCGAGCGCGATACGGCGGCGCTCACCGCCGGACAGCGGGCCGATGACGGTATCGAGCCCCTGGGGGAAGGCCGGCAGGTCCAGCCCGCCGAACAGCCCGGTGAGCACATCCCGGATCTTGGCGTCACCGGCCCACTCGTGGTCGGCGAGATCGCCGATCACCTCATGGCGGATGGTGGCCCCGGGGTCCAGGGAGTCGTGCTGGGTGAGCACGCCGAGCCGCAGATCGCCGGAGTGGGTCACGCGGCCGTCGTCGGCGGGCTCCAGCTTGGCGAGGATCCGGATGAGCGTGGTCTTGCCGTCGCCGTTCCGGCCGACGACGCCGATGCGGTCGCCCTCGTTCACCCCGAGGGAGACGCCGTCCAGCAGCGCACGGGTGCCGTACACCTTGCCGACGGATTCAACGTTGACCAGGTTGGTCGCCATCACACTCCATTACGCGGATCGATCGGCATCCCAGGGTAGTCGCCGCGCGGAGCGCCTCGCTCAGGGCCTGGGGAGGCGCGACCTGGGGACCGGGACTCGGGCCCGACCGGCTGCGCCCTGGGGGCCGGGGCTGGGGCTCGGGCCCGGGGGCCAGGGCTGGGCTCCCGGGGCCAGGGCTCGGGCCCTGACCAACCGCGTCCCGAGGGCCAGGGCTCAGGCCCCGACCAGCCGTGCCCCGGGGACCGGGCCGGAGGTGATTCGGACCGTGCGGCAGGTGCCCGAGGCGGTCAGCGCGCCCGCCACCGCCTGCGCGGCCTCGGTGTCCTTGGCCAGGAAGGCGCAGGTCGGGCCGGAACCCGAGACGAGGGAGGCGAGTGCGCCCGCGTCCGCGCCGGCGCGCAAGGTGTCGGCGAGCGCGGGGCGCAGCGAGAGCGCGGCGGGCTGAAGATCGTTGGAGACGGCGGCGGCCAACGCGGTGGCATCGCCCGTGCGCAGCGCGTCCAGCAGCGCCTCGGAGGGCTCCGGCTCGGGGACGTCGGCGGCGCTCGCGCCCGCGCCGGACGCCTCGCGGAGCCGGTCGCATTCGCGGTAGACGGCGGGGGTGGAGAGCCCGCCGTCGGCCACGGCGAACACCCAGTGGAAGGTGCCGCCGGTCTCCAGCGGGGTCAGCAGCTCGCCCCGGCCACGGCCGAGGGCCACGCCGCCGACGAGGCTGAACGGGATGTCGCTGCCCAAGTCGGCGCAGATCTCGAGGAGTTCGGCGCGGGGCGCCTTGGTGCCCCACAGCGCGTCGCAGGCCAGCAGCGCCCCGGCGGCGTCCGCGCTGCCGCCCGCCATGCCACCCGCGACGGGGATGTCCTTGGCGATGTGGAGATGGACATCGGGCGCGATGCCGTGCCGTTCGGCGAGGGCGGAGGCGGCACGGGCGGCGAGGTTGGTGCGGTCCAGGGGCACCTGGCCGGCGTCCGTGCCCTCGACGGTGATGCGGAGGGAGTCGGCGGGGGTCGCGGTGACCTCGTCGTGGAGCCCGACGGCCAGGAAGACGTTGGCGAGGTCGTGGAACCCGTCGGGGCGCAGTCCGCCGACCGCGAGCTGGACGTTGACCTTGGCGGGCACACGGGCGGTGACGGGGCGGGTCACGGGGCTCCTTGGTGGGGTTCGGGTGTTCCGGTGGGGCCATTGTCCCGCCTGTGGGGGCCTGGGGGTGGGGAACGAAGCGCGACCGCAGGCGCTACGTCGGGTCAGGCCGCCGGGCCGTGTTCGGCGATCGCGGCGAAGTCCTCCACCGTCAGCGCCTCGCCGCGCGCCTGCGGCGAGACCCCGGCGGCCCTCAGGGCCTCCTCGGCGGCCCCCGCCGACCCGGCCCACCCCGCGAGCGCCGCCCTGAGCGTCTTGCGGCGCTGGGCGAACGCCGCGTCGACCACCGCGAAGACCTGCTCCCGGGTGGCCGTGGTGCGCAGGGGTTCGTCCCGGCGTATCATCGAGACCAGGCCGGAGTCGACGTTGGGCGCGGGCCAGAAGACGTTGCGGCCGATCGCGCCCGCGCGCTTGACGTGGGCGTACCAGGCGGCCTTCACGGAGGGGACGCCATAGACCTTGGAGCCGGGGGGCGCGGCGAGCCGGTCGGCGACCTCGGACTGGACCATGACCAGCGTCCGTTCGATGGTCGGGAACCGGCCGAGCATATGGAGCAGCACGGGCACGGCGACGTTGTAGGGCAGGTTGGCGACCAGTGCGGTCGGGGCGGGGCCCGGGAGTTCGGTCACCCGCAGGGCGTCGCTGTGCACCAGCGCGAAGTGATCGGCGCGGTGCGGCAGCCTGGCCCCGACGGTCGCGGGGAGGGCGGCGGCTAGGACGTCGTCGATCTCGATGGCGGTGACCCGGTCGGCGGCCTCCAACAGCGCGAGGGTCAGCGAGCCGAGCCCGGGGCCGACCTCGACGACCACGTCCTCGGGGCGCACCCCGGCGGTCCGAACGATCCGGCGGACCGTGTTGGCGTCGATGACGAAGTTCTGACCGCGCTGCTTGGTCGGGCGTACGCCGAGCCGCGCCGCGAGTTGGCGGATGTCGGCGGGGCCGAGCAGGGCATCGGCATCGGGACCGGGGACGGGGACGGGATCGGTGGAGCTCACCTGGGAAGTTTACGGCTGCTCTTCGGGCCCCGGTTCCCACGGACGTCGGAGCCTGGTCCACCGACATCGGAGACCGGTACGCAGACATCGGGACCCGGCTCACCCACGTCGGAGCCCGATTCACGGACGGGACGGGGCATCCCCGCCCTCGGCGGCACCCCCAGCCGGGCGCCGAAGGGGCGCGTCGCTGTCGTAAGGGCGAGCGGGCGCTGAGAGCGCGTGCTGCGGTCAACGTGCGCGCGCCGTCGCGTGGGCGACCGAGTGCGGTCGGCCGTCGGCAGGGACACCCTCCCAGCAGCGGGAGTCGGCGATTCGACACAGCCCCGCGCCCTGCTCGGGGCTGTGCCGATGCGCGGCTCCGCCGCGCGGCCGCGGACGAGCGACGGCCTCCCTCAGCGCGCTTCCCGCGGAGCGCTCAGCGCGTCCCGGAGGCGATCCGGACCCGGATCATTGGTGCAGCTTGCGGCCGCACGTGGGCCAGGGGCCTGCGCCGCGCTGCTGGTAGAGCTTCTTGGCGCGGTAGGTCTGTTCGGCCGGGGGCGCGTCCTGGGGGCGGCCGTGGCCGCCGAGGGCGTGCCAGGTGCCCTGGTCGAGCTGGTAGAGGCCGCCGTAGCGGCCGGAGTCGTCGACCGCGTCCGGGCGGCCGCCCGATTCGCAGCGGGCCATCGCCCGCCAGTTGAGCCCGTCCGCCGGGCCGCCGACCCGCGCGGGCACGATCATGGTGCCGACTCGGACGATCCGGGCCACCGGCGCCTTGACGATCTCGCTGCCGATCTTCCGCGGCCGCTGCCGTACGCCGTTGACGCTGCGCACCCGGTAGGTGATGCGCAGGGTGCCCGGTTCGCCAGGTCGTCCTTGGATCTCGGTGCCCTTGGGGAGCGTGGGGTCGGCGCGGCGGACGGTGGTGAAGGGCACCGGCTGGTACCGGACCTCCTTGCCGCCGGTGATCCGCATCACCGTCACCGTCTGGCCGTCGCGCGGGAAGCTGTCCAGGGGTACGGAGGTGGTGTCCTGGCCGCGCAGCGTGAGCCCGGCGGCGGTGAGGGCCTCGCCGACGGTGGCCGCGTTGGTGCGGACGGGGTGTTCGTGCCCGTCGGCGCGGAAGGTGACAGTCCGCTCGGTGCGGACGTGCAGGAGCAGACCGCGGCTGGTGATGGCGGCGGAGCGGGAGGCGGACAGATACGCCCCCTCGGCACGTACGCCCAGTTGGCGCAGTGCGCCGTCAACCGTGCGCGCCGTGGTCCATACCCGGCGGCGCTCCCCGTCGAGGGTGAGGGTGACCGGGCGGCCGTAGCGGATGGCGATCTCGTCGCCGTCGGCGAGCCGCTGTCCGGGCGCGGGGGCGACGATGTCGTGGGCGCCGACGCGGAGGTCCTCGTCCGCCAGCAGCTCGCCCACGTCGTCGGCGTAGGTGTGCAGGGTGCGCGCGTCGCCGTCGACACTGAGCCGTACGGCCTTGTCCTGGGCGACGAAGGCGGAGGTGCCGCCCGCCAGCGCGGCGACCACCATCGCCTGCGGCAGCAGCCGCCGCATCGGGTCGGCCCGCCCGGGGGCGCCGCGCCGGGCGGCTCGGCGGGCGGCTCCACGGCCACCCGGGACGCGGTGGCTGCCACTGCGGCTCACGACAACACTCCGGTAACACTCCACAAGTCCACTGATCAGGGCGTTGGGTCCGGGACTGTAGCGGAGTGGAGGTGACTCTCCAAAGGAAGATCATCACGCTGTGTGATCACCCGCTCCGGAGCGCCACCGCCTCTCAATAGCCGAAAACGCGCGCCGTATTGGCCGCTACGGCGGTCGCCAGGGTGTCCTCGGGGACGTTCTTGACCTCGGCCATGGCCCGCAGGGTGAGCGGAATCAGATATGGAGCGTTGGGCCGTCCGCGGTAGGGGACGGGAGTCAGGAACGGGGCGTCGGTCTCGACGAGGACGAGGTCGAGCGGGGCGACGGCGAGGGCGTCGCGCAGCGGCTGGGCGTTCTTGAAGGTGACGTTGCCCGCGAACGACATGTAGTAGCCGTGCTCGGCGCAGATCTTCGCCATGGCCGCGTCACCGGAGTAGCAGTGGAAGACGACGGTGTCGGGCGCGCCCTCCTCCGCGAGCACCCGCAGTACGTCGTCATGGGCCTCGCGGTCGTGGATGACCAGCGCCTTGCCGTGCTCCTTGGCGATGGCGATATGGCGGCGGAACGAGCGCTCCTGGGCGGCCATGCCCTCCGGGCCGGTGCGGAAGTAGTCCAGGCCCGTCTCGCCCACGCCCCGCACCTGGGGCAGGGCGGCGAGGGCCGCTATCCGTTCGAGGGCCGCGTCCAGGGCGGCGTCGCCGCCGGGCTCGCGCGCGCCCTGCCGGGACCGGCCGTCGCGGGGGGTCCGGGGGGCCCGCCCCCCGGAAGGAGGGGTGCCGAGGACGATACGGGGCGCCTCATTGGGGTGCAGGGCCACCGTGGCCCAGACGCTCTCGTGCGCCGCCGCGGTCTCGGCCGCCCACTGGGACCCCGCCAGATCGCACCCCACCTGGACGACGGTGGTCACACCGACCGAGGCGGCCTTGGCCAGTGCCTCCTCGACGGTGCCCGACTGCATGTCCAGGTGGGTGTGGGAATCGGCGACCGGGACCCGCAGGGGCTCCGGCGGCGGCGGGGGCGCGTCCTTTTCCATTTGCCCGCCGTTCGCCTTGTCACTGCCGCCGCGGGTCGATGCTGTTTTCGCCATGGTCGCGATTCTATGAATCCCGGTGAATGTGCGGTGAATCGCGTCCGCCCGCTCAGTTGACCCGCGACCGGCTCATGTGAACCAGCTCATATGAAACGGCCGTGGAACCGGCTCATATGAACCGACGCGGAACCGGCTCATGTGAAACAGCTCATATGAACCGGATCGTCCTCAGTCGCGGTGGTGCTGAAAGGGATGCAGCAGATTCGGAAGGTGCCAATGGTGCCCACGGTGCCGCGCGGAGTCCTCGTTTTCCGGTGCCCCTGCGGCATCGGGCGCGGAGTCCGTCGGGGTGTCCGTCCGGGCGTCCGTCGGGGCGTCCGCCGCGCCCGTGCCGTCGCCCCGGCGCCGGGCGGTGTGCGGCCTCCCGCGCCGCGCACTCTCCAGGACCGAGGAGACCTGGCCCGACCGCATGATCCGCACCAGATGCGCACCGCAGTTGACGCAGTCCGGGCTCGTCAGCGGGGACGGGACGCGCCGGCCGCCGGTGAAGTAGACGACGAAGGCACGGCCCTCGCCGTCCACGTGGTGTTCGATGTCGTACGACCGCTCCCAGCCGTGCCCGCACTTCATGCAGGCGAAGGCATACGCCTCGTGGGCCACCTCGCCGGGCTCATCGGAGGGGGTGCGGGCGGCTATCGGATGAGCACCGCTCGAGGTTCCCGCTATATCGCTCATGGCAGCTCCTCTTGTCACACAGGACAAGTCTTCCGGGATGGGATGGCCCCAGGTCTTCCACAACCAGTGGACGCCTTTCCCGGCGCGACCGCACCGGCTCTTCCCTCTCTTTGAGGGAGATTTGGCCCCGGCCTTCCCAAACCGGTGAGCAACTGCCCGGCTACTAACCTGAGCTTTGCTTTTCGCTACGGTGCTTTACCTTCGCGTGGCGTGCTCCCCGTCACGTTCTTCGCCGCCACCACGGCGTCGAACACCTGCCGTTTGGGCACCCCGGCCTCCTGTGCGACCGCCGCGATGGCCTCCTTACGGCGCTCACCGGCCTCCTCGCGCACCGCGACCCGGCGGGCCAGCTCGGCGGGGCCCGCCTCGTCGGGGCCGGGCGCGGGGGCGCCCTCGACCACGATGGTGATCTCGCCGCGCACGCCCTCCGCCGCCCAGGCGGCCAGCTCCGCCAGCGGGCCGCGCCGCACCTCCTCGTAGGTCTTGGTCAGCTCCCGGCACACCGCGGCGCGGCGGTCCGCGCCGAACACCTCGGCCATGGCCGCCAGGGTGTCGTCCAGCCGGTGCGGGGCCTCGAACCAGACCAGGGTGCGGCGCTCGTCGGCGACCTCGCGCAGCCGCGTCAGCCGCTCCCCGGCCTTGCGCGGCGGGAACCCCTCGAAGCAGAAGCGGTCCACCGGCAGCCCGGAGACCGCCAGGGCGGTGAGCACCGCGGACGGGCCGGGCACGGCGGTGACGGTGATGCCGCGCTCCACGGCGGCGGCGACCAGGCGGTAGCCGGGGTCGGAGACCGACGGCATGCCCGCGTCGGTGACCAGCAGCACCCGGGCGCCCTGGGCCAGCGACTCGACAAGCTCGGGCGTACGGGCCGATTCGTTGCCCTCGAAATAGGAGACCACCCGGCCGGACGGGCGCACGTCCAGGGCCTGGGTGAGGCGGCGCAGCCGCCGGGTGTCCTCGGCGGCGATCACATCGGCGGCCGCGAGCTCGGCGGCCAGCCTCGGGGGCGCGTCCGCCGTGTCGCCGATGGGGGTCCCTGCCAGTACGAGCGTTCCAGTCACGCCCACCATCCTCGCAGCCGGGCGCGGCGGGCCCGGCCACAGGCCGACCCCGGCGGAACCAGGCCGAACCCGGCGCCGAGGTCCGGCCCCGCGGCGGCCGCCCCGGGCACGAATCCCCGTTCGCCGCCTTTCCCCGCCACACTCACAGACCCCTTCCCTACGATGGCCCGGTGAGCAGTGACACCGCGACCCACGCCCAGCCGGGCAAAGCCACCGGCCATCAGCCGCCGGCCTGGCAGCGCCGGCTGCGCCGTTTCGGATACGCGGGCCAGACCAGGCCCGGCGTACGGGAGCGGCTGGTCCCTCCGTACGCGGAGCCGGGCACCCGGCTCTGGGAGGTCCTCGGCGCGACCCCCTCGGCGGCGGCCAGAATCGCCCGCTGGAGCGGCTGGGGCGGTCCGCTGCTGGTCGCGCTGTGCGCCGGGCTGACCCGTTTCTGGCGGCTGGGCAGCCCGGACAACGTCATATTCGACGAGACGTACTACGCCAAGGACGCCTGGTCGGTCTGGGAGTACGGCTACGAGGGCACCTGGCCGAAAAACGCCAATGACCGGATCCTCGACGCCCCGCAGCACATCCCGCTCGGCGACGCGGCCTCGTATGTGGTGCATCCGCCGGTGGGCAAGTGGGTCATCGGGCTCGGCGAGCAGTTCTTCGGGCTGCACCCGTTCGGCTGGCGGTTCATGGTCGCGGTGCTCGGCACGCTTTCGGTGCTGATGCTGTGCCGGATCGGGCGGCGGCTGTTCCGGTCGACGTTCCTGGGCTGTCTGGCGGGCGCGCTGCTGGCCGTGGACGGGCTGCACTTCGTGATGAGCCGCACGGCGCTGCTCGACCTGGTCGTGATGTTCTTCGTGCTGGCCGCCTTCGGGGCTCTGCTCATCGACCGGGACCGGGCGCGCGCCAGGCTGGCGGCCGCCCTGCCGGCCGGTGAGGACGGCACGGCGCGGCCGGACCCGGCGGTGGGCCAGGGTCTGAAGCTGGGCGCGCGGCCATGGCGGATCGCGGCCGGGGTTCTGCTGGGCCTGGCCATCGGCACCAAGTGGAACGGGATGTACGTGCTGGCGGCCTTCGGCCTGATGACCGTCCTGTGGGACGTGGGCAGCCGCCGTACCGCGGGCGCCCTCCGCCCCTACCGGGCGGTGCTGCGGCGCGATCTGGGCTGGGCGTTCGGCTCGCTGGTGCCGGTGGCGATCGTCACGTACATCGCCTCCTGGTCGGGCTGGTTCACCGCGAGCGGCACCTTCGACCGGACCCGCGGCTGGCGGCACAGCGGCTACTTCCGCCACTGGGCCGAATCCGGCAAGCCGGACGGCGGCGGCTACGGCACCGGCGGCGCCTTCGACTGGCTGCTCAACCCGCTGCGGAGCCTGTGGCACTACGAGTCCGAGGTCTACAAGTTCCACGTCAACCTCGACTCACCGCATGTCTACCAGTCCAATCCGTGGAGCTGGCTGATCCAGTCGCGCCCGGTCTCGTACTTCTACGAGTCCCCGCGGGCCGGCCAGGAGGGCTGCCCCAAGGACGCCGCCGAGAAGTGCGCCCGCGAGGTGCTGGCCATCGGCACCCCGCTGCTGTGGTGGACGGCCTGTTTCGCCCTGCTGTACCTGCTCTTCCGGTGGGCGCTGCGGCGCGACTGGCGGGCCGGCGCGATCCTTTGCGGAATCGCCGCGGGCTATCTGCCGTGGTTCCTCTACCAGGACCGGACGATCTTCTCCTTCTACGCCGTGGTCTTCGTGCCCTTCCTGTGCCTGGCGGTGGCGATGATGATCGGCGCGCTGCTGGGGCCACCGGGCGCGAGCGAAACCCGCCGGGTGATCGGCGCGGTCGGCTCGGGCGCACTCGTCCTGCTGATCATCTGGAACTTCATCTACTTCTTCCCGCTCTACACCGGCCAGACAATCCCCATGGACGACTGGCGGGCCCGGATGTGGCTCGATACCTGGATCTGACCCCCGGCCCGCCGTCTGGTTCCGGCCACCGCCCCCGTGCCCCCTACTGTGAGGGCGCGGGGGCGTCACGTGGTGCCGGTAGAGTGCCGGGCACCGCGACCTCCATCGACTGATGGAGGGACCCGAGAACACAGTGTGGGGGTTCTGCAATGCGGAGTGGCGCGAGAGCCGCGATCGTCGGTGCGGTGTTCGCCGCCATGGTCGGAGTGGCCGGTTGCGGCAGCGGCCAGGACGATTCATCGAGCGCGAAGGACGGTGCGAGCGCCGGCTCGGGTGACGACAAGCCGTCGCTGAAGAAGGTGAAGACCGGCCCGCCGAGCGCGGCCGAGGTGAAGACCACCGCCCGCGCGTTCCTGGCGGCCTGGGCGGAGGGCGAGACGGCCAAGGCCGCCGCCCTTACGGACGACAGCGGCGCGGCCACCACGGCGCTGAGCGGTTACCGCAAGAAGGCCCATGTGGCCAAGGTGGCGCTGGAGGCGGGGCAGGCGAGCGGTGCGAAGGTGCCGTTCTCGGTCAACGCGCAGATTTCCTCCGGCGGTGCGAGCGTCCCCTGGACGTATGAATCCTCGCTGACCGTGACGCGCGACACCGAGACCGGCAAGCCGGTCGTCGCCTGGAAGTCCTCCGTGGTCCACCCCGACCTCGCCGAGGGCGACACGCTGAAGACCGGTGCGTCCGAGGCGCCGCCGATCAAGGCGGTGGACCGGGACGGCAAGGAGCTGACCGCCGCCGAGCACCCGACCCTGAAGACCGTCCTGGCCGCGCTGCGCGAGCGGTACGGCAAGAAGGCGGGCGGCGAGCCGGGCGTGGAGACCTGGATCGCGCGTGCCAAGGGCTCCAAGTCCCCCGACAAGACGCTGAAGGTGCTCTCCAAGGGCACTCCGGGCACGCTGCGCACCACGATCGACGCATCGCTCCAGCGCACGGCCGAGCAGCAGGTGGGCAAGCGCACCAAGGCGTCGGTGGTGGCGGTCAAGCCCAGCACCGGTGAGATCCTCGCGCTGGCCAACTCCCCCGCGAGCGGTTTCAACACCGCCTTCCAGGGCTCGTACGCACCCGGCTCGACGATGAAGATCATCACCTCGGCGACGCTGATCGACAAGGGTCTGGCGGCGTACGGCAAGCCGCATCCGTGCCCGAAGTACTTCTCCTACGGCGGCTGGAAGTTCCAGAACGACAAGAAGTTCGAGATCAAGAACGGCACCTTCGAGCAGAGCTTCGCCCGCTCCTGCAACACGGCCTTCATCAGCCAGGCGGGCAAGCTGAAGAACGACGACCTGACCAACGAGGCCCGGAACGTCTTCGGCATCGGGCTCAACTGGCAGACCGGTGTGCCCACCTTCGACGGCTCCGTGCCGGTGCAGTCCGCGGCCTCCAAGGCCGCCTCGCTGATCGGCCAGGGCGGGGTGCGGATGAACCCGCTCAACATGGCGTCGGTCGCGGCCACCGCGTCCACCGGCACCTTCCGCCAGCCGTACCTGGTCTCGCCGTCGCTGGACAACCGGACGCTGGCCAAGGCGAGCAAGACGATGAAGTCGAGCACCCATGACCAGTTGCGGAAGCTGATGAACCTGACGGCCACCTCGGGCACCGCCGCGGAGGCGATGGCCGGGATGAGCGGTGACTTCGGCGCCAAGACCGGTTCGGCCGAGGTGGACAACCAGGAGAAGCCCAACGGCTGGTTCAGCGCGTACCGCGACGATGTCGCGGCGGCCGGTGTGGTCCCCGAGGGCGGCCACGGCGGCGACACGGCGGGCCCGATGGTGGCGGCGCTGCTGCGCGCGGGCGGCTGAGCGGGGCCTTCCACCGCGGTTCGTTCCGTCACGGTTCATTCCGCCGGGGTTCGCTCCGTCACGGTTCGTTCCGCCGGGGTTCGTTCCGCCGGCGTGACGGCACGGGAGCCGGGCGGGCGCTCAAGCGCCCACCCGGCTCCTTCGCGTTCGGCCGACCGGCCGGTCGGCGATGGGATCAGCGGTCGGCCAGGCACCGTCAGCCGAGCGCGCGGCCGGTGGTGCTGTCCACATGAGCGGGAATCTCGCCGTCATGGCGGTCGCCGGTCGAGCTGGTCCCCGAGGGCTCGAACATCAGGATCGAGCCGCCCGGGGACGACGGCTTGTGCTCGGTGCCCCTGGGGACCACGAACGTGTCGCCCTTGTGCAGCACGACCGTGCGCTCGGTGCCGTCGGCGTCCCTGAGGGCGATGTCGAACCGGCCGTCGAGGACCAGGAAGAACTCGTCGGTGTCGTCGTGGGCGTGCCAGACGTGCTCGCCCAGGGTGTGGGCGATCCGGACGTCGTAGTCGTTCATCCGGGCCACGATCCGGGGGCTGTAGACATCGTCGAAGGAGGCCAGCGCCTCGTGGACATTGACGGGTCGCGTATCCATGGCCCGATCATCCTCGAAACACCGGGCGCGGTCTTGGACGCTGGTGCGACCGCGGGGAAAAGTCATGGCGTGGGCCGCGGGCGCGTCGGTAGCGTCGTTCCATGGTCGATCCCACCCCTGACACCGCCGCCCACCCCCGCTTCGCCGAAGCCCTGCGCGAGCTCGGCCTGGACGTCGAGGTGCGCCGCTTCCCCGATGCCACCCGCACCGCCGCGGAGGCCGCCGCGGCCATCGGCTGTGAGCTGAGCCAGATCGTCAAGTCGCTGGTCTTCGAGGCGGACGGACAGCCGGTGGTGGTGCTGATGGACGGGTCGTCACGGGTCGACGTCGAGCTCGTACGGCGCGAGTTGGGCGCCGGGAGCGTCCGCCGGGCGAACGCCGCGCTGGTGCGGGAGACCACCGGCTACGCCATCGGCGGGGTGCCGCCCTTCGGCCACCGCACCCGCACCCGCGTCCTCGCCGACCGCGGGCTGCTGGACCACGGGACCGTGTGGGCCGCGGCGGGCAATCCGCACACCGTCTTCCCGCTCGACCCCAAGGCCCTTGTCGCGCATGCCGACGGCACCCTGGTGGATGTGCGCGAGCGGTCCGCGTGACCCCGCTGGTCGCGGCCGCGGTGCTGATCGCGGCCGTCACCCACGCCAGCTGGAACGCGATCGCGCACGGCATCAGGGACCAACTGATCGCCTTCACCCTGGTGGGCGGCGGCGGGGCGCTGTGCGGGCTGGCGCTGCTGCCGTTCGCCTCGCTGCCCGCGGCGGGCGCCTGGCCGTATCTGCTGGCCTCCGCGGCCATCCATGTGGTCTATCAGCTGCTACTCATGCGCTCGTTCCACCTGGGCGATTTCGGCCAGATGTATCCCATCGCGCGCGGCACCGCACCGCTCGTGGTGACCGTGGCCGCCGCGGTCTTCGTCGGTGAGCGGCCGGACCACTGGCAGGCGGCGGGGGTCGCGCTGGCCTCGGCGGGGCTGGTGGGCGTGGCGCTGTGGGGCATCAGGGGGTCGCGGCACGCCGAGCGCGAAGCCGACGATGGCAACGAGAACGACGAGAGCATTGAGAACGGCGGGGCGAGCGGCGGGGGCGCACCGCAGTGGCTCGCCCTTACGGCCGCCATCGCCACCGGTCTCTCCATTGCCGCGTACACCGTCGTGGACGGTCTGGGGGTGCGCGCCTCCGGCAGTCCGCCCGGCTATATCGCCTGGCTGATGATCCTCGAGGGCTTCGCCATCCCCTGCTGCGCCCTGGCCATCCGGCGCGGTGCGCTCCTTGGGCAGCTGCGGCCGGTCGCGGCGCGCGGACTGCTCGGCGGGCTGCTGTCGGTCTGCGCCTACGGCCTGGTCCTGTGGGCCCAGACCCAGGCCGAACTCGCCCCGATCGCGGCGCTGCGCGAATCGTCGATCATCGTGGGCGCGGCCATCGGGGCGCTGTTCTTCAAGGAGCGGTTCGGCGGTCCGAGGATCGTGGCGGCGGGGCTGATGGTGGCGGGCATCGGGCTGATGCTGCACGCCAGTTGACCCGCTTCGTGTTTCAGGCCGCCTCTTGTCCGACGAGTGCTGCCGCGGCTTCCGGTACGGCTGCGTAATCCCGCAACGGCGAAGGATGACCCGGACCCGTTCCGCTCTTCCGAGCCTGATCGCTCGTACTGGCCGCATAGATCGCCTCCAAGCCGCGAGGGGATGGACAAGGGCGCCGTCTCCGTCCCGGACGGCACCCTCGCCTGTGCGGCATCCAGGTGTGTGCGACTACGCGTGGTCCAGCGACGCCCAGAAACGGGTGAGCGCCGCCGCGCCGCGGGCGGGGTCGTGTGTCATCCACCAGTGGCCCAGCCCATCGAGGACCTCCACCCGGGCACCGGCGCGGCGCGCGGCGCGGCGGCGCTGCTCGGCGGTGCCGGCCACGTGGTCCTCGGTGGCGAGGAACACGAGTCCCGGCCGTCGCGCCGCGTTTTCCAGGTCCCGGCCGAGCTCGGCCATCACCGGTGGCATGGCGGAGGCGTAGAGCGCGAGGACGGCCCGGCCCATCTCCTCGTTCTGCCCCTGGGCGACCCGCTCGGCCGCCGACTCGCCCATCCCCCGCTCGACGAGCGTCGCGATCCGCTGCTCGACGGGGGCGCCGAAGCGTGCGGCCACATCGGCCTCTCCGATTCCCGGCGTCTGCCATCGCTGGGCGAGCTCATGCCAGACGTAGTCGGGTTCGAAGACCGCGATCGTGTCGCTGGCCCAGCTCCGTACCAGGTCCGGGCGGCTCATCACCGCGTTGAGGACGTGTCCGCCGCCCCAGTCGTGGCCCACCAGGTCCACGGGCTCGGCGAAGCGTGTCAGTTCACCGATCAGCCAGTCGCGGTACGCCCCGACGGTCGCCCCGAACCCGGGCGGCAGCGGCGCGCCGAATCCGGGCGGGGACAGACAGATGAGGTCGGCCGGAGCAGCGCCGGCGGCCTTCAGCTCGGCGAGCAGGGGGTCCCAGACGGCCGCCGTCTCGGGATTGCCGTGTACGAAGACGGCGGGCATCAGACCACGCTCCCCTGGAGCGGCACGGTCGGCTGCAAGACCGATTCCACCAGCGCCTCGGCGCGGAGATGGGACACCGCCCGGTAGTCGGGGTCACGGACCATGTCGGCGAACGTCCGGCGGCTGGGGTAGCGCACCAGGAGCACCGCGTCCCATGCCTGCCCCTCCTCGGCGACCAGGGCATGACCGCCGTTCCCGAGGTACTCCACCCGCAATCCGTACCGCGCGTTGATCTCCAGGCCCAGCGCCTCGATATAGCGCTGGTAGCTCTCGCGCCCGCCGTCCGGGCGGAACCGCAGCAGGTTCAGCATCACCACGGGGCCGCCGGGGTCTTCGGCCAGGAAGACATCGAGGGCGCGCTCATCCATGTCGATCATCGAAACCTCCAGTCAGGATGAGTGGCACCGTATAAACTTGTTGGACGACACGCAAGTTAGTGAGGACTCTCGTCATGCCGACCCCCCGCCGCACCCAGAAGCAGCGCCGCGACCAGGCCGAAGCCGCCTTGCTGGCGGCAGCCGCCGAGCTGGTCGTCGAGCAGGGAGTGCACTCGCTGACGCTGGCGCGGGTGGGTGAGCGAGCCGGGTACAGCCGCGGGATCATCGCCCACCACTTCGGTTCGAAGCAGGCTCTCCTCGAGCTCCTGGCCCGCACCGCACAAGCCGGGTTCGTGCCGGGCCTTGCCGATCTGCCCCCAGGACTGGACCGCCTCCTGCGGCTGATCGACGGCTACATCGGCGAACTCGGCCAGGTGGGCGCCGCCCGTCACGCGTTCCTGCTGCTGTGGGCCGAGGCGCCCACCATGCCCGAACTGGCACCGATCTTCCGCGAGCGGGACGAGACGTTCAGGGCCGATCTGCGCGTCGAGGTGGCGGCCGGAATCGCCGACGGCACCATCCGCGACGACCTCGCACCCGAGGAGGTCGCGCCGGCGATCGTCGGACAGCTCCGAGGAATCGGGCTGCAACGACTTCTCGACCCGCCCGCCGTCGACACCGAACGCCTGCGGCGGTCGGTCACCGAGCAGTGGCGCCGGGCGCTGGCCACACCATCGGCACGGCAGCCATGAGCGGGCGGCTCGCACCCGAACTCCGCTGACCTTGCGCTTCGTTGATCCTGCGCAAAGGCCCCGAGTAGGACAGAATCGGGGAGACGGTCGTCACAAGGGGGACTTGGTGCGGATCGACGTAGCGGTGAGCGGTGGGGAGGCGGAGCTGCGATCGCTCCGCGACTGGCTGAGCCGGGATCCGGGCGCGCGCCGCGGCGCCCATGTGGAGCTGGTCCAGGCCGAGCCGTCGCCCGGCCAGATGGGCGTGGTCACCGATGTGCTCCAGCTGATCACGGACAACGCCTGGAGCGCGGCATCCTTCGCGCTGGCGCTGTCCACCTGGCGGCAGACGCGCCCGCACGCCCGGCGGATCACCGTACGCCGCGGCGACCTTACGGTCTCCCTCGACGGCGGCGACGACGAGGAGCTGAGGCGTCTGCTCGACGTGCTGGAGCCCCCAACCGCCCCCGAGCCGCCCGACCCGGACCGGGACCGGGACCGGGACGGTCGGGCCGACGGCGGAGAAGGGCGATAGCCGTGGCCGTTCTGCCCGACCCGGCCGCCAGCCGCGCGGTGCTCATCGGCACCAGCCGCTACGCCCACCTGGAGCAGATCCCGGCGGTGGCCAACAATCTGAGCGCGCTGGCCGAGGCCCTGTGCGCCCCGCTGTCCTGGGGGCTGGCGCCCGAGCACTGCGCGGTCATCGAGGACCCGGCCACCGCGGTCGAGGTCCTCGAGGCCGTCCGGACCGCGGCCGAGGAGGCCACGGACACCCTGCTGGTGTACTTCGCCGGACACGGCCTCGTGGAACCGCGCCGCGGCGAGCTCTTCCTGGGGCTGAGCGGATCCATCCAGCACCGCTCCTACACCGGGCTGCCGTACGGCACACTGCGCGACGTCGTGCTCGACGGGCGGGCCGGGCGTCAAGTGATGCTGCTGGACTGCTGCTTCAGCGGCCGCGTCCTCGGGTTCATGGGCGCGGCGGGCGCGGCGGCGGTGATCGACCAGGTGGAGATCGAGGGCACCTATCTGCTGGCCTCCGTCCCCGACACCAGCTTCGCGCTCGCCCCGCCCGGTGAGCCCCATACGGCCTTCACAGGCGAGCTGCTGCGGCTGCTGCGCGGAGGGGTGCCGGGCGGACCGGAACTGCTGGACCTGGACACGGTCTACGCGCAGGTGTACGGCGCGCTGCGGGCCAAGGGGCGGCCGCTGCCGCAGAAGCGCGACCGCAATACGGCGGGCGGGCTCGCCCTGGCCCGCAATGCCCTCTGGGCGCCGCCCGGCTTCGGCCCACCGCCCCCGCCGTACGACCACGAACCGACGCCGCCACCCACGTTCACGGGCACGTTCACGGGCACTGGCACTGGCACTGGCACTGGCACGCCGCCGTACGAGCCGGGGCCGAGGTCCTCGGACCGCGCACCGGGCCCGGCGGCCGCGTCGCCGCCCGGGGTGCCGCCGATGCCCACCTGGTCGCCGATGGCCCTGCCGTTGCCCGCCCCGCTCCCCTCCCCCGGCGGCGCCTCATCGGGCCGCCGCCGCGCCGTCGCCTACGGGCTGGCGGGAGCGCTCGTCGTCGCCCTGGTGGCCGCGGGCATACCCCTGGCGATGTCCTGGATGAAGGACTCCGCCAAGGACAACTCCGGGCAACACCCGTCGGAGTCGAAGTCGTCCGGCAAGCCGAAGCCGGGCCCCACCTCCGGGTACGACACCGCGACCAAGGACGCCGTCGTCAACGCCTCGACGAAGCCGGGCGGGACGCTGAAGTTCATCAGCAGGAACGAAGCGGATTCATGGGACCCCCAGCGCACCTATTCCGGCGGCGTCTGGAATTTCTCGCGCTACTACGCCCGCCAACTGGTCACCTACGCCCCCAAACCCGGTGAGGGCGGCAACGAACTGGTCCCGGACCTCGCGGAGAAGAAGGCCGAGGTGACCGACGGCGGCAAGACGTACACCTACACCCTGCGCAAGGGGATCACCTGGGAGGACGGCTCCCCGATCACGCCCGAGGACATCAAATACGGCATCGAGCGGATCTGGGCCCAGGACGAGATCCCGGGTGGCCCGACCTTCCTCCAGGAGGCACTCGACCCCGGCCTCACCTACAAGGGGCCGTACAAGGACACCTCCGAGGACAAGCTGGGCCTGAAGGCCATCGAGATCCGGGACGAGCGGACCATCGTCTTCAAACTGCCGAAAGCCAACGGCGACTTCGAGCATATGCTCGCGACCCCGTCCGCGTCCCCCGTGAAAAAAGAGAAGGACGCCAAGGACCAGTACCAGAAGAAGCCCTTCTCCTCGGGACCTTACGAATTCGGCCCCTATCAGCCGGGCCAGTCGCTGAAATTGGTCCGCAATAGCAAGTGGAATCGGTCGTCCGACCCGATCCGCACCGCCCTTCCCGACCAGATCACGGTGGCTTTCAACGAGGACGACCAGGCGAACGCACAGGCCCTGTTCTCAGGCAAGTACGATCTGGACCTGGATTCCTGGGGGCTCACCGACCAAGCCCTCGCCATGGCCAAGGGCAATTCCCGCCTCAGTGATCAGCTGGACAACCCGCACACCGCGGGGCTCCTGTTCGCGGCCCTCCCGCGCTCCGTCAAACCCATGGACAACGTCCACTGCCGTAAGGCGGTCCTCTACGCGGCGGACCGGGAGAACGTCCGAACAGCCTCCGGCGGCCCGCTGGCCGGCGATATCGCGCCCCATATGCTCCCGCCCGCGATCCCGGGCTCCGACTCCTCCTACGACCCGTACGGGACGCTCAAGAACAAGGGCAAGCCGAACACCGCCAAAGCCGAAGCGGAATTGAAGGCATGTGGCAAGCCCGACGGCTTCACGACCACCATCCCGGTCCGTAACAGCGGAAGCGATATGAACGTCGCCGAGTCGCTCCAGTCGTCGCTGCGAAAGGTCGGTATCAGGGTCGAGATCGATCGGATCGACTTCGCGCAATACCACGAGACGGTGGGCTCCCCCTCGACGGTGAAGAAGAAGGGCTACGGCATCGTCATCTACCGGTGGCTCCCCGACTTCCCGAGCGGTCAGGGCTTCTTGCAGCCGCTCGCCGACGGCCGTCTCATCCGGAGCACCGGCAACACCAATATCGCGGAGCTGGACGACCCCGCCATCGACCACCTCTTCGACACGGCCATCGCCGAACAGGACCCGGAGAAGGCCGGGAGCGACTATGCCCAGATCAATCGGAGGATCTCCGACTCCGCCGCGTTTCTGCCCATCCTGTTCCAGAAGAGCGTGATCTGGCGCGGCTCCCGGCTGACCAACGTCTATACGGGCGGGCCATGGCAGGGCCGTTACGACTATGTCTCGCTGGGCGTCTCGGAGTGACCGAAAGCCCTGCGCACCGCCACGTTCGTGGTGGTGATCCCGCCGTCCACGGGGAGGGTGATCCCGGTGATCCAGGCGGCGTCGGAAGAGGCGAGGAAGGTGATGGCGGCGGCGATGTCGGTGGGTTCGCCGACCCGGCCGAGGGGGTAGACCTCGGCGGCGCGGCGCAGGGTGTCCTCCCGGCCGTCCCAGGCGGGGGTGCGGATCGTGCCGGGGGCCACGAGGTTGACGCGGACGCCCCGCCCGGCGGCGTGGGCGGCCAGGGTGCGGGTGAGGCTGCCCAGACCCGCCTTGGCGGCGCTGTAGGCGTGGTTGCCGAAGTCCTGGAGGCCGTTGACCGAGCCGACGTTGACGATCGCGCCCCGGCCGTCCGCGGCGGCCAGATGCGGCAGCGCGGCACGGGAGCAGCGGAAGGCCCCTCCGAGGGTGACATCGATGTCCTGCTGCCACTCGTCCTCCGGCTGGTCCTCGAACAGCGGGGTGTCGACATGACACGAGTGGGCGCCGTTGACCAGGACGTCCAGCCTTCCGAAGCTCCTTACGGCGTGCGCCACGGCCGCCTCGGCGTCCGCCCGCAGGGCCGCGTCGCAGCCCAGCGACTCGGCCTCGCCGCCGTCGGCCCGTATGGACGCGGCGGCCTTGGCGGCCCGTTCGCCGTCCAGGTCGGTGATCAGCACCCTGGCCCCCTCGTCGGCGAAACGGCGCGCGGTCACCTCCCCGATCCCGCGTCCCGCGCCGGTGAGCATGACCGCGTACCCCTCGAATCTCCGCACCATGTGCCCCTTCTCGTAGCCCGGGTGACCGCCGCCGCCTCTTGGCGGCGGGTCCGCCGGGGATCATGCCCGGCCCCGGCATGATCCTCACGCGCGGGACGTTGCACCATAAGGAGAAACACAGCACACACGCTCGGGTCGGCATGGCGGGAGTCGGACAGTGGTGGACGTCCAGGGCACGGTGGCGGACGGTTTCGGACCGGTCCGGGACGCCTTCGCGGCGAACTTCACCCGGCACGGGGAGCGCGGCGCGGCCGTGGTCCTCTACCGGGAGGGCGAGAAGGTCGTCGATCTGTGGGGCGGTACTAAGACGCCCGACGGCGCCGATGACTTCGACGGCGGCGAGGGTTCCGACGGCGGCGAGGTGCCCGACGGCGGCGAGGGGTCCGACGGCCGTGAGGAGTCCAAGGGCGGCCATGAGCCCTGGACCCAGGACACCGCCCAGGTCGTCCGGTCGGTCACCAAGGGCGTCGCCGCCGCCGTTCCGCTGCTGCTGCATCAGCGCGGCCAGCTGGACCTGGACGGCCGGGTCAGCACCTATTGGCCGGAGTTCAAGGCGACCGGCAAGGAGCGGGTGCTGGTGCGCCATCTGCTCGCGCACCGCACCGGCGTGCCCGTTCTCGACACCCCGCTCACCCCCGACCAGGCCATCGACGGCATATCCGGGCCGCTGGCCGTCGCCGCCCAGCGCCCCGTATGGGAGCCCGGTACGGCACACGGCTACCACGCCCAGACGTACAGCTGGCTGCTGGGCGAGCTGGTGCGCAGGGTCACCGGGCGGACCATCGGACGGTGGATCGCCGAGGAGATCGCCCGGCCGCTGGGGCTGGACCTGTGGCTCGGGCTGCCCGAGGAGCAGCGCGGCCGGGTCGGCCGGATCGCGGCGGTGGAGCCGCCCGCCGCGCCCGCCTCCGCGGGGCCGCGGCTGCGCCCCAAGCGGTCGGTCGCCGAGGCGTATCGGGATCCGGAGTCGCTGACCCGGCGGGCGTTCGCCGCGATCACCCCGGTGCCGGACGAGAACGACCCCGCGTATCTCGCCGCCGAGTTGCCCGCCTCGGGCGGGGTCGCGACCGCCGAGGCGCTGGCCCGCTTCTACGCGGCGCTGATCGGCCCGCTGCCCTCGGCCCGTACGGTCCGCTCGGGGGGCAGGCTGTTCGCCCCGGCGACGCTGACGATGGCCCGTACCGAGGAGTCCGCGGGTCCGGACCAGGTCCTGGTCGTCGGCACCCGCTTCGGCCTCGGCTATATGCTGCACGGCCCGGCCTGCCCGCTGCTGGGGCCGGGCTCCTTCGGCCACCCGGGGCGCGGGGGCTCGCTCGCCTTCGCCGACCCGGAGGCGCGCATCGGCTTCGCCTACGTCACCAACGGTATGCGGCGCGGGGTCACCGCGGATCCACGTGCGCAGGCGCTGGTGCGCGCGGTACGGACCAGCCTCGCGGCGCTGGAGGCGTAAGGCAGCGGATCCGTTCACCCCCGCCTCAACGTCACCGCACCGGGCATCACCGCACCGGCGCCGTCACCGACCGGGGGTCGAAACCGAAGGGGAGCTCCAGCCGGTGTTCGCGCATCAGCTCCTCGTCGCACAGCAGCTCCTGCGTTCCGCCATCCGCCGCGATCACCCCGCCGCTGAGCACCACCGAGCGCGGGCACAGCTCCAGCGCGTACGGCAGATCGTGGGTGACCATCAGCACGGTCACCTCCAGGGACCGCAGGATGTCGGCGAGTTCGCGGCGTGAGGCCGGGTCGAGGTTGGACGAGGGCTCGTCCAGGACGAGGATCTCCGGCTCCATGGCCAATACCGTCGCCACGGCCACCCGCCGCCGCTGCCCGAACGAGAGGTGGTGGGGCGGCCGGTCGGCGAACTCCGCCATCCCGACCCGCTCCAGCGCGCGGCGCACCCGCTCCTCCAGCTCCGCGCCGCGCAGCCCGGCCGCGGCCGGCCCGAAGGCCACGTCCTCGCGCACGGTCGGCATGAACAGCTGGTCGTCCGGGTCCTGGAAGACGATGCCCACCCGGCGGCGGATCTCGGCCAGATGCGCCTTGGCCACGGGCAGCCCCGCGACCGTGACCGTCCCGGCGCCCGCGGTGAGGATGCCGTTGAGGTGCAGTACCAGAGTGGTCTTGCCCGCGCCGTTGGGGCCGAGCAGCGCCACCCGCTCCCCGCGGGCCACGGTCAGATCGACCCCGAAGAGGGCCTGATGGCCGTCGGGGTACGCATAGGCCAGACCGGACACCTGGAGGGACGGCGGAGTGGTGGCGGGGTCGGTCATGGGAGCATCCATCCGGTCAGGCAGACCACCAGCGCGGTCAGCGGGAGGGCGGCGGCGTACAGCCACTGGGCACGGGACGCCGTCACATCGTCGATCACCGGCATGGTGCCCGTATAGCCCCGGCTGACCATCGCCAGGTGGACCCGTTCGCCACGCTCGTAGGAGCGGATGAACAGCGCCCCCGCCGAGGAGGCGAGCACACCCCAGTGCCGCACCCCGCGCGCCTCGAAGCCGCGCGACTGACGGGCGATCCGCATCCGGCGCATCTCATCGGAGATGACGTCCCCGTAGCGGATCATGAACGAGGCGATCTGCACCAGCAGCGAGGGCATCCGCAGCCGCTCGAGCCCCAGCAGCAGGGCGCGCAGCTCGGTCGTGGACGCCAGGAGGACGGAGGCGGCGACGCCGAGGGTGCCCTTGGCGAGGATGTTCCAGGCGCTCCACAGCCCGGACTCGCTGAGCGACATCCCCAGCGCCTCCACCCGCGGGCCCTCCGCGATGAACGGCATCAGCACGGCGAAGGCCACGAACGGGATCTCGATCAGCAGCCGCCGCAGCACATACCCGGCCGGTATCCGGGCCACCGCCACCACCCCGGCCAGCAGCACCGCGTACGCCCCGAAGGCCCAGACGGCCTCGCGGGGCGTGGAGACGACGACCAGGACGAAGCAGAAGACCGCGGCGATCTTGCAGTGCGGAGGGAGGGCGTGGACGGGCGACCGGCCCTCCCGGTAGAGCTTGTGCGCGTGTCCCGCGCCCATCGTCAGACTCTCCCGCTCTCGGCCGTCGCCCTGCGCCGCCGTACGACGATGAAGACCCCGGAGCCGACGGCGAGCGTGGCCCCCACCCCGATCACCCCGGCGAGCCCGCCGGAGATCCGGGCGTCGGAGATGTCCTTGACGCCGTAGTCGGCGAGCGGCGAGTCCTTGGCGGCGTGGTCCTCCGCCTTCTGGTCGATCCCCTTGTCATGGGCGACCTTCTCCAGCCCGTCGGGGCTCGCGGAGGCGTAGAAGCTGACGACCCCGGCGCACAGCAGCGCGGCCGCGAGCCCGGCCCACCACACATGCCGCGCCGACCGCCGCGGCGCGGCGACGGGCTCGGGGGTCCGGGATGTCGCCACCGTGGGTTCGGAAGTCGTGGGTTCGGCAGTCGTGAATTCTGCCGTCGCGGGTTCTGCCGCCGGGGCCTCGGCTCGGGCCACCGCCCCCGGGGCGGCCGGGGCCAGCGGGCTGTCGCGGATCTCCAGCGGACGCGCCGTCACCCCGCGCGCTCCGTAGACCAGATCCGGCCGTACGGCCACGACGGCGCCGACCGTCAGCGCGGTGATCGCCGCCTCGCCGATGCCGATCAGCACATGCACACCGACCATCGCCGTGAAGACCTTGCCGATCGACACGTCCGCCGTACCGCCGAGCGCGTAGATCGCGGTGAACGCGATGGCCGCGGCCGGTACGGAGATCAGTGCCGCCACGAAGGACGCGACAGTGACCGTACGGCGTCGGTGCGGGGCCAGCTTCACGATCGTGCGGAAGATCGCGTACGCCACGACCGTGGTGACCACGGCCATGTCCGTGATGTTGACGCCGAGCGCGGTGAGACCGCCGTCCGCGAACAGGACGCCCTGCATCAGCAGCACCACGGAGACGCACAATACCCCCGTATACGGCCCCACGAGTATCGCTGCCAGCGCCCCGCCCAGCAGATGCCCGCTGGTCCCCGCGGCGACGGGGAAGTTCAGCATCTGCACGGCGAAGATGAACGCCGCCACCAGCCCGGCCAGTGGCGCGGTCCGCTCGTCGAGCTCCCGCCGGGCACCGCGCAAACTGACCGCGACGGCCCCCGCGGCGACCACACCGGTGGCCACCGACACCGGCGCGTCTATGAATCCGTCGGGCACATGCATGGCAGGACTCCGCTCCTGAGCTGCAACTATCGGCCCGATGGTAGCCCGTACCTGCAAGTCGTTCGCAAGAGCGCCTACGCCGCGAATCGGACTCCCGTGCGGAGTCGCCGCTACGATTCCCGTACGGAGCCGCCGCTACGCGACTCGGGGCAGCCCGGTGGGCAGCGTGGAGTCGAGCCAGTCGAACATGACCTGGTGGGCCCGCCCCATCGCGCCCATGTGGCAGTGCTCACCGGCCCCTTCGGCCTCCGTGAGGGTGACGAGGCGGGTGGGGGCACTGGTGAGGGCCTTCTCGACCTCGGCCGCCTGGCCCTTGAAGAACTGGTCGTTCTCGGCGTCCATGATCAGCGTGGGAGCCGTGATGCGGTCGGCGCTGTCGGCCAGGGTGTAGCGGCGGGACATGCGGACGAGGTCGGCGAACGAGGCTGCCCCCATGGCCCAGACGCCGTTGCGCAGCGCCCAGCGCACCTGCGTGCTGGCCGTGGCCAGCATCGCCATGACGGGGTTCGCGACATCGTCGCGCTCCTCCTCGATCCACCGGTACAGCGCGGGCGGGAGCATCCGCTCGAAGGCAGCGTGGAAGTCGTGGAGGCCGTCGTCGAGGATCAGCGCGGCGATGCGGTGGTCGAATGCCGCGCCGCGTGCGACGAGATAGCCACCCAGGCTGTAGCCGAACAGGGCGATCTTGTCGTCGGCGATCTCGGGACGGCCCAGCGCGTAGTCGATCACGGGCACCGTCACGGCCTCCCAGTCGGGGCGGAAGACCAGCCGCTGCTCGCGCAGCGCGGCGCCCTGCCCCGGGCCGTCGAAGGCCAGGACGTTGTAGCCGCGGCGCAGTGCGGCGGCCGCGATGGCGAAGTAGGACTCCTCCAGGGTGGAGTCGTAGCCGCTGGTGTAGACGACGGTCGGGCGGGGAGTGCCGGAGTCGTCGACCAGGAAGAGATAGCCGGGCAGGGTGGTGTTCTCGTAGGGAATGGCCACGGCCTCCACGGGGGTGTCGAAGAGCCCGGCGGCGGCCGCGAAGGTGTCGCGCGAGCGGGAGGAGAGCAGGGTGACCTCCTGGTCGGTGGCGGGGTTCTCGCGCAGGAAGAACTCGGCCGTGCGGTAGTAGTTCGACGCCCGCAGCAGCGCCTCGCGGGCGCTCACCCGGTGCCCGTCGGCCAGCGACTGCCGCCCGATGGCCTCGACCCGCTCGGCGGTCGCCTTCCATGCCCGGTGCCAGCCCTCCTCGTCCCCCTCCGCGATGTTCCGGGCGGTGGCGATGACTTCGCCCAGGTCGGCGCCGCCGTAGTTGGCGAACCCGGCCGCGCGCAGCGCTTCGAAGGAGAAGGACTCATCGTCGAAGAGGAACTTCATGAGATCACCTCCAGACGATACGGAACCGTTCCGTATCGACAGAGCACGACCGTACTCCCGGCAACAGTCGAGACGCAACCGTTCCGTCTCGTGTACGATCACCTCATGGACACCAATATCGGCGCGCCCGCCGGCAAGCGCCCGCCCGGCGGCCCCGTCCTCCAGGGAGATCTGACACGGGCCCTGGAGGCCGCCTTCTTCGAGGAACTCGCCGCGGTCGGCTACGGGAAGTTGTCCATCGAGGCCGTCGCGCGCCGGGCGGGCGCCGGCAAGGCCGCCGTCTACCGCCGCTGGCCCTCGAAGCAGGCCATGACCATCGAGCTCACCGCGAAGGCCGCGACGGCGTTCGTACGCGCCCCCGACCGGGGAAGCCTGCGGGAGGACGTCGCCCAGTTCGTCCGCGACACCATGGCCGCCCTGAGCCACCCCCTGGCCTCGCGCATCGTTCCCGATCTGCTGGCCGAGGGATCGCGCAACGCCGAACTCGCCGGCGCCCTGCTGACGGGCATTCGCGACCCCCGGCGCGAGAACGTCGCCCAGATCCTGCAACGGGCCGTCGAGCGCGGTGAGTTGCCCGAGGACACCGACCTCGAACTCTGTCTGGACTTCCTGGTCAGCCCGACGTACTGGCGGCTGGCCGTCATCAGGACCCCCGTGGACGACGCCTACGCCGAACGCCTTACCGACAAGATCATCGCCGCGCTGAAGGCGTGAGGCGGGAGCTCACCACCCGACGCGGCGGTGACGCGGCGGAAGCCTGAACGCGCCGACGGCGGCCTTCCGGGATTGGAAGGCCGCCGTCGGGCCCGAAGCGTGACTCCGGGTGTCAGACGCGGATCAGACGCGGGTCAGCTCCGCGTCGGGGTCGGAGTCCCGGTCGCGCCGCTGGGTCGCGGGGTCCGATTCGAGCTGCTTGCGCAGCCCCTCGCCCTCCACGTCCACGTTGGGCAGCGCCCGGTCCAGCCAGCGCGGAAGCCACCAGGCCGACTTGCCGAGGAGCGCCAGAACCGCCGGGACGATGGCCATGCGCACCACGAAGGCGTCGAAGAGAACGGCGGTGGCGAGGCCGAAGCCGATCATCTTGATCATCGACTCGGACGAGCCGATGAATCCGGCGAAAACGCTGATCATGATGACCGCGGCCGCGGTGACCACCCGGGCGCCGTGCCGGAAGCCGGTGACGATGGCCTGGCCGGGGCGCTCGCCGTGGACGAACGCCTCCCGCATCCGGGTCACCAGGAAGACCTCGTAGTCCATCGCCAGACCGAACACCACACCGATCATGAAGATCGGCATCATGCTCATGATCGGGCCGGTCTCCTCGACGCCGAACAGATCCGACAGCCAGCCCCACTGGAAGACCGCGACCACCGCGCCGAGCGCGGCGACGACGGAGAGCAGGAAGCCGAGCGCCGCCTTGAGCGGGACCAGCACGGACCGGAAGACGACCATCAGCAGCAGGAAGGCCAGTCCGACGACAAGCACCAGATAGGGCACCAGCGCGTCGTTGAGCTTCTGCGAGATGTCGATGTTCATCGCCGTCTGGCCGGTCACCAGCACCTCGGCACCGGTGTCGGACTTGAAGCCGCTCGCCTCGTCCCGGATGTCACCAACCAGGTTCTCGGTGTCGATACTGCTCGGCTTGTACTTGGAGATGACGCTGAGCGTCGCGGTGTCACCGGCCTTGTTGAACGTGGCCGGGCTGACCGCCGCCACCCCGTCCAGACCGGTGATGGTCTTGCGGACCCGCTCGGCCGCGCCCCTGGCGTCATCGCTGCCCTTGGCGTCGACGACCACCATCAGCGGACCGTTGGAGCCGGGGCCGAAGCCCTCGGAGATCATGTCGTACGCCTGGCGCTTCTGGCTGCTGACCGGCTGCGAACCGTCGTCCGGCAGACCGAGTTCCAGGCTGACGGCGGGCACGGCGGCCGCGCCGAGGCCGAGCACGGCCACCAGGAGCACCATCAGCGGGCGGCGCAGCACGAAGCGGGCCCAGCGGGTGCCCATGTTGGGCTTCTCCTCGGAGGTCTGCGAGCCACCCGCGGCGGCCGCCGCCGCGCGCTCCTCGAGCCGCCGGCGCGCCCTGCGCCCGAACACCCGCTTGCCCGCGAAGCCCAGCACCGCCGGGATGAGGCTGATCGCGATGAGGACGGCGATGACGACCGTACCGGCCGCGGCGAAGCCCATCTTGGTCAGCATCGGGATGTTGACGACGGCGAGACCGACCAGCGCGATGACCACCGTGAGGCCGGCGAAGACGACCGCGGAGCCCGCGGTGCCCACGGCACGTCCGGCGGCTTCCTCCCGGTCCCGTCCCTCCATCAGCTCCGCGCGGTAGCGGGAGACGATGAAGAGCGCGTAGTCGATACCGACCGCGAGGCCGATCATCATCGCCAGTGTGGAGGTGGTGGTGGACAGCCCCAGCGTGGTGGCGAGAGCGGTGATCGCCGAGATGCCGATGCCGACGCCGATGAGCGCGGTGAGCAGCGGCAGTCCGGCGGCGACCAGCGAGCCGAAGGTGATGGCGAGCACGACCGCGGAGATCGCGATGCCGATGATCTCGGTGGAGCCGGTCTCGGGCATCTCCTGGAGCGCGTCACCCCCGATCTGCACCGTCAGACCCGACTTCTCGGCCTTCTCCCCCGCTTCCTTCAGACTGTCCTTGGCGGCGTCCTTCAGCTCCATGGAGTTGACCTTGTAGCTGGTCAGGATGTACGCCGTGGAGCCGTCCTTGCTGACGGCGTGGGCCTGGTACGGGTCGGCGACCGAGGCGATCTGCGGAGAGCCGGCCTGGAGCTCGGCGACGGTCTTGGTGACCACCGCCTTGTTCGCCGGGTCGGTCATCTTCTCACCGCTCGGGGCGCGGAAGACCACACGGGCGGTGGCGCCGTCCGCGTTACCCCCGGGGAACCGCTGCTCCAGCAGGTCGAATGCCTTCTGGGCCTCGGTGCCGGGGATGGAGAAGCTGTCGTTGGCGGGCTGGGAGGCGGTGGCGGCGCCGACGCCCGCGACCGCGAGCAGCGCCACCCATATCAGGGCGACGAAGCCGCGTCGCCGGAAGGCGAATCGGCCGAGTTTATAGAGGAAGGTGGCCACGAGAAGGGGTGCTCCCGTCGGTTGTATGGCACTGGGCAGGGATGGGTGACCGAACCGGCGACGAGAGCGGCGCGCCGGTCGGGGCCTTATGCGGTTGTGCGGGGAATCAGGGAGTGGGGGGGTGTGAGGAGAGGGAAGGGCTATGCGGCGCCGAGCGCGGGGAGGATCACGGCGTCGATGTACTCCAGGAGATACGTCTGGTCCGGCTGCCGGCCCTCGACGAGCGGTCGGGCGATGAACGCGCCGCACACCATGTGCACGACGTAGTTCAAGGCGGGCCGGTCCGGGGCGATTTCGCCCCGGTCGACGGCGCGCCTCAGCAGCACATTGAGCGCGTCGATCTCGGGGTAGATCAACAACTCTCGCAGGGCCTCGTGAAGGTCCGGATTGTCGTGACTTGCGTGGGCGAGTCCCCTCATCAGGCCGGAGTCCCGCTCATGGGCTTGCTCCGAACACCGCACGATCTCCCGCAGATCACCGCGGAGCGATCCGGTGTCGATACCCTCGAGCAGAACGGGCTTGGTATGGCGCAGCGCGGTCGCGACCAGCTGCGGCTTGCCTTTCCACTGGCGGTAGAGCGTGGCCTTGCTGGATCGCGTACGGGCCGCGACGGCGTCCATCGTCAGACCGTCGTATCCGACCTCGCCGAGCAGCTCCAGCACCGCCTCGTACAACTCCCGCTCACGCTCCGGGGAGAGCCTGCTGCGGCGCACCCGGGCGGTGTCCCGGTCCTCCGTCGGCCGGTCCGTGGTCCGCATGGCGCGTCGCCTCCCTCCGAACGAAACGGTTTCGTACTCCTCCAGCATACGCCCGGCACTATCGAAACTGGACCGTTTCGCTCGTGGTCTCGGTCACACAACCGAGTTGCTCCGAATGGCGTAGCCCGAAAACATAGGTGGGTGGAGCCTTACGCATGCGACGACGACCTGGCGTACCTGCGATTTCCGCATCTGCACGGCGACTTGCTGTGCTTCGCGGCCGAGGACGATCTGTGGGTCGCCCCGCTGACCGCGCCCGGTGGATCACCCGGGCGGGCCTGGCGGCTGACCGTGGACCGTACGCGCGTGGGCCCCGCCCGCTTCTCCCCCGACGGCTCACAGATCGCGTTCACCACCTGGCGCAGCCTCGACCCGGAGATCTATCTCGTCCCCGTGGCCGGCGGCCGGGCCCGCAGGCTGACCTACTGGGGCAGTACGGACGCCCAGGTCTGCGGCTGGAGCCCGCCGGACCAGGACGGCGCCTCCCAGATCCTCGCGGTCTCCTCCCATGAGCAGCCGTTCTCCCATTTCTCCTGGGCCTACAGCCTGCCCACCGACGGCAGCCCCGGCGGGCGGCTGCCCTGGGGGCCGGTGTCCGACATCGCCGTGGCCGACCTCGACGGTGAGCGCCGCACCCTGCTGCTGACCGGCAAGCCGCCGCATGAGCCCGCCACCTGGAAGCGCTACCGGGGCGGGGCGACCGGCCGGCTGTGGCTGCACGGCACCCGGCTCATGGCCGAGCTGAACGGCCATCTGGACGCGGCGATGTTCGTCGGCGGCCGGATCGCCTTCCTCTCCGACCACGAGGGCATCGGCAACCTCTACTCCTGTCTGCCCGACGGCTCCGATCTGCGCCGCCACACCGACCACGCCGACTTCTACGCACGGCACGCCTCGACCGACGGCTCCCGCGTCGTCTACCAATGCGCGGGCGAGCTGTGGCTGGTGGACGACCTGGGCCCGGACGGCGAACCGCGCAAGCTGGACGTACGGCTGGGCGGGGCGCGGACCGGGCGGCGGCCCTACCAGGTGCCGGCCGCCTCGCACATCGACTCGCTGTCGGTGGACACCACGGGCCGGGGCAGCGCGGTGTGCGTCCGCTCCAGCCTGTACTGGCTCACCCACCGCGACGGCCCCGCCCGCACCCTCGCCGACACCCCGGGCGTCCGGGTGCGGCTGCCCGTGATGCTGGGCTCCACCGGCCGGGTCGCGTACCTCACCGACGCGGAGGGCGAGGACGCCATCGAGATAGGGCATCTGCCCCGGGCCAGCGACCCCGGCGAACCGCGCCGGCTGGCCGCCGGGCTGCTGGGGCGGGTGCGTGAGCTGGAGTCCTCACCGGACGGCGACCGGCTCGCGGTGGCCGCGGGCGACGGACGGCTGCTGCTGGTGGACACCTCCCCCGAGGGGGACGGCGAGGTCACCGAGCTGATCCGGTCGGACAACGGCCCGGTGGGCGACCTTGCCTTCTCCCCCGACTCGGCCTGGCTCGCCTGGTCCCACCCCGGAATAGGGCGCACACTGCGCTCGATCAAGATCGCGCGGCTGGCCGACCGGACCATAGTGGAGGTGACCAACGGGCGGTTCGAGGACGAGGAGCCGGTCTTCACCAGCGACGGCCGCTATCTCGCCTTCCTCTCCTGGCGCGGCTTCGACCCCGTCTACGACGTGCACACCGGCGACCTCTCCTTCCCGCTGGGCTGCCGCCCCTATCTCGTACCGCTGTCCTCCGCCACCCCCTCGCCCTTCGCGCTCTCCCCCGAGGGGCGCCCGGCCGCCGGCGGACTGGACCCGGACATCAGCGGTGGCGAGGGCGACGGCACGGTGACGGTCGAGGTGGAGGGGCTGGCCAGCCGGGTCACGGTCTTCCCGGTGTCCGCGTCCAAGTACTCCTCGCTGCGCCCGGTCAGCGGCGGCGGACTGGTGTGGCTGCGCTGGCCGATCTCGGGCGCGCTCGGCGAGACGTTCGCCAATCCGGCCGAGACCTCCGGCCGCCCCACCCTCGAACACTTCGACCTGGCCAAGGCCAAGCGGACCGAACTCACCAGCGACCTGGACTGGTTCGTGGTCAGCGGCGACGGCACCCGGCTGGTGGTCTACGACGACGGCGATCTGCGCGCGGTGCCCGCCACCGACACCGCCGACAGCGACTCCACCGTCCATATCGACATGCGGCGGATCCAGCACACCGCCGATCCGGCGGCCGAGTGGCGGCAGGCGTACGACGAGGCCGGGCGCATCACCCGGCACTTCTACTGGGACCCGGGGATGTGCGGTGTCGACTGGGACGGGGTGCTCGACCAGTACCGCCCGCTGGTCGAACGGGTCGCCTCGCCCGACGAGTTCGCCGATCTGCTCCGCGAGACCCTCGGCGAACTGGGCACCTCCCATGCCTACGTCAGCGCCGCGCGCCGCAACGAGGGACCGTCCCACTACCAGCGCCCCATCGGACTGCTCGGCGCCAACCTCATCCGCACCAAGGACGGCCGGTGGGCGGTGGCCCGCATCCTGCCCGGTGAGTCCTCCGACTCCCGGGCCCGCTCACCGCTGGCCGGTCTGGGCATCCGGGACGGCGCCGTCCTCACCCATGTCGACGGGCGTCCGGTGGACCCGGTGGCCGGTCCGTATCCGCTGCTGACCGCCGCGGGCGGCACGACGGTGGAGCTGACCTTCGAACCGCAGGACGGCGAGGGGCCACCGCGGCGGGTCGCGGTCTCCCCGCTGATCGACGACCGGCCGCTGCGCTATCAGGACTGGGTCGCCCAGCGCCGGGCCGTGGTGCGGGAGTTGAGCGGCGGGCGGTGCGGCTATCTCCACATCCCCGATATGGGCGGCTCCGGCTGGGCGCAGTTCAACCGCGATCTGCGCCGCGAGATGTCACTGCCCGCGCTGATCGTGGACGTCCGGGGCAACGCGGGCGGCAACATCAGCGAGCTGGTGGTGGAGAAGCTCACCCGCAAGGTCATGGGCTGGGACCTCACCCGCAACGCCCAGCCCGTGTCGTACTCGAGCAATGCGCCGCGCGGGCCGATCGTCGCCGTCGCCGACGAGATGACCTCCTCCGACGGCGACATGATCACCGCGGCCTTCAAGATCCAGGGCATCGGGCCGGTGGTGGGGCTGCGCACCTGGGGCGGGGTGGTCGGGATGACCGGCCGTCACCGCCTGGGCGACGGTACGTCGATCACGGTGCCGATGAACGCCGCGTGGTTCGACGCCTACGGCTGGAGCGTGGAGAACCACGGCGTGGAGCCGGACATCGAGGCGCCGCGCTCCCCCGTGGACTGGGCGGAGGGCCGCCATCCGCAGCTGGGGGTCGCCGTCCGTACGGCGCTCGATCTGCTGGAACGACACCCGGCCGCGACCCCGCCGGACTACTCGGGCGTCCCCGATCTGCGCCGACCCCAACTGCCGCCGCGCGGGGGGAAATAGGCGGGCGGAAGCAGGCGGGCGGGGACGGGCAGGCAGAGGGAGGGCAGGCGGAGGGAGGGAGGGCAGGGAGCGGACGGGCGGGGAGCGGGCAGGCGGGGGCGGGCGCGGGGGCGTGTCCCCAAGGTCGGCCTTGGGACGCGCCCCCGCCCCGGCGGGTCACATCTCTTCGTAGGGCTCCTGGTCCATCATCTCGTCGCCCATGCCCTGCTGACGGCGCTCGCGGCTCATCCGCTGGGACTCCCCGCGGTCCTCCGGTCCGCCCTGCCGGCCACGGCGCTGCTCCTGCCCCGGCTCCCGGCGGGAGCGCTCCTCCATGCGCTCATCGGACTGCATGCGGTCGCCGGACTGCATCTGCTGGCCCTCCTGCATCTGCTGGCCGCGGCGCTCCTGGCCGCGTCCGCCCTGCGACTTCCGCTTGCCCTGCTGAGCCTTCTCGTTCGGCTGGTCCTTGGGGCCCATGTGTCACTCCTCATCGGATGAATGGCGTCGGGCCCGACAAGAGTTACATGCGGCGACTTTCGCCGCATTCCGGACCGAAGGAGCTGAAGAAAGCACAGGTCAGCGCGGTTGACAGAGCGTTACTGGTGACGCTGCGTATCCGCGGTGTCCAGTGCGTCCCCCGTCCCAGCCGTGCGCGCTCGCTCGTCCGCCGCGCCGCCCTCGCCCACCAGACCGCCCCGCTCCTTCCGGGTGGCCGCCAGCCGCGGTTCGGCACGGCGCATCTCGCGCTGCCCCACGGCGTGGATGAACATGGGCAGATAGCCGCGCACCGACTGCATACCGCGCAGCCACCACTGCGCGTACACATGCGCCGACCGGCGCTCTATGCCCGCCACCAGCCGGTCCACCGCCGGGCCCAGCGGATAGGTGCGGCCCGCGGGCCAGGGCAGCCGCTGCCGTAGCTCGCGCATCACCTCGTCCTGGTCGGCGCCGCGCACCATATCGGTGTCCGTCCAGCTCAGATAGCCCACACCGACCCGGACCCCACGGTGGCCCACCTCGGCCCGCAGACTGTGGGCGAACGCCTCGACACCGGACTTGGACGCGCAGTACGCCGTCATCATGGGCGCGGGCGCGATCGCGGCCAGCGAGGCGATCTGCAACAGATAGCCGCGGCTGGCGGTCAGCGCGGGCAGGAAGGCACGGGCCGTGGTGACGCTGCCCAGCAGATTGACCTCGATCACCCGCCGCCAGGCCGTCTCCTCGGAGTCGAGGAACGGACCGCCCTGGGCCACGCCCGCGTTGGCGCAGACGATGTCCACCGCGCCGAACCGCTCCACGACCTCCTCCGCCACCCGCGCCATCGCCTTGGCGTCGGTGACATCGGCGTACCAGTGGGCGGAGTCGGTGGGCAGCCGCTCCGAGACCCGTTTCAGTTCCTCGGGCTCCAGGCCCACCAGCGCGACCTTCGCACCGCGTGCGGAGAGCTTGCGGGCGAGCAGCTCGCCGACTCCCCGCGCCGCGCCCGTCACCACCGCGACCTGGCCCTGAAGGCTTCTGCGCGCACTCATGCCGTCTGCTCCTTCGCATGGGGTTTCTGAGTTGTCGAGGGGTGGGGCGCCTGGGACGTCCCGTACTCCTCGACCAGACCGCGGATCACTCCGGTGACCGCCTCGGGGTCCTCCACCGGCGTCATATGGCCGAGCCCGGGGAGCTCGATGAGGCCGGTGCAGTGCGGCAGCGCGGCGGCCATGGCGTGGGCGTGCTCGAGCGGGGTGAGCCGGTCGGCGGTGCCGGCGATGACGGCCGTGGGCATGGTCAGTTCACCGATGCGCGCGTCCAGTTCGAGATCCAGCAACACCCGGCCCCATCCGGCGCGCACGGCGCGGGGGCAGGCGTGCAGGATCCGCGCGCATACCTCCACCGCGGCCGGGTCGGCGCCGGGGCCCATCGTGGCGTACCGCACCAGCCGCTTGGAGAGCGGGGTGACCGGGCCCAGCGGGGCGCGTGAGCCGAGGAGCGCGCGGTGCGCCAGCGCCCGTGCCCGCGGCGGGCGCAGCGGCAGCACCCGCGCCCGGTCCACCAGCCGTGAGGCGCCAGTGCTGCACAGCACCGCGGCGGCCGCGCGCTCACGCAGCACGGGGCGGTCGGCCGCGGCCATCAGCGTCATCCCGCCCATGGAGTGGCCCGCCAGCACGGCCCGCCGACCGGCCGGAAGAGCCGCTTCCACCACCGCCACCAGGTCGTCGGCCAGGGCGTGGGTGCTATAGCCGCCGGGGCCGGGGGCCGGGCTGCGGCCATGGCCGCGCTGGTCGTAGACGATCACCCGGTGATCTGCCGAAAGGGCGCGCACCACCGGCGCCCAGAAGGCCGTGGAGCAGGTCCAGCCGTGCGCGAGCACGACGGCCGGGGCGTCCTCGGGGCCGTGCAGCTCCGTATGGACCCGGCTCCCGTCGGCCGAGACGACCGTCAAGGTGCGCTCCGGGACGGGCGGTGCGTACGGCCCCGAGGAGGGCGGGGAAGGAAGCCGCCTCACCGCGATCCCCTCCCCGCACCGGCCGTGGACACGGTGGCCTTGACCGGGCCGGTGTGCGGCCGCAGCACCCGGTACTCGGCGAGGTCCACGCGCCGGGTTTCCCTCCGCAGCTCGGTGGTCGTCCCGGGCCACAGCGTGGTGTTCCGGCCGTTGTCGAGGTACCAGCTGTCACAGCCGCCGGTGTTCCACACCGTGCGCCGCATCCGCTCTTGGACCATGTCGGTGTAGGCGCGCACCGCCGACGGCCGGGCGTCCAGCGCGACCTTGCCGCCCAGGGTGTCCAACTGGCGCAGATAGTCGGCCATATAGGCCAGCTGTGCCTCTATGACGAGGATCATCGAGCTGTTCCCGAGGCCGGTGTTGGGCCCGATGATGGTCAGGAAGTTGGGGAAGCCCGCCGGAGTGGTGCCGCGCAGCGCCTCCATCCCGTCCTTCCACTCCTCCGCGAGCGTCGTCCCGCGCGCCCCGGTCACCCGGTGGGCTATGGGGACGTCGGTCACATGGAAGCCGGTGCCGAAGATGATCACGTCGGCCTCGGCCTCGGTGCCGTCGGCACCGACGAGGGTGGTGCCGCGCACCTCCTTCAGCCCGGCCGGAACCACATCCACATGCGGCTGGGCGAGCGCCGGATAGTAGTCGTTGGAGAGCAGGATGCGCTTGCAGCCGATGCGGTAGTCGGGCGTCAGCGCCGCCCGCAGCGCCGGGTCCTTGACGGCCCGTCGCATATGGGCAGCGGCCAGCCGCTCGACGAACCGCATCTCGCCCGGCCGCTTGGTGAAGGCTCCGACCTGAAGCTCCCGGATGCCCCACAGCACCCCGCGGCGCAGCGCCCGGGTGGCCGGGACCTTCGTATGCAGCCATCGCTCGACGCCGCTGATCCGGCGGTCCATCCGGGGCAGCACCCAGGCCGGGGTGCGCTGGAAGAGGGTGAGCCGGCCGACCTCGCGCTCGATGGCGGGGACGATCTGGATGGCCGAGGCGCCCGTGCCGATCATCGCCACGCGCTTACCGCGGAGATCGACGGTGTGGTCCCAGCGCGCGGAGTGGAAGACCGCGCCGGGGAAGCCGTCGAGCCCCGGGATGTCCGGCATCCGCGGGTCGGCCAGCGGACCGGTGGCGCTGACCACGACATCGGCGGTCAGCGAGCCCCGCGCGGTCTCCACCTCCCAGTGCACCGCCCCGGAGTCCCAGCGCAGGGACCGCACCTCGGCATCGAAGCGGAGGTGCGGCCGCAGCCCGAAGGTGTCGGCGACCCGCTCCAGATACGCGCGGATATGCGGCTGACCGGAGAAGTTCCGGGGCCAGTCGGGGTTGGGCGCGAAGGAGAAGGAATACAGATGTGACGGAACATCACAGGCACAGCCCGGATAGGTGTTGTCCCGCCAGGCCCCGCCGACCGCGTCCGCCCGCTCCAGCACCACGAAGTCCGTGATGCCCGCGCGGCGCAGCCGCACCGCCGCTCCCAGCCCGCCGAATCCGGCGCCGATCACCGCCACCCGTACATGCTCATGCGTCAGCCCAGCCATGCCGCCGCCTCCCACGAACGCGAATACGACCGTGCCAGCAATCACTGGCACGATGGGAGCGTAGGACAGGGATCTACCGAGCGGTAGGGGCTGTGGATAACGAAGTTACCGCCGGTCGCACCAGACCGGCCGCGGCCTTGGCTTCGGCATAGGCTTCCCTTGTGGCGAAGAGCGAAGCGGACGAGGTACGCGAGTACCGCATGGCGGAACTGGCCGAGAAGGCCGGGATCACCGTGCGCACCCTGCGCTTCTACCGGGAGCGCAAGCTGCTCCCAGCGCCGCGCCGCGAGGGCCGGATCGCCTGGTACAACGACCACCATCTGGCCCGGCTGCGGACGATCGCGGCGCTGCTGGAGCGTGGTCACACCCTCGGCGGCATCGTCGAGTTGCTCACCGCCTTCGAAAGCGGCCGCCGGGACGTGGGCGAGCTGCTCGGCATGCCGGGCGCGGCCGCCTCCTGGCCCGCGGAGACCCCGGTCCGGCTCGCCCCCGAGGTGCTCGCGGACTACTTCGAGGGGGAGGTCACCCCGGAGAACCTCATCACCTCCCTCGACCTCGGCTATCTGGCCGTCGACGGCGACGAGATCGTCCACCTCAGCCGCCGCCTGCTGGATGTCTCACACACCCTGGTCGAGCAGGGCGTCCCGCTGACCGCCGTGCTCGCGGCGGCGCGCGAGGTGCGTGAGCATGTGGACGCGATCGCCGAGACCTTCGTCACACTGCTGCGCACCCATGTGCTGGCGGACGCCCAGGAGCGCGGCGAGGACATCGGCGAGACTGTGGAGCGGCTGCGGCCACTGGCCACGAGCGTGGTCGACGCCGAGCTGACGATGGCCATGAACCGCCGGATGCGGGCGGATCTGGGCGACACGCCGCGGAGTCGGTGAACCCGGCCGAGTGAGCGTCAGCGAACGCGTGGGGCGGGTTGCCCCGTACGCGTCAGCGAGCGCGCGAAGGCCGGTGAGCGCGCGGTATCGACGCCCCCTCGAAGGTCAGCGAGCATGCGGAACCGACGACCCCGCGAAGGTCAGCGAGCCGGGCCGTAGACCACCGTCACCGGGGCATGGTCGCTCCACCGCTGGTCGTAGGCGGCCGCCCGCTCCACGACCGCCTTGACCGCGCGTTCGGCGAGCCCGGGGGTGGCGACCTGGTAGTCGATGCGCCAGCCCGCGTCGTTGTCAAAGGCCCGGCCACGGTAGGACCACCACGAGTACGGACCGGCGACATCCGGGTGCAGACCACGCACCACGTCCACGTACGCCGCCTCCTCGAAGACCCTGGTCAGCCAGGCCCGCTCGTCCGGCAGGAAGCCGGACTTCTTCTGGTTGGCCTTCCAGTTCTTGAGGTCGGCCTCCTGGTGGGCGATGTTCCAGTCACCACACACCAGCGCCTCGCGCCCACCGGCCGCCGCCCGCTCGCGCAGCTCCTTCAGATACGGAAGGAATTCCGCCATGAAGCGCTCCTTCTCGTCCTGGCGGTCGGTGCCGACCTCACCCGAGGGGAGGTACAGGCTGCCCACGGTCACGCCGGGCAGATCGACCTCCACATAGCGGCCGCTGCCGTCGAACTCGGACGACCCGAAGCCGACCCGGACGCCCTCAAGCTCGCGCCGGGCGTACACCGACACCCCGGCCCGGCCCTTGGCCGCCGCGGGGGCGTGCACCACATGCCAGCCATGGGGTTCGCGAACCGCCTCGGGCAGCTCCTTGGGCTCGGCGCGTACCTCCTGGAGGCACACCACATCGGCCGCGGTACCGTCCAACCAGGAGACAAAGCCCTTTTTGGCGGCGGCGCGCAGCCCGTTTACATTCACGGTCGTCACGGTGAGCACCCCCGGCACGATACGCGACAAAAACCACGCGCCACGCGCACTGCATAGAAGTACGATCCATCGCATGAACATTCGAACCGTCCGTTACGACCACCCCGACGCCCGCAAACTCGACGGCGAAGTACAGGTCGAGTACGCCGAGCGCTACGGCGAGGGCGATCTGACGCCCATGGACGCGACCCACTTCGACCCGCCGCACGGCCTCTACCTCGTCGTCTACGACACGGACGGCACTCCGGTCGCGAGCGGCGGCTGGCGCAGCCAGGAGCGGAGCGATGAGGGCTACGAGGACGGGGACGCCGAGATCAAGCGGATGTTCGTGGTACGCGCGGCCCGCGGGCGTGGGCTGGCCCGGTACATCCTCGCGGCGCTGGAGGACAGCGCGCGGGAGGCGGGGCGGGTGCGGATGGTCCTGGAGACCGGCACCGAGCAGCCCGAGGCCATCGGGCTCTACACCTCGTCCGGCTATGCACCGGTGACGAAGTTCGGGCTCTACCGCTTCGAGGAGAGCAGCCGCTGCTACGCCAAGCTCCTTACGGAGGCGACGGACGGAACGGACGCGGTGGACGCGACCGTAAGGCGGCCATGACGAGGAGCCCGCCCCGGATGAGGAGCGGGCCCCTTCGTCTACCGTGCGCCCGAAGGCGTTCGCGCGGGGTCAGCCCTGACCGGCGAACTTCTCGCTGATGGCCTCGAACACGCCCTTGGCCTCGGTCCCCAGATGCGGACCGGCGAGCCAGGTGTGTCCGTACGAGCCGATCGAACTGTTGGATGCCAGCACCGTCTTGCCGTCGTGGTTGACGAACCAGCCGCCGCCCGAGGTCCCGCCGGTCATCGAGCAGCCGATCCGGTACATCGTCGGCGAGGTCGGCGAGAACGACAGCCGGCCCGGCCTGCTGGTGCAGTTGAACATCTTCGCCCCGTCGTAGGGCGGGGCCTGCGGATAGCCGTAGGCGCCGATCGAGCTCACCCGGTCCGCCGACGGCGCCCCGAACCACACCGGCACCGAGGCCCCGACCGTCTCCTGAAGCGACTTGCCACTGCCGCTCTCGGGCTTCACATGCAGCACCGCGAAGTCGTAGGCCGACCCCAGCCCGCCGGTCTTACCGCCGTTGGCGATCCACTCGGACGAGGTCTGCGACCAGTCCGCCCACCACACGCCGTAGGGGCTGACCTCGTTCTGGGCCGCCGTCTGGGTCTGCTCGGCCGCCAGCCCGTTGTCGTTGTACGAGGGCACGAACACGATGTTGCGCATCCAGCCGCCCTGCTTGCCGGAGTGCACACAGTGGCCCGCGGTCCACACCAGGTTGGACTTCCCCGGGTGGGCCGGGTCGTCGACAACCGTGCCGGAGCACACCATCGGCCCCTCGGGGCTGTCGAAGAACACCTTCCCGACGGGCGCCATGTTCTGGTGGTACGGCCGCGAGACCTGCTTGGCCGGCACGGCGGGCGGCTCGGGGTCGGTGGCCGCCTGGTTCTGGCCGGTGCTCTGTGTGGAGACGGTCTTCGACGAGTCCTTCGCCTTGGCCATCCTGGACGGCTGCCAGAAGTTCTTGATGATCGGATTGGCGAATTCCGATGCCTTGCGGGCCCACTTGTCCCAGTCCTTCCAGCCGCCCTCCTTCCACTTCTTCAGGTCGTCCAGACTCGTCGGGACGCCTTCGGGCAACTGGATCCCGTCCTTGGCCTGCTGACCGGCGGACGCGGCCGAGGAGCTCGACGAGGAAGCCGCCTCGTCGTCACCGGGCCCGCAGGCCGAAGCGGAGACCACCAGCAGCGCGGTCATCGCCGCGGCGGCCACAGTGGAACGGCGTATGAGTGGCATGGAGCCTTATCCCCCTGTTGTGGTGCAGTTGTTGTGCTGTGACGCACTATGGCCTACAGCGGTTTCCCGCCATGGAGCCACGGAACAGGGCACCACTATGCCTCTGCCCCTGGCCTGCGCCATCACCGGTCTCACGGCTCGCACCAAACACCAACGCGGTCAGCACGATTCCATGACATCGCACCTCCCGAACGCTCAGGGAGAGACCAGCAGCAGCATCGCCATCGCCACCTGGGCGACGCCTTGCAACTTCACCGCCCACGAACGCGCCGAGGCGAACGGCAGCCGCTCCCGGGGACAGCCGACGGCGAAGGCACCCAGCGCCGCCGACACGAGAAACGCCCCGAAGATCATCGGGCCCGGAATGGAGGAGCAGCGGTTGCCGTACATGACGCAGTCGGCGGCACGTTCCGTCATCAGGGACAGGACGACGCTGACGACGGCCGTGGGCACCAACAGCGCGAGGCCGACCTTGGCCGCCGTACGGAGTCTCCGGTCATGCGCGGCGCCGGACGCCTCGGCCGCGCCCGTTCCGGTGGAAGCTGTCCCGTTCACCGTTCCACCCAACCGCGCGCGGGGCGTGGGCGAATCGCGCCGAGTACTCATTCCCCCTGGGTACCGGGGCTCACCCGCCCCGATCCGCCCGGCGCCCGGCCGTCCACCCAACCGGACCAGGCGCGGTGGCGACGGCCGGAGACCTCCCTAAGGCTTGATCGCATAGGAACACGGGCCTCCGTGCCAGGGGTCTGCTGTGCGGCGCTTTCGAAGGAGACACCCCATGGCCTCTTCTCCCGGAGGTTCCCGACGTCCGGAGAGCGGTATCACCGGATTCACGGCCTCGCCGCAGTTCACCCAGTCGTTGCAGCAGATCGTGGTGGACCTCGTCGAACTCCATCTCCAAGGGAAGCAGGCCCACTGGAACGTGGTCGGCCACAACTTCCGGGACCTGCACCTTCAACTGGATCAGATCGTCGATGACGCCCGGGAGTCGGCCGACACCATCGCCGAACGCATGCGCGCGCTCGCGACCTGCCCGGACGGCCGCTCCGACACGGTGTCGGCGACCACCACGCTCCCCGGCTTCCCGGAGGGCGAGGTGAGCGTGACCAACGTCGTCGATCTCGTCACCACACGCCTGCGCGCCACCGTCGACACCCTGCGCACCCACCACGACCGGATCGACAACGAGGACCCCTCCACGGCCGACCTGCTGCACGCGATCATCGACTCCATGGAAAAGCACGCCTGGATGGTCAGCGCGGAAAACCAAACCGCCTGACGGCACCAAAAAGCCCCCGCCAGGTTTCCCCGGCGGGGGCTTTGAGCTGCGGTGGACCTGAGGGGATTTGAACCCCTGACCCCCTCGATGCGAACGAGGTGCGCTACCAGTCTGCGCCACAGGCCCTTGCAACGAGTGAAACTCTAGCATCCCCTCCCGGGTGCTTGGTAATCCGTTCCTCGCTGGTCAGTGAAGGGGCCGTCACTCGTTGGCAGCACGTGGCCGGTCCTCGTCGGCGTACTGGTCGAAGAGGGGGGTGCGGCCACGATCGCGGGCGCCGCGGGGCGGGGTGGCGACCGGGTCCGGGGCCGGGGCGGGGTCCTGGGCGGAGGCGGGGTCGACGGTGCTGGAGCGGGCGGAGCTCCAGGCGTCGGGGGCCGCCAGGTCGACGCTGCCGGTGGCGCGCGGGGCGACCGGGGCGGTGACGTAGGTGGGCAGCGGGACGGGCACCGGCTCCCAGCCCTCCCCGGCGGCCGGGCCCCGCTCACGCTCACGCTCGTGGTCCACCCACTCCGCGTGATCGGTCTGCTCGACCAGGGCGCGGCGCCCGGCCGCGTGCCGGGAGGGGGCCGGCGCCGGGGCGGGCTCGGCCTCGGCGGGGGCGGGAGGGTCCACGGGGCCGTCGTCGTCGGAGGGGCACTCGGCAGGCGGATGGGTCCGCCGACGGCGCTCACGCAGCCGCTGCGCGGCCTGCTCGGCGTGGCGCTGGTCCATGGTGAACGCGAAGCGGCGGCGCTCCTGGGCGCGCAGATAGGCGATATAGGCGCTGAGCAGTATGGCCGGGATGCCCGGGGCCCACAGGAAGGCGAGGCCGCCGACGGCGGCGACGATCGCGCCGAAGGTGAAGCCGAGGAAGAGCATCACGGTGGTGCGGCGGCGGCGCGCGAGCACTCGCGCGCGCCGTCCACGGTCCAGCGCGCTCCAGGCTCCGCCGCCCGCGGCGCGCGCACCGGCCGAGCCACCCTGGCCGCGCGCACCGGCCGTGCCGCCCGTGCCCCGGGCGCCGGTCGCACCCCCGGCCGCCGGTGCCGACACGGCCTCGGCGGGGGCGTCGCCGGCCGCCGGAGCGGGGGCGCACAGGGTTACGGGGTCGGCGAAGGCCCGGACGTCGACCGCGTCGGTCACCGCTTCCGGGTCGGCCACGTAGCGCCCCGGCTCGGCGGAGGCGCCCGCCGCGGCGGGGGCGTCCGCGTCCTCGGCGCGCTCCGCAGGGTCGTCCGCCGGGTCCCCGGGGCGCTCGAGGTCCACACGGCTCTTGGCGTAACGGCGCTCCATGCCCGCCCGTCCGGACAGCAGCCGGATGGCGGTGCTGAAGCGTTCCGTCGGACGGGCCTCATTGAGCTCGTCCTGCCTACGAAGCCACATCGGCACCAAATAGGCGGCCCAGGCCCCGACGATGACTGCGTAGATGAGGCCACTGCTGCTCACGCTCACACGGTAGAGGGGTCCGCATGAGGCCATCTGCCAATTGGCGCGGTGTGTCGCACGATCTGGCTGATATCTCGAAAGTTTTTTGTGATTGTTGGGATGACCAGGTTGGAAATGTTCTCCCGTAATTCGAACAGATATTTTATTTCTGCGATGCGCCTGGTCGGGTCCGATGCCACCGGTCGAGCAGCCCCTCGGACAGTTCTTCCACCGTGAGCGCGTAGACCAGGTGGTCGCGCCATGCGCCGTCGATGTGGAGATAGCGCGGGCGCAGTCCCTCCTGGCGGAATCCGAGTTTCTCCACCACCCGGCGGCTGGGCAGGTTCTCGGGCCGGATGCACACCTCGATGCGGTGCAGTCCGACGGTGCGGAAGCAGTGGTCGACGGCGAGCGCGACCGAGGTCGGCATCACCCCGCGCCCGGCCACCGCCTGGTCGACCCAGTAGCCGATATGGCCCGAGCACATCGACCCCCAGGTGATCCCGGCGACCGTCAACTGCCCGGCCAGGCGCCCCTGGTACTCGATGATGAACGGCAGCATCCGGCCCGCGTGCGCCTCGGCCCGCAGGTGGCGGACCATCTGCCGGTAGGTGGGCCGATGGGTGACGGGGCCGCCCGGCGCGGGCGGCGGGATGGTCGCCTCCCAGCGCCGTAGCCACTCCCGGTTGCGCTGGTTGATCTCGCGCCAGGCGCGCTGGTCACGCAGCTTTATGGGGCGGAGAACGGTGTCGCCGTCCGCCAGCACGACCGGCCAGGGGGCGTTCAGCGCGGGCTCCCGGCCGATCCCGCGGGATCGGCGGGGTCAGCGGGATCAGCAGGGTCAGCGGGCTGGGTGGATTCAGCGGGCCTGCGGTGGTCCCCGCCGTGGATCTGGTCGACCGCGTGCTCCAGGAGGCGGCCGAGCACCTTGAGGCCGTCACGGACCCCTCCGGTGGAGCCGGGCAGATTGACCACCAGGGTGGTGCCGGCGACTCCGGCGAGCCCCCTGGAGAGCGCGGCGGTGGGCACCTTGGCGAGCCCCTCGGCGCGGATGGCCTCCGCGATCCCGGGGATCTCGCGGTCCAGGACGCGCCGGGTGGCCTCCGGGGTGCGGTCGGTGGGGGTGAGCCCGGTGCCGCCGGTGGTCACCACGACGTCGTACGAGGCCGCCACGGCGTCCCGCAGAGCGGCCTCCACCGGATCGCCGTCGGGCACCACGCGCGGGCCGTCCACGGCGAAGCCGAGGCCCGCAAGACCCTCGGCGATCAGCGGGCCCCCGGTGTCGGCGTAGACCCCGGCGGCGGCCCGGTTGGAGGCGGTGACGACCAGGGCGCGGCGGCGCGGCGCCGCTGAGCCGCTCATGCCCGGCTCCAGTCGCCGGACTTGCCGCCGGTTTTCTCCTCCACCCGGACGTCGGTGATGACGGCTCCCTTGTCGACGGCCTTGACCATGTCGATCACCGTCAGGGCGGCGACCGAGACCGCCGTCAGGGCCTCCATCTCCACGCCCGTGCGGTCCGTGGTCTTCACGGTGGCGGTGATCTCGACGGCGTCATCGGCGACCTCGAGGTCCACCGTGACGCCGGACACCGCGAGCGGATGACACAGCGGGATCAGATCCGGGGTCCGCTTGGCGCCCATGATGCCCGCGATACGGGCGGTGGCGAGGGCGTCGCCCTTGGGAACGCCCTCGCCGCGCAGCAGTTCCACGACGCGCGGCGCGACCCGTACGCGGCCGCTCGCGCGGGCGGTGCGCGCGGTGACGTCCTTGGCCGAGACGTCGACCATGCGGGCGGCGCCCGACGGGTCGAGGTGGGTGAGATGGTCCTGGGCGCTGCTCATCGTTCTCCCGGTCCGGGCCAGGTGGCTCCTGTGTGGGACGACACCGTACCCGCCGCGAATGGCGGCTAGGCCAGCAGGACGACGTCCACCTCGCAGCCGGGGGCGACCTCGGTGACGTTCTCGGGGACGACGATCAGCGCGTTGGAGTGCGCCATGGCCTTGATCAGGTGCGATCCCGTGCCACCCACCGGGCTGACGGTGGCCGGCCCGTCGATCGTGGCCGGCTCGTACCAGCCGCGCAGGAACTGGCGCCGGTCCTTGGGCGAGGAGGCGACGCCCTCGGGGCAGACCGCCTGCACGATGGTGCGGTGGACGTCGGCGCTGCCCAGCATGGTGCGGATGACGGGCCGCACGAAGAGCTCGAAGGAGACGTACGAACTCACCGGGTTGCCCGGCAGGGCGAGCAGCGGGGTGCTCTCCGGGCCGACGCGGCCGAAGCCCTGGGGCTTGCCGGGCTGCATGGCCAGCTTGCGGAAGTGGACCTCGTGCATCGCCTCCTTGACCACGTCGTAGGCGCCGACGCTGACCCCGCCACTGGTGACGACGACATCGGCGCGGACCAGTTGGTCCTCGACGGCGGCGCGCAGCGTCTCGGCGTCGTCGGCCACCGCGCCCACCCGGTAGGCGATCGCGCCGGCCTCCCGGGCGGCGGCGGTGAGCTGGAAGCTGTTGGAGTCGTGGATCCGGCCGGGGCCCACGTCCTCGCCGGGCTGGACCAGCTCGCTGCCGGTGGAGAGCACGACCACCCGGGGCCGGGGCCGCACCTTCACGGTGGCGCGGCCGAGCGCGGCCAGCAGCCCGATCTGCGGGGCGCCCAGGACCGTGCCGGCGCGCAGCGCGAGCTCGCCCGCGTCCGCGTCGCTGCCCCGGGCGCGCACATGCTGGGCGTCCTTCGCCGGGCGGAAGACGCGCACCCTGCCGCTTCCGCCATGGGGGTCCGAGCCACGGGCGGGCATATGCGTGACCGGCCCGCTGTCGAGGCCGCCGTCGGTCCACTCGACGGGGACGACGGCCTGGCCGCCGGGCGGGATCGGGGCGCCGGTCATGATCCGGGCCGCCTCCCCGGGGCCCACGGCGGGCAGGTCACCACTGCCCGCCGCGATGTCGCCGACGACGGTCAGCACCGCGGGATGGTCCTCGGTCGCGGCCGCGACGTCAGCCGTACGGACGGCATAGCCGTCCATGGAGCTGTTGTCGAACGGCGGAAGCGCGCCGGGGACGGTGACATCCTCCACCAGGACACAGCCCTGGGCGTCGAGCAATTGCAGCTCGATGGGCTCCAGCGGGTGGACGTGCCCGAGGATGTCGTCGAGGTGCTCGGCCACCGTCCAGACCCGGTCCTGGTCCGGACCACGATCGGCGGCCCGTTCTGCGGTGCTGCTCAAGGTGCTACATCTCCTCGGTGACGTAACTGCGAAGCCATTCCCGGAACTCCGGGCCCAGATCTTCACGTTCGCACGCGAGTCTGACAATGGCACGCAGATAGTCGCCACGGTCGCCTGTGTCGTAGCGGCGCCCCTTGAAGACAACGCCGTGCACAGGGCCGCCGAGGTCCGGGCTGGAGGCTAGCGCCTGGAGGGCGTCGGTGAGCTGGATCTCGCCACCGCGGCCGGGCTCGGTCCTGCGCAGCACCCCGAAGACGGCCGGGTCGAGCACATAGCGGCCGATGACGGCGTAGTTGCTGGGTGCGTCGGCGCGGTCGGGCTTCTCGACCAGGCCGGTCACCTGGACGACGTCGTCGTCCACGGTCGGCTTGACCGCCGCGCAGCCGTAGAGGTGGATCTGTGAAGGGTCCACCTCCATCAGGGCGATGACGCTGCCGCTGTGCTGCTCCTGGACGTCGACCATGCGGGCCAGAAGCGGGTCGCGGGCATCGATGAGGTCGTCGCCGAGGAGGACGGCAAAGGGCTGGTCACCAACGTGCGGGGCGGCACAGAGCACGGCGTGGCCGAGACCCTTGGGGTCTCCCTGCCGGACGTAGTGCATGGTCGCCAGGTCGCTGGACTCCTGGACGCGGGCGAGTCGGGTCTCGTCGCCCTTGCGGGTCAGTGCCTCTTCGAGCTCGTAGTTGCGGTCGAAGTGGTCTTCCAGGGGCCGCTTGTTACGACCGGTGATCATGAGGACGTCGGACAGACCGGCGGTGACGGCTTCCTCGACGACGTACTGGATCGCCGGCTTGTCGACGACCGGCAGCATCTCCTTGGGGGTGGCCTTGGTGGCCGGAAGAAAGCGGGTTCCGAGGCCCGCGGCAGGGATGACAGCCTTGCTGATCCGAGTACGCGATTGAGTCATGCACCGAACCTTATCCGGTGCCTTTGGGGCAAATGATGAGTATTCGGTGAATATGGCATGAGACAAGGAGATTGCCCACCCAGTGATCAACACCGACGCTAGTAAGCGCGCATTGCGGAGACGTCACCTGACGGTGAGGTCCAGGTTGACGGCGGATGACATCGAGAAGGCCGGCGCCGCCCTGGCGTGTCGCGCCCTGGAACTGCCCGAGATCGCCGGTGCGGCCACGGTCGCGGCCTATGTGTCCGTGGGGAGCGAGCCCGGTACGCACGCCCTGCGGGAGGCCCTGCGCGCCCGCGGGGCCCGGGTGCTGCTTCCGGTGCTGCTCGAGGACGACGATCTCGACTGGGGTGAGGACGAGGGGGCCGGCCGGCTGGCGCCCGCCCGGCGCGGCCTGCTGGAGCCCGAGGGGCCGCGGCTCGGCCCCGAGGCGGTCACCCGGGCGGACGTGGTGCTGCTGCCCGGGCTCGCGGTGGACCGGCGCGGGATGCGGCTGGGCCGCGGCGGCGGCTCGTACGACCGGGTGCTGGCCCGGCTGGCGGCCGCGGGGGCCGATCCGGCGCTGGTGGTGCTGCTGTACGACGGCGAGCTGCTGGACGAGGTGCCCGAGGAGGGCCACGACCGTCCGGTGCACGCGGCGGTGACGCCGTCGGGCGTCCACCGCTTCACGCCGCGGCCCCGCTGAGGCGCCCGGAGGCGTCTCTCGGCGGGGCCGCGAGGGTCGGCGGACCCGGGACCGGCCGGGGGCACAAACGCCCCTCAGACGGCCACCGGGCCCTTCGGGGCCCGTGCGGGGCCCCGGGTGCTCCATGGATCGCTACGGATCGCTACGGGGTGAGCGCCAGCTCGTCGTCCGTCGACTTGTCCACGGCGCCCTTGCTGAACGCCCAGGGCAGCAGCTCGCCCTTCGCCCACTTCTCGGTCTGGTCCGTGTAGTGCGCGTTGTAGGCGTGGCCGGAGGCGCCGGTGAGGTTGATCCAGCGCGACTTGTCGAGGTTGTCGAGGTTGACGACCATCCGCATCGAGGGGACCCAGGTGACGTCGTAACCGCCCGCCGCGTTCCACCCGGTCGCGTTGACCGCCGCCTCGCCGCCGGAGAGGTTCCACGGGCCCCGGTTGAGGAGCCACTGGACCGCGCCGGGGCCGTCGGTGCCCAGGGTCTGGTTCTTCAGGTTCAGCCGGTGCAGCCGGCCCCAGCTCCAGCTGTTGATGTCCTTGCCCAGCTTGGCGGTGAGCTCGGAGCGCGCGGCCCGCATGGCCTGCGCGAGCAGCTCGTCACGGTTGGTGGCACCGGGCTTGTTGCGGGTGCCCTCCGTCTTCCACCAGTTGTTCTTCGGATCCTTGATGATGCTGCGCACGACCTCGTACCAGCGGTCGCCGCCGTCGGGCTGCGCCATGTCGGGATCGCGCTTACCGCATTCGCGCACCAGCCGGGTGTTGCCGTTGAGGTCCTCCAGCGGACCCGAGTCGTCGGCCGGGCGCACCCGCAGGCACTCCCCCTTGACCCGCAGCTCCTTGGGGAGCTTGTCGCCGAAGGCCAGCTTGAGGGTGTTGCGCCAGACGGCGTTGAAGTACGCGGCGGCCGCCGAGTCCGAGTCCTGGGTGTAGTCCCAGCTCTCCAGGAGCTTCTGCGCCTGGCGTACGTAGTCGTCCTTGATGTCGATCTTCAGCAGATAGGGCGTCAGCAGCTTGGCGATCTCGCTGCTGTTGTCCATTTGCAGGGACTGCATATCGTCCGTGGAGATCTTCCCGCCGTCCTTGATCTTCGACTCGATGAGGTCGGTGATGCGCTGGCTCCGCGCGCCGTACCCCCAGTCGTCGGTCAGCGGATACGGGTAGCTCTTCTCGTCTATGACGGCCTGGTTGGCGGTGACGATGAAGCCGCGATCGGGGTTGAGCTCCCAGGGCAGCGCCGACTGCGGAATGTACTTGCTCCACTTGTAGCGCGAGTCCCAGCCGGGCGCCGGGTAGCGGCCGTCGCCCTTGGAGCGCACCGGGATCTGGCCGGGCGCCTGGTAGCCGATGTTGCCCTGGGTGTCGGCGTAGATCAGGTTCTGGGAGGGCACCGCGAAGTCGCGGGCCGCCTTACGGAAGTCGCTGAAGTTCTTGGCGGTGTTCAGCCCGAAGACCGCGTCCATGGTGTTGGACGGGGTGAGCGCGGTCCACTTCAGCGCCACCGCGTAGCCGTCGCCGCGGTCGGGGGCCACATCGTCGGCGCCGCTGCCCACCGGAGCGCTCTTGCCGACGGAGGCGAGCTCGTCGTCGCGGTCGGAGATGATCGGGCCGTTGTTGGTGGTGCGGACGGTGATCGTACGGCTCTTGCCACCCGCGACCTTGATGGTCTCCTCACGGGTGGTGAACGGCACCTGCTTGCCGTCGTAGAGGTAGCCCTCGGCGGTGACCTTCTCCAGGTACAGGTCGCTGACGTCGGCACCGAGGTTGGTCATGCCCCAGCTGATGTCCTGATTGTGACCTATGACCACACCGGGCATACCGGAGAAGGTGAAGCCCGCCGTGTCGTACGGACAGGCGCTGGAGACCTGCTTGCAGTGCAGCCCCATCTGGTACCAGACGGACGGCAGCTGGGGCGCCAGGTGCGGGTCGTTGGCGAGCAGCGGCTTGCCGGTGGTCGTGTACTTGCCGGAGACCACCCACGAGTTGGAGCCGATACCGGTCCCGTTCGGGCCGAGCAGCGCCGGAACGTCGTCCAGCGTCTTGGAGAGCGAGGACAGCTGCGTCTGAACCCCCTGCGCGGCGCCGGTGGCCCCTCCGCCCACCGTGCCTCCCGTGCCGTCCGTGGAGGCGGCCGGGGTCGCCTTGGGGTCGAACTCGTCCGTGGCCTCGTTGACGGCGCCGTCCTGCACGATCGGCTTGTTCCGGCTGTACGGGTACGACGGGTAGAGCTCGTCTATCTGCTTGGCGCTGAGCCTGTTGGAGGCCAGGGCGCGGTCCACCTCGTCCTGCATGTTGCCACGCAGGTCCCAGGCCATCGCCTTGAGCCAGGCCACCGAGTCGACCGGGGTCCACTTCTCCGGCTTGTAGCTGTCGTTCTTGAAGTCCAGGGCCGCGTACTCGACGGACAGCGCGTCCCCTTGGTGGTCCTTGAGGTAGGCGTTGACGCCGTCGGAGTAGGCCCGCAGATACTTCTTGGTGGTGGCCGACAGCTTGGTGTCGTACTCCTGCTTGGCCACCCGGTGCCAGCCCATGGTGCGCAGGAACGCGTCGGTCTCCACCTGGCCTGAACCGAACATCTCCGAGAGGCGGCCGGCCGTCATATGGCGGCGGACGTCCATCTCCCAGAAGCGGTCCTGGGCCTGGACGAACCCCTGGGCGCGGAAGAGGTCCTCGGGGGTGCCGGCGTAGATCTGGGGTATCCCATAGCCGTCCCGTTTGACCTGCACGGGGCTTGACAGCCCCTTGAGCTGAAGCGATCCCGTGGTCTCCGGGAATGAGGCACGGACTGTACTGACGCTCCAGTACGCGCCGTAGCCGACGCCCCCGACGAGCAGCAGCACGACTGCGATCACGATCAGGCGGAGACGTCGACTCTTCTTCTTTTTGGGAGAAGAGCCGGTTGTGTTGGCGGGCATCGCTGTCCTTCGAGGGGCAGGGTGAACCTGGAGTGCTGGAGCAACCATAGGCGCAGCGCTGTCGCCGCCCCTACGCGGAGTCATGACTGGACGCCGCGCACCGGCCATCGGCCGGGCTTGTACACCTCGGCGAAGACCTCTCGGCGGAGGCTCGCGTCAAGATCCCGTAAAATGTTAGATAAGGCAATGAAGTTCCGGTCGGCGGGGACCCTTTCTCAGCGTTCCCTCCGCTCCCGTGAGAAAGGGTCGGCCCCTGACTGTTCACCACCTCAATGAATTGCTGTTGATCTGCGCGCTCGTCCTGCTCGTCGGCGTGGCGGCCGTAAGGATCTCCACACGCAGCGGGCTGCCCACACTGCTGATCTATCTCGGCATCGGCGTCGCCATCGGCACGGACGGGATCGGTGTCACCTTCAACGACGCCGAGCTCACACAGATCCTCGGCTACACCGCACTGGTCGTGATCCTGGCCGAGGGCGGTCTGGGCACGAAGTGGAGCGAGATCAAACCGGCCCTGCCAACGGCCGCCGTACTGTCCACCGTGGGTGTCGCGGTGAGCGTAGGGGTCACCGCTGCTGCGGGGCACTATGTGGTGGGACTGGACTGGCGGCAGGCGCTGATCATCGGCGCGGTGGTGTCCTCCACGGACGCGGCGGCGGTCTTCTCGGTGCTGCGCACGGTGCCGCTGCCCAAGCGGCTCACGGGCGTCCTGGAGGCCGAGTCCGGCTTCAACGACGCCCCCGTGGTGATCCTTGTGGTCGCCTTCTCCAGCCAGGGCCACATGGATTCCTGGTACACCCTGATCGGCGAGATCGCCCTGGAGCTGGCGATCGGCGCGGTGGTCGGTCTCGCGATCGGCTGGCTGGGCGCCTTCGGCCTGCGGCATGTGGCACTGCCCGCCTCCGGTCTGTACCCGATCGCGGTGGTCGCCATCGCCGTCATCGCCTATGCGGGCGGTTCGCTGGCGCACGGGTCCGGCTTCCTCGCCGTCTACCTCGCCTCCCTCCTCCTGGGCAACGCACGGCTGCCGCACTGGCCGGCGACCCGCGGCTTCGCCGAGGGGCTGGGCTGGCTCGCCCAGATCGGGATGTTCGTCCTGCTGGGACTGCTGGTCACCCCGCATGAGCTGGGCGATGATGTGCTGCCCGCCCTCGCGGTCGGGCTGGTGCTCACCGTGGTGGCCCGGCCGGTGTCGGTCCTGCTCAGCACGGCGCCGTTCCGGCTGCCCTGGCGGGAGAAGGCGCTGCTGTCCTGGGCCGGGCTGCGCGGGGCGGTGCCGATCGTGCTGGCCACGATCCCGATGGTCAGCAACGTGCCCGACAGCCGCCGGATCTTCAACATCGTCTTCGTACTGGTGATCGTCTACACCCTGGTCCAGGGGCCGACACTGCCCTGGCTCGCCACCCGGCTACGGCTCGAGGAGCCCGAGCCGGCCGACCTGGGCATCGAGTCGGCGCCGCTGGAGCGACTGCGCGGCCATCTGCTGTCGGTGTCGATCCCCCAGGCGTCCAAGATGCACGGCGTCGAGGTGGGCGAGCTGCGGCTGCCCACGGGGGCCGCGGTCACCCTGGTGGTCCGGGACGGGACCAGCTTCGTACCGCTGCCCTCGACCATGCTGCGGCGCGGCGACGAGCTGCTGGTGGTGGCCACGGACCCGGTGCGCGACGCGGCGGAACGGCGGCTGCGGTCGGTGGGCCGGGGCGGCAAACTGGCCGGCTGGCTCGGCACGGGAGCGAGCTGACGGGGGGGGCTGGACGGGGAGCCTGGGGGCGCGCCCGGGGCGGTGGATTCGATCACCCATGTCCCGCCCCAGTGGACTGACGCGCGGGAATACTGCACTATGGAGCGTCGTTAGCACTCATCGAGTGAGAGTGCCAGGAGGAAGAACGTGCCGACCTACCAGTACCAGTGCACCGAGTGCGGCGAGGGCCTCGAGGCGGTGCAGAAGTTCACCGACGACGCGCTCACCGAGTGCCCCAACTGCCAGGGACGCCTGAAGAAGGTGTACTCGGCGGTCGGCATCGTCTTCAAGGGCTCCGGTTTCTACCGGAACGACAGCCGCTCCTCCTCCAGCAGCACGAGCGGCGGTTCCGGCAAGTCGGCGGCGAAGAGCGACAGCTCCAGCTCGTCGTCCTCCTCGTCATCGGATTCGTCCTCGTCATCGGACTCCTCTTCCTCGTCCTCCTCCTCGACGTCTTCGTCTTCTTCGTCGTCGACGTCGTCCTCGACGACATCGACATCGAGCTCGGCCGCCTGATCCCGGCCACCTGGCCTCCGGTTTCATCGACACCCCGCCGCCTCCACCGGGAGGCGGCGGGGTGTCGTTCGCGTGGACGCGGGTGGCTCCTCATCCGCCCTCCCCGCTCAGCTCGCCGTCGTATGTCGTTCGCGCGGACGCGGGTGGCTAGGGTGATCGCATGGTCGAGACCAGCAGGCAAGCAGACATAGGGGTCATCGGGGGATCGGGGTTCTACACGTTCCTCGACGACGTGACCGAGATCACCGTGGAAACTCCCTATGGGGCGCCGAGTGACTCGCTCGTCCTCGGCGACATCGAGGGGCGCCGGGTCGCCTTCCTCCCGCGGCACGGCCGCAAGCACCATCTGCCACCGCACCGCATCAACTACCGCGCCAACCTCTGGGCCCTGCGCTCGCTCGGGGTGCGGCAGGTCTTCGGCCCGTGCGCCGTGGGCGGACTACAGCCGGAGTACGGACCTGGGACGCTGCTCATCCCGGACCAACTGGTCGACCGCACCAAGGCGCGTACGCAGACCTACTTCGACGGCGAGGCGCTGCCGGACGGCCGGATTCCGAATGTGGTGCACACCACCTTCGCGGACCCGTACTGCCCGGTGGGCCGAAAGGCGGCCGTGGAGGCGGCGCGCGGACGCGACTGGGAGCCGGTGGACGGCGGGACGATGTGCGTGATCGAGGGGCCGCGCTTCTCCACCCGGGCCGAATCGCGCTGGCATGCGGCGCAGGGCTGGTCGGTGGTCGGCATGACGGGCCACCCGGAGGCGGTGCTCGCACGCGAACTGGGGCTCTGCTACACGTCGTTGACACTGGTCACCGACCTGGACGCGGGCGTGGAGACCGGCGAGGGCGTCACCCACACCGAGGTGCTGAAGGTCTTCGGGGAGAACGTGGGCCGACTGCGCGAGGTGCTCTTCGACGCGGTCGGCAAGCTGCCGGAGAGCTCCACTCGGGACTGCCTGTGCACCCATGCCCACGACGGCTGGGACCTGGGGATAGAGCTTCCATAGGCGCGGGGGTGAGGTGCCGAGGTCATCGCCGGGGGCGGGTCCGAACTCGCCTCGGGGCGCGTGTCGCTCGCCCGGGTGACCGAGTTGTCCACAGGCCGGTGGCCATCCACAGGCTCGAGCGGGATCGGGCGGAGGTGGGCATGGTGAGGGGGCCAGAAGCACCCGGACCCTCACGGCAGGCGGTGATGTGCCATGTCCCATCCGTCCCCCAACCTCGCGTTGCCCCGCTCCCTCGCGTTGCCCCGCTCCGCTCCCCCGGCCCGTGCGGTGCCGTGCTTCGATCCGGTGCGCACCGGGCGCGCCCGTGAGTTCGGGCTGCGGCGGGCCGTGCGGCGGCGGCGCCGAGCGATGGCGGCCGGGCTGGCGCTGACGGCCGCCGCGCTCGCGGCCGCGGCACCGCCCGGCCGTGGGCATACGGACGCGGTGTCCTCGCGAGCGCCCGCCCCCGCGGGCGAGGAACGGCGAGGCGGCCCGCGCCCCGCCATGGTGTCGGCGCCGGTCCGGATCGCCGATGCGGCCGCAGTGCGGCTGCTGCACCCCGGCGACCGGGTGGATGTGCTGGCCACACCGCTTCCGGACGCCGCAGGAGCCCGGTCGTCCGGCGCCGCGGCGCGGGTGGTCGCGCATGGGGTCCGGGTGACCGAGGTGCCCGGCTCGCGGAGCGGCCGCGCGACGGGCGGCGCAGCCGAGGGCGGCGCAGCCGAGGGCGGCGCAGCCGAGGGCGGCGCAGCCGACGGCGGTGCGCCGGAGGCCGGTGCGGACAAGGATCCGAGCGGTGACGGGACCGTGGACGACGGCGGCGTGCAGTACGGAGGCGCGAGCGGCGGCGGGGCGCTGGTGGTGCTGACGGTGCCGCGAGCGGACGCCACCGCGCTGGCCGGGGCCGCGGCCGGTTCCCGATTGGCGGTGACGCTATGCCGTCGCTGACTCCCCCGACTCCCCTGATGCCCCGCTCACCTGCGGGTGTAGGTTGCGAAACCGTCCGCTCCCGCACCGACGCGGCGAAAGAGAGGCAGTGGGGTGAGCCAAGAGAAGGTGGCCGAGGAGAAGAAGAGCGTCATGGAAGGGTTCAAAGCCTTCCTGATGCGCGGCAATGTGATCGACCTCGCTGTCGCGGTCGTCATCGGAGCCGCCTTCACCTCCGTCGTGAACTCGATAGTGAAGGGCTTTATCAACCCCATAGTCGGAGCCTTCGGCACGAAGGACCTCGAGAAGTACCGCTCCTGTCTCAAGGCGCCCTGCGAGACCAACGCCACGGGCGATGTGATCCACGGCATCCCGATCCTCTGGGGAAGCGTGCTCTCCGCTGTGCTGACGTTCCTGATCACGGCCTCGGTGGTGTACTTCCTGATGGTGCTGCCCATGTCGCGCTATCTGGCGCGGAAGGCCGCCAAGGAGGCGCAGGCGGAGGAGGAGCAGGCCGTCGCGGACGCCGAGGAGATCGTTCTGCTGCGCGAGATCCGCGACGAGCTGGTGGCACAGCGCGCCGCCGTCCACAACGGTGGTGGCAGCGGCTCCAGCGCCTAGGGACCCGTCAGAGGTGGTGGGGCGGCTTCTCGTCGAGGAACCGGGCCAGATCGGCGGCATCGCCGGCGCTGTCGCCGCCGGGAATCCGCTCACCCCACCCGTGGTCCGTATCGTCCGATGACCGCTGCGCCAGTGGATCGTCGAAGATCAGCGCGGCGGCCGGATCGCGCGGTCCAGGGGCAGGGGCGGTGTTCATGCCTCAAGAGTACGGCCCGGGCAGCGGCTCGGTGTATCGGCCGAGCTCGTCATGCCACCACAGGTCACGCCCTGGCTTCCAGGACACCGGGCAGGCGAGCCGGTGGACCACCAGCACGGACCGCACCTCCGGGCAGCCGCTCAGTGCCCGGTCGACATGGCGCTTGAGCGGCTGGAGCTCCCCGCGGTGCTGCCCGGCGTCCGCGGTGATGACGACCTTGGCGCCGACCTCCCTGATCCGGTCGCGCAACTCATGGGGGTGCAATCCCACGGGAAGGCTGGCGCGGACGACGTCCAGCCGACCACAGGCGAGGGTGGCTATCACGGACTCGGGCACCAGCGGCAGATGGACCGCCACCCGGTCCCCGGCGCGGACGCCGAGCCGGGTGAGCGCGGCGGCGGCCCGGGCCGCCTGGTCGAGCAGCTCGGCATGGGTGAGCTCCTCGGTGCGGTCCGGCTCGCTGATCCAGCGGAGGGCGACCCGGGCGGACCGCCGAGTGTCGGTGGCCGGCGTCGGGAGCTCCTCCGTCCGAGAGGTATGGGGCACGGCGGTCTTCTTTCGGACGGGGGCGAACGGCATACCGCTCAGAGTGCCGCCACGCCATCAACGTCTGATGAACGCCCTCTATATGAGAGGGCCTCACCCCGTCCCGCGCCCTTCGGCGGCGATCGCGGGAGGACGGATACGAGGGTGGTTCGCGCCTCGGTACCCGACCATGCCACGGCTTGCCGTGCTACGCATAGCTTCCATGAACGCCGAGCGGACAAACCCCGAATCAGCTCCCACCGGTCCGGCCGACTGCCTGACGGATGTCCCCGGACTGCGGGTGGGGCATGCCCAGCGATCCGGCGGCGGCCGGCTGACCGGGACAACGGTGGTGCTGGCCCCCGAGGGCGGTGCGGTTGCCGCGGTCGATGTGCGCGGCGGTGGTCCCGGCACCCGGGAGACCGATGCCCTCGATTCGCGCAATCTGGTCCAGCGCGTCGATGCCGTGGTGCTGACCGGCGGCAGCGCGTTCGGGCTCGACAGCGCCTCGGGGGTGGCCTCTTGGCTGGAGGAGCACGGCCGGGGCTTCCGGGTCGGCCCCGATCCGGCGCAGGTCGTTCCGGTGGTCCCGGCCGCCGCCCTCTTCGACCTGGGCCGGGGCGGCGACTGGCGGGCCCGCCCGGACGCCGCGTTGGGGCGTGAGGCGATCGAGGCGGCGGCCGGTTCGCGGCCGGGAGCGCCGGTCGCGGAGGGCAATGTGGGAGCGGGCACGGGCGCGGTGGCCGGTGGGCTCAAGGGCGGCATCGGTTCGGCCTCCACGGTGCTGCCGTCCGGCGTCACGGTGGCCGCCCTGGCCGCGGTCAACGCCGCAGGATCGGTCGTCGATCCCCGTACGGGCGCGCTGTACGGGGAGCACTACGAGCCGTTGGACGAGGACGGGCCCCACGGCCCCACTGTGGCCGAGCATGCGGAGGCGATGCGTCGGCTGACCGCCGCACGGGCCGAGTCGGAGCGACGGCAGGCCGCGTCGGTGCGGCCCCCGCTGAACACCACACTGGCTGTGGTCGCCACCGATGCCGTGCTCACCCGGGCCCAGGCCCACAAGCTGGCGGGTACGGCACACGACGGTCTGGCGCGGGCCGTCCGGCCGGTGCATCTGCTGTCCGACGGCGACACGGTCTTCGCCCTGGCCACCAGCGGGCGCCCGCTGATACCGGACGGCGGCCCCGAGGACGCCGGCGATCCGGCGTTCGGGGTGCACAGGGAGAGCGGTGCGCTGAACGAGGTGCTGGCGGCCGGGGCGGATGTGCTGACCCGGGCGGTGGTCAAGGCGGTGCTCGCGGCGGAGACCGTGGACGGCCCGGGCGGTGTCTTCCCGGCGTACCGGGATCTTTACAACCGCTGATCCGCCGAGGCCGGAAGGAAGGAAGCGTCTGGCCGGAAGAGCGGCGGGCCGCAGCGACGAAGAGAGGGGGGCTTCCTATGGACATGGATACCGATCTGCTGATCGTCGGTGGTGGCCCGGCGGGCTGCGCCGCCGCCGTGATGGCTGCGAGCGTGGGGATGCGCTCGGTGCTGATCGAATCGGGCGACGCCCTGTGCGGGGCGCTGCGGCGCATCCCGGCGGTGCGCAATGTCCTCGGAGCCACCAACGGCCCGGATCTGGCGGCGGCGATCGAGGCCGATCTGGGGCGGTGTGATCCATGCCGGGTGGAGCTGGGCCGGCGCGCCACGCGGATCGACGCCTACGAAGACCACGTCGAGGTCACGGTCCAGCCCGTAGGACCGTTGGGGGCGATGGGGTCCGTGGGGGCGGTGGGGTCCGTGGGGCCGGTCGGATCCATGGAGCCGGAGGGGTCCGTGCAGGCGTCTGGAACGCGGCTGACCGCTCCGTATGTGGTCGTCGCCACCGGGGTCGGGCCGCTGGATCCCGAGAGCGTGGAATGGCTCGGGGGTGCGGCGGGCCGGGCGCTGCCGCCGCTGTGGGAGGCGAATCCGGCGGCGATCGACGACCGGACCGTGCTGGTCCTGGGGGCGGACCGGCCTCTGGGGACCATGGCGCTGGCTCATCCGGAGCTGAGGACCCGCTTTGTGGTGGCGTATCCGCCCGAGGACGCCTACAAGACCGAGGAGATCCGGCAGGACCCTCGGATGGAGCTGGTGGCGGTGCGGCGGCTGGAGTTGGGGCCCGTGTCGGCCCCGGTCACCGCCGAGGTCCGGACGGTGGAGGGCGAGCGGCGGACCCTCACGGCCGATCTCGCCTTCCTCAACCTGGGCAGCGCTCCGGCGCCCCCGGCCGGGGCCGTGGCCCGTGACCGGTCCGGGTACTGCCCTCCCGGGAGCCAGCATCCCAGGGTGTTCACCGCCGGTGATCTGCGATCGGTTCGCTTCCAGCGGATCGCGACCGCCATGGGGTCGGGTGGCGAGGCGGCGCTCGGTGCCTACTACGCCTCGCGCGGCCTGCCCACAGAGACCGGCATGTCCACAGAGACTGGCCTGCCTACGGAGACCGGCGGCCCGCCCACGGAAGTGGGCAAGCCGCCGGACCCGACAGGGGGTGACTGAGATGCGGTCAGACCGCGACCGCCACCTTCGACTCGTCCTCGGTGGCGCCGCCCGTGGCGGCCTCGCCGCCCGCCTGGCCCTTCGCCTCCGGCTCCGCCGTCTTCCGCAGCCCCTTGAGGAAGATCACCAAACCGGCCGAGACCACCGTGCCCGCCACGATGGCCAGCAGGTAGAGGAACGGCTGGCCGATCAACGGGACCACGAAGATGCCGCCGTGCGGGGCGCGCAGTGTGCAGTCGAACGCCATCGACAGCGCACCGGTGACGGCACCGCCCGCCATCGAGGAGGGGATCACCCGCAGCGGATCCGCCGCGGCGAACGGAATGGCGCCCTCACTGATGAAGGAGGCGCCCAGCACCCAGGCGGCCTTGCCGTTCTCCCGCTCGGCCTTGGTGAACAGCCGTCCGCGCACGACGGTGGCCAGGGCCATCGCCAGCGGCGGGACCATACCGGCTGCCATCACCGCGGCCATGATCTTGAGGCTTCCGGTAGACGGGTCCGACACCGCGATACCACCGGTCGCGAAGGCGTAGGCCACCTTGTTGACCGGACCGCCCAGGTCGAAGCACATCATCAGGCCGAGGAGGACGCCGAGCCCGATGGCGTTGGCGCCGGAGAGGCCGTTGAGCCAGTCGGTCATCGCCTCCTGCGCGGACGCGATGGGCTTGCCGATCACCACGAACATCAGGACGCCGACGATCGCCGACGAGATCAGCGGGATCACCACCACCGGCATGATGCCGCGCAGCGCCGGCGGGACCTTGAACCGCTGGATGGCCATGACGACCGCGCCCGCGATCAGACCCGCGACCAGACCGCCGAGGAATCCGGCCTTGATGGTGGTCGCGATGTAGCCGCCCACGAAACCGGGGACCAGACCGGGCCGGTCGGCCATTCCGTAGGCGATATAGCCCGCCAGGACCGGCACCAGGAAGGTGAACGCGGCACCGCCGATCTGGAAGAGCAGCGCGGCCCAGCTACTGGTCTCGGTCCAGACGAAGTGGTCCGCCACGGACTTGGCGCTCGCGATCTCGTAACCGCCGATCGCGAAGGCGAGCGCGATCAGCAGACCGCCCGCGGCGACGAACGGCACCATGTAACTGACGCCCGTCATCAGCCACTTGCGCAGCCGGGTGCCGAAGCCGTCACCGGCGGCACCGTCCGCGTCCATCGGCGCCGAGCCGTCCGCCGAGCCTCCGGCCGGTGCGGTGATCTCGCCCCGCGCGGCCTTCGCCCGCGCCTCGGCGATGAGTTCGGCGGGACGGTTGATGGCCGCCTTCACCCCGACGTCCACCGTCGGCTTGCCCGCGAAGCGGGCCTTCTCCCGGACCTCCACATCGTGTGCGAAGACCACCGCGTCGGCGGCGGCGATGGTGGCGGCGGGGAGCTTGTCGAATCCGGCCGAGCCCTGGGTCTCGACCACCAGCTCGATCCCGGCCTCGCGAGCGGCGTTCTCCAGCGACTCGGCGGCCATATAGGTGTGGGCGATACCGGTGGGGCAGGAGGTGACGGCGACGATCCGGAAGGGGGCCACCGGCTCCGGAGCGGTCTGGGCAGCGCCGGAAGCACCAGCGGAGGATGCGCTGGGCTCAGCGGTGCTGGGCTCAGCAGCAGGCCCCTCGGCTTCCGTGTCCTCGGCGGCGGGTGCGCTCCGCTCATCGCCGCGGATCAGGGCGGCCGCCTGTTCGGGCTGGCCGGCCGAGCGCAGCGCATTGGTGAAGTCGGCGTTCATCAACTGCCGCGCCAGGCTCGACAGGATCGACAGATGGTCGCTGTCCGCCCCCTCAGGGGCGGCGATCAGGAAGATCAGATCGGCCGGGCCGTCTGCCGCGCCGAAGTCGATCCGGGCCGTGCTGCGCCCGAAGGCCAGGGTCGGCTCGGTGACATGCGCGCTGCGGCAGTGGGGTATGCCGATGCCGCCGTCCAGGCCGGTCGGCATCTGCTGCTCACGCGCCGCCACATCGGCGAGAAAGCCGTCGAGGTCGGTGACCCGACCGACCGCGACCATGCGTTCGGCGAGCGACCTGGCGGCGGCTTCCTTGGTGTCGGCGGACAGGTCAAGGTCGACCAGATCCGCGGTGATCAGCTCACTCATCTCGCGGCTCCCTTGTGTGCGGTGCCGCCCTTGGGGAAGCGGGCGGGTGGAGTGGGGACTGGGGGGTGGGAGTGGGGTCGGCCGGTCACGCGGGCTCCTTGAGCACACGGTCCAGCGGAATGTCCGCCGTGATGATCACGGCGGACGGGTCGAGGTCGGCGGGGGTCGGCATGGCGCTGCCCGGCAGTTGCACCGCGGCCGCGCCGTGGGCCACGGCCGAGGCGAGCGCGGCGGGTCCGGCGCCGCCCGCCGTGAGGAATCCGGCGAGCGAGGCGTCGCCCGCACCGACGTTGCTGCGCACGGCGGAGACCCGTGCGGTGGCGAAGTAGGCGCCCGTCTCGTCGACCAGCAGTTGGCCGTCGGCACCCAGGCTGGCCAGCACGGTGCGGGCGCCGAGACCTCGCAGTTCCTCGGCCGCCTTGACCGCCTCGCCCACGGTGGCCAGCGGACGGCCCACGGCCTGGGCCAGCTCCTCGGCGTTGGGCTTCACCACATCGGGGCGCTCGCGCAGGGCGGCGGTCAGCGAGGGCCCGGAGGTGTCCAGGGCGATCCGGGCGCCCGCCCGATGGGCCCGCGCCACCAACTCGGCGTACCACTCGGGTGCCAGGCCCCGGGGCAGGCTGCCGCAGCAGGCGATCCAGTCGGCGCTCTCGACCCTCGTCCGGACGGCCTCGAGCACCGCCTCGGCCTCGGCGTCGCTCAGCTCGGGCCCGCTGGCGTTGAGTTTGGTGAGGGTGCCGTCCGGTTCGGCCACGGAGATATTGACCCGGGTCGAGCCCGCCACGGGCACACCCGCCGCCTCGATGCCGAGCTCCTCCAGCAGCCGTGCGAGCAGCGCGCCCTCCGGTCCGCCGAGCGGCAGCACGGCCACCGTGCGATGCCCCGCGGCGGCCACGGCGCGCGAGACATTGACGCCCTTCCCGCCGGGGTCGACCCGGTCGGCCGTGGCCCGCAGCACGGCGCCGCGCTCCAGCGCGGGGATCTCGTACGTACGGTCCAGGCTGGGGTTGGGGGTGACGGTGAGAATCATGCGCGTGCCACTTCCGTGCCCTGGCGCTCGATGGCCAGGGCGTTTTGCGGGCTGAGCCCGGTGTCCGTGATGAGCAGATCGACATCGTCGAGGCCGCCGAACCGGGCGAAGTGCTCCCGGCCGAACTTGGCGGAGTCCGCGAGCAGCACCACCCGCCGGGCCGCCGCGATCATGGCGCTCTTGACGGCGCCCTCCGCGAGATCGGGGGTGGTGAGCCCGCCGTCCAGCGAGAAGCCGTTGGTGGCGAGGAAGACCACATCGGCCTTGATCTCGCCGTAGCCGCGCAGCGCCCAGGCGTCCACGGCGGCCCGGGTGCGGTGGCGGACCCGGCCGCCGACGAGGTGCAGCGCGATACCGGGGTGGTCGGCGAGGCGGGCGGCGACCGGCAGGGCGTGGGTGACGACGGTGAGCTTGGCCTCCAGCGGAAGGGCTGCGGCGAACCGGGCGGCCGTCGAACCCGCGTCGATGATCACGCTGCCGTCGGACGGCAGTTCGGCGATGGCGGCCCGCGCGATGCGGTCCTTCTCATCGGCGGCGGTGGATTCGCGCTCGGCGAGATCGGGCTCGAAGTCCAGACGGCCCGCCGGGATGGCGCCCCCGTGCACGCGGCGGACGAGCCCCGCCCGGTCGAGGGCGCGCAGATCACGTCGTACGGTCTCGGCGGTGACCTGGAACTCCTCGGCGAGAGACAGGACATCCACCCGCCCGCCCTCACGGGCGAGCCGGAGAATCTCCTGCTGACGCTCCGGTGCGTACATGTGGGTTTACGCCCCTTCCATGCCCGAACCTGTGATTTCGCGGCCAGATTACGTGGGCGATGCAGGAAAGTAAACAGACTCGGGCACGAAACAAACTCGACCAGGCATATACGGTTCGCGATCGCTCAGCGACCTCCCCGGCCACGTCTCACCGCCGCCCCTGACCACTGCCTCTGACCACTCCCCCTGACCGCCGCCCGCCCCCGGCCGCCTGCCACCCGCCGCCCGGCAACCGGCGACCGGCGACCGGCGACCGGCGACCGGCGACCGCAGCGCACCGTCCGAATGCCGCCGGACTTCCACGACCCGCCCGGCCAGGATCGAGTCATGTCCCCCTCATCGGGAGGGGCCACCGCACAGCGGAATTCTCATCACCTCTTGCCCATACAAGGCATTGAAGACAGCTTACGAGGAGAAGACATGACGCTCGACGGCAAGGCGGCTCTGGTCACCGGCGGCAGCCGGGGCATCGGCGAGGCCGTGGCGATCCGGCTCGCCGAGGACGGCGCCGATATCGCCCTGACCTACCACAGCCAGGCCGACCGCGCGGCGGATGTCGTGGACCGGATCAAGGCGCTCGGCCGTCGCGCCTGGGCGGTGCGGGCCGACAGCGCCGACGCGCCGTCGGCGCGCGCCGCGGTGGAGGGGGCAGCCGCCGAGTTCGGACGGCTGGACATCCTGGTCAACAACGCGGGTGTCGGCGTCCTCGGCCCCATCGCCGAGCTGTCGCTGGACGATGTGGACCGGGTCCTCGCCGTGAATGTCCGGGCGCCGTTCCTGATGGCGCAGGCGGCCGCGGCGCATTTGACCGACGGCGGGCGGATCGTCAACATCGGCAGTTGCATGGCCGAGCGCGTCGCCTTCCCCGGCGGCACCCTCTACTCGACCAGCAAGACCGCGCTCACCGGCCTCACCAAGGCCCTGGCCCGTGAGCTCGGCCCGCGCGGGATCACGGCCAACCTGATCCACCCCGGCCCGGTGGACACCGAGATGAACCCGGCCGACGGCGCGAGCGCCGCCCTCCAGAGCGGCTTCACCGCACTCGGCCGCTACGGTCGGCCCACCGAGATCGCGGCGACCGTGGCCCATCTCGCGGGCGACGACGGCCGCTACATCACCGGGGCGTCGATCGCCGTGGACGGCGGCTTCGCCGTCTGACCGACCGCCCCAACGGTCCGCGGCCGAGGTCACACCATCCACGCCGAGGCCCCCACGCGAGGCCATGAGGGACAGACGGGTCACACGAGCGGACATAAGCGAGCCCCGGCGCCGGGGGGGGGGAGGCGCCGGGGCTCGGTCCATGGGTTGGAGAGGGTCTGGTGGCTGAGAGTTATTGGCTTGAGAACTCAAGCCGCTGCGTCGAAACCGGTCTGGCGGGCCATCTTCTTCAGCTCAAGCAATGCGTGCTTCTCGATCTGGCGGATTCGCTCACGGGTAAGGCCATGCTGCTTGCCGACCTCGGTGAGGGTGCGCTCCCGGCCGTCGTCGATGCCGTACCGCGCCTTGATGATGGAGGCGGTGCGGTCGTCGAGGCGGCCGATCAGGCCCTCCAGCTCCTCGCTGCGCAGCAGCGTCATCACCGACTGCTCGGGCGAGACCGCCGAGGTGTCCTCCAGCAGATCGCCGAACTGGGTCTCCCCTTCATCGTCGACCGACATGTTCAGACTGACCGGGTCACGGGCCCAGTCGAGCACATCCGAGACCCGCTCCATGGTGGAGCCGAGCTCCTCGGCGATCTCGGCGTGCTCCGGCTCGCGGCCGTGCTCGCGGTTGAACTCCCGCTGCACCCGGCGGATCCGGCCGAGCTCCTCGACCAGATGGACGGGCAGCCGGATCGTACGGGACTGATCCGCGATCGAGCGCGTGATGGCCTGACGGATCCACCACGTGGCATAGGTCGAGAACTTGAAGCCCTTGGTGTAGTCGAACTTCTCCACCGCGCGCACCAGGCCCGCGTTGCCCTCCTGAATCAGGTCGAGCAAGGGCAGCCCACTGCGCGGATAGCGGCGCGCCACAGCCACGACGAGGCGTAGGTTGGAGCGGATGAAGATGTCCTTGGCGCGGGCACCTTCGGCGGCTATCGCCTCCAGCTCCTCGCGGCTCGCACCTGCGGCAGGGGTGTCCTCAACCTCCCCGTCCAGGATCTGCTGGGCGTACACCCCCGCTTCGATGGACTGAGACAGCTCGACCTCCTTCGCCGCGTCCAGCAACGGGGTGCGAGCGATCTCGTCGAGATACATGCCGACCAGGTCGCGATCGGCGATCTCCCCGCCTGAGGCGCGAACGCTGTTGGCCCCATCAGCGCCACCACCGGCGGCGGACTGATTACGGGCGACGGCACGGGTTGCCATGCGTGCTCCCTTACAGATGGATCGGGCGCGGACTATGGACGGACTCTCCGGTGTCGGGTGCCCCGTCCGAAGGAAACAACGACTGGAATCAGGACAGAATTCCCATCAGGCCCTCATCTTTTTACGATCATGCAGTATCCTGTCCACCCACACCAGGGTCAGCGCACTGCCGAGAGGCCGGGAAGCGCAGGTCAGACCCCCTTTGCGGCCGCCTCCTACGGCTGTCCCGCCCTTCTCTCATCTGTCAAGACGAATCTCATGGCTGCGCGGTTGCCCGTTTGTTCGATCGCGCCGGGTTGCCCGCCCGCCCGCATGGGTGTGCGCTGGAAAGTGACAGGTCAGGGCGGGGACACGGCGACGAGGAGGTTCCGCCATGCATGCCCTCACGGCCCCGGTCAGCCACCACCGCCAGCCACGGCTCCACCTCCCCCCGCACCCCTCTGCCTCCTGGGGCGTCCCCGTCGTGCTGGCGGTGCTCTACGGCGGCTGGGTGATGTTCGTGGCCCACAACCAGGGCTCCACCATCCCCGCGTCCGCCGTCTACGGCGTGGTGTCGGCCGTGGTGGTCGGGGTGCTCAGCTACGCCTTCGGCAGGCTGACGCCGGGCCTGATGCCGGAGATCAGGGCCATTCTGTACGGGGCGCTCCTCGGCTGCGCGATGGGCTTTCTGCACTCCGTGAGCGGCGGCTCGGTGTACCGGTCCGCGGGGATCGGCCTCGGGATGGGGGTCGCGATGGCGGCCGTGTCGTTCTACGTCTTCCACATCCGGGAAGAGCGTCCTCCGGAACGGCCCTCGACGGAACAGCCGTCGACGGAATAGTCCTCGGCTTAGGTCATTGGTCCCCACACGCTTCCGTCCCCGGTCCGTTTCGGGGCCGCCGCCCCCGTCCCTAGCGTGAGGTCATGACGGACGACACGAGTGGAACCCTCGACGAAGCCCTCGAGCGCCTGCATGCCAGCGGCCCCGAGCGTCTGGGCTGGCTGAGCAATCACGCGCCCATGGCCGTGGAGGCGCTGGTACGCCACGGCCAGGGGCGCACCGTGCACCGCTGGCTGGACCGCTATCGCCACAAGCTGGAGGAGATGCCGCGCCCGCACGCCCGGATCACCGAGGAGAACTGGCACGAGGCGCTCGGCGATCCGCGCCGTCTCGCCGACTGGCCCGCCTACTTCGAGCGGGAGCTCGCCGGCCGCCCCTGGCGGGACGTACTCGCCGTGTGGTGGCCGCGGCTGCTGCCGGGCATCGCGGGCGGCGCGACGCATCCGGTGATCCGGGTCGGTCACGCCGTACGGACCCTCCTGGACGGTCCGGACCCGGGCGCCACGACCGCTCCCCGCACCGCCGAGCTGGCCCACGCCCTCGGCTACTGGGCCGCCCGCCACGCCCCGCTGCCGCCGCTCCGGCAGCGACCTGGCCCCGCCTCCGGGTCGGCGGCCGACGCGCTGACCGCCGTGGAGCCGATCGCCGACCAGAGCGGTGGCATACGGGAGCGGCTGGCCCGGCTCACCGCCTTCCCCACCTGGCCGCCCACCCCGACGGACGACGCAACGACCGCCCCCACCGACCACCCGGAGGAGGCGCACCGGCGGCTGGCCGAGCTCGTACGGGCCGCGACCCATCGCTACGCCACCCATGGCCACGGCGAACCGATCATGCTGGTCCACGCCGCGACCGCGCCCAACGCCGTACTGCGTGTCCTGCCCGCGCTGCCGCGCGAGCTGTGGGCGCCGAGTCTGGACGCGGCATGGGCGGCGAGCGCCGCGGTCACGGCGGTGTACGCGCCACGGGAGCCGCTCCCGGCCGACCGGCTGCCGTCCGTGGCCGGCGGCGTCACGCCCGAGGAGGTCTTCGCCCGCGCCGCGGCGCACGGCGATGAGCATGCCATCAAGCTGACCGACACCGCCCTCGACGTCGCCCAGGGCCCGGACGCGATGGCCCTGACCGCCGCACTGCACGCCTGCGCGATGATCGATCCGGTCCTCTGACGAAGGCGAAAGCGAAGGCGCGAGGACGAGACGCTAGGGCGAAGGCGAGACGCGGAGGCGGGGGCACGAGCCCGTCCGTACGACCTCAGCCACCAAGCCGCACCCAGCCGCCCCCGGCCGCGCCCCCTCACCCGAACTGCAACGACCGCTTCGCCAGCCCCATCCAGAACCCGTCGATCACGCTCCGCTGGCCGCCCAGCTCCGCCTCCGCCGCGCCCAGCGTGACGAACAGCGGCGCGAAGTGTTCGGTGCGCGGATGGGCGAGCCGTCCCGCCGGGGCCGTGTGCTCGAAGTCCAGCAGCGCGTCGATGTCCAGCGCCTCCAGGGCCCGCTGCCCCCAGTCGTCGAACTCGGCCGACCAACTGGGCGGCATCGGGCCGGTATGCCGCATGGCGGCCAGGTTGTGGGTGAAGAAGCCGCTGCCGACGATCAGCACGCCCTCGTCCCGCAGCGGCGCCAGCTTTCGGCCGATCTCCATCAGCTTCCGCGGATCGAGGGTCGGCATCGAAACCTGAAGAACCGGGATGTCGGCCTCCGGATACATCTCGACCAGAGGGACATACGCCCCGTGGTCCAGCCCCCGGTCGGGAATGTCCTGGACCGGGGTCCCGGCCGTGCGCAGCGTCTTACGGATCCGCTCGGCGAGCCCGGGGGCGCCCGGCGCGTCATACCGCACCTGGTAGTAGTGCTGGGGAAAACCCCAGAAGTCATAGACCAGCGGCACTTGCTGAGTGGCCCCGATGGCCAGGGGCGCCTCTTCCCAGTGGGCGGAGATCATGAGAATGGCATTGGGCCGGGGCAGCCCCTCGGCCCAGGCGGCGAGCTGTCCGGGCCAGACCGGATCGTCGGCGAGCGGCGGAGCACCATGGCTGAGGTAAAGGGCGGGCATGCGCCCGTCGAGCGCGGACATGATGACTCCTCGGCGGTCGACAGAGCTGGATTCGACAAGATGCTTGAAGTCTCAAGCATGCAGTCCTTACTGTACCGCACACTTATTTAATGTTCAAAGAGTGTTATCTAGAATGGACGCGTGGACGACGCCATGAAAACCCTCACGGATACCGACGAACCGCGTTGGCTCACCGACGACGAACAGCGCAGCTGGCAGGCGTATATCCAGGCGAGCATGCTTCTGGAGGACCACCTCGACCGCCAGCTCCAGCGCGACGCGCGCATGCCCCATGTCTACTACGGCCTGCTGGTGAAGCTCTCCTGGGCGCCTCGCCACCGGATGCGGATGACCGAACTGGCCGAGTCCGCCAAGATCACTCGCTCCCGGCTGTCCCATGCCATCGCGCGTATGGAGAAGGACGGCTGGGTACGGCGCGAGGACTGCCCCGACGACAAGCGAGGGCAGAACGCGGTCCTCACCGACAAGGGATTCGAGGTGCTGCGGGAGGCCGCCCCCGGCCATGTCTCCGCCGTACGGCTGGCCGTCTTCGACCGGCTCTCCCCCGAGCAGGTCGAGCAGTTCGGCGACATCTGCCGGATCATCGCGGACGGCCTCCAGCCGGAGGGCGCCGACCTTCCCTGGCTGCGCTGACACCCTGAGACCACGCCGAGACACCGACACCGACACCCCGAGACGGCACACGAAGGCCCCGCTCCCCGGTGGATTCCAGGGAGCGGGGCCTTCGCCGCCGTACGGACAGACCGGCGAATACCTCAGCACCTCAGCGCATCGGCGCATCGGCACATCGGCACATCGGCACATCAGCGCTTCAGCGCTTCAGCATCAGTGCGCCATCACCGGGATGGCGTCCTCCGCCGCCCCGTCCCCGGAGCCCGCGACCGCGCCGCCGTTCTCCGGCTGGCCGGCGTTGACCAGCGTGATGGCGATCACCGCGGCCAGCACCAGGATGCCGACCGCCCACCAGATGGCGGAGGTGTAGCCGTGGACCATCGACTGGAGCTCCAGCGCCTTGCGGGAAGTGGCCCCGGCCGCATGCGACTTCGCGTACTCGGTGGTGGCGCTCGCCGCGATCGTGTTCAGGAGCGCGGTGCCGATGGCGCCGCCCACCTGCTGCGAGGTGTTGACCATCGCCGAGGCGACACCCGCATCACGCGGCTCGACACCATGCGTGGCCAGGCTCATCGCCGGCATGAAGGCGGTGCCCATGCCGAGGCCGAGCAGCAGGAACCCGGGCAGGATCAGCATCGGGTACGAGGTGTCCAGGTCGATCTGGGTCAGCAGCAGCATGCCGACCGAGGCGACCAGGAAGCCCGGCCCCATCAGCCGCCGCGCCGGGACCCGGGTCATCAGCCGGGCGCCGATCTGCGTCGAGCCGGTGATCATGCCCGCGACCATCGGCAGGAAGGCGAAGCCGGTCTTGACCGGGCTGTACCCCTTGACGATCTGCATGTAGTAGGTGAGGAAGAGGAACAGACCGAACATGCCGATGATGGCGAGTGCCAGCGAGGCGTAGACACCACCGCGGTTGCGGTCGGCGACCACGCGCAGCGGCAGCAGCGGCGCCTTCACCCGCGACTCGACGATCACGAAGGCGAGCAGCAGCACGGCCGCGGCGATGAACAGACCGACGGTCAGGCCCGCGGTCCAGCCGTCGGACTCGGCGCGGGTGAAGCCGTAGACCAGTGCGACCAGACCCGTGGTGGCCAGGATCACACCGGGGATGTCCAGCCGGGACGAGTTACGGCTCTCCACCGGCTCGCGGATCACGGCGACCGCACCGACCACGGCGATGATGGCGAACGGGATGTTCACGAAGAAGGTCCAGCGCCAGTCCATGTACTCGGTGAGGACACCGCCGAGGATCAGACCGACGGCGCCGCCACCACCCGCGATGGCACCGAAGACACCGAACGCCTTGGCGCGCTCCTTGGGGTCGGTGAACATCACGGCGAGCAGCGAGAGCGCGGAGGGGGCGAGCAGCGCGCCGAACACACCCTGGAGCGCCCGTGCGCCCAGCAGCATGCCGGTGTTGAGCGCGGCACCGCCGATGGCCGAGGCGGCAGCGAAGCCGAGCAGGCCGACGATGAAGGTCTGCTTACGGCCCCACAGGTCGGCGATCCGGCCGCCGAACAACAGCAGTCCGCCGAAGGCGAGGGCGTAGGCCGTGATGACCCACTGCCGGTTGCCGTCGGAGATGCCGAGATCGGCCTGGGCGCTGGGCAGCGCGATGTTCACGATGGTCGCGTCGAGCACGACCATCAGCTGGGCGAGGGCGATGAATATCAGCGCTTTCCAGCGCCGGGGATCCACGTATTGAGCCGTTTCAGGCATGGAGGGTCCTACCTAGCGGTGCGGAGGGTGATAAATGGGACGTGTGGGGCCGGTCAAGGTCAGACCGGCACAGGCCGTTGGATAAGAGGTAGCGAGATGCGACGACGCACGTACGGAAGACTTGTGAACGCGCGTGGAATAAGCGGTGCTTCGGGATCGGCCGGATGCGATTTATGTCACGGTCACGGCCGGTGTTGCAGATCCTCCAAGGTCACGGACTTACCAGGTAGTTCGGAGCGCGCCGGGGCCCGCAAACCGTCCAGGAACAGTTGCAGATGCCGGTGCACAAAGGCGTCGAAGTCCACACAGAAGCTGCCTGGCAGCGGCCGGGTGAGCTGGTTGAGCGCGACCATCAGATCACCGACGCCGATGTCGGTGCGCAGCTGGCCGTCGGCTTTCGCGGCCCCCATCAGGGCCTCGACGCCTTCGGACAGACGGTCACGGGTGGCAATGAGGTCAGGATGCTCCTTGTCGAGACCGTCGGAGAGCAGCAGGCACAGCGCACCGATGCGCTCATCCGCCGCGGCGTGTACGAAGCGCCGCAGCGCGGAGAAGGCGTCGACCTCCTCGGCCATGGCGGTTTCGGCCTGATCGGCGACGTGGGACATCACCGAGAGCGCCACATGGTGGATCAGCTCACGGCGGTCCGTGAAGTGCCGATAGATCGTGGCATTGCCGACCCCCGCCCGTCGAGCGATTTCATCGAGGGGGATATGTGCCCCGCTCTCGACGATCACCTCACGGGCGGCTACGACAATACGCTCCCGATTGCGCAGGGCGTCCGCGCGCAGCCGAGGCTGTGCGGACTTCGCGGTCATCGTGTCGGCGGCCATAACAGCACTCCCTTCTGCGTACGGCATCCATGCGTACGGTTCTCCGGTGGCTCGGCCGGCGGCTCGGCTGTGACACCGGCCTCGGCCTTGACGTTCAAGTTTCAACTCTTCCGGGGAGTCAGTCCCCGTTTATGCGTTCACCGGGTTAAACGGGGAATGAGTCCCCGGAATTTCTGCGTCCGTAGGTGACCTGCCTCACACCTGCCCGGCACCCCTCGCCGCCCGAACGGAGCAGGTCATTCCCCCGGACGGCGGCACCCCACGAGCGCCCCGGCTCACGCCGTCACACCGTGGTCGGCAATGGAGCAGACGCATGGGACCACCCGCCCCCGCATACGAATACGCCGGCCCCGCAGAGGCAGCGCATTCGCCACCGCCGCCGTGCTCACGGTGGCGGTGGTCTCACCGGGGGCGGCCGCGCGTCCCGAGCCCCCCGCACCCCCCGAGCTGGCCCCGGCGCCTTCGGCACGGCCGGCCTTCGGCTCGCTCGCACCCTGCGCCCTCGCCTCCGGCCCGGGGCTCCAGATGTCCGAGGGCCTGCCCACCAGCCGCGGCTACAGCCACAGCACCGGCACGGTACGCGCCCTCAACCTCATGATCGACTTCCCGGACGTCCGCGGCCAGGGCACCGCCCGCGAGCGCTTCGAGGAGTTCTTCCCCCAGACCACCCGGTGGTTCACACAGAGCTCGTACGGACGGCTGGACTACCGCCCCGAGATGCCGATCACCCACTGGCTGCGGATGCCGCGCTCGTTCCGCGCCTATGGCATCAAGCGCGGCAGCCCCTTCGACCCGGGCTATCGCAAACTCGTCGCCGATATCGCCAAGGCCGCCGACCCCAAGGTCGACTTCCGCCGCTACGACCTGGTGAACGTCCTGGTCACCCCGAACGCCGGGCCGCCTGCCGCACACGCGGTGCTGTCCGTCACCTACGCCGACAACCAGCAGGCCCCGACCGCCGACGGCGTTCCGCTGGCCAATGTCTCCTTCGTCTACAGCCGCCAGGACGACGGCTCCGGCTCGCTGCGCCGCACCGGCTTCCGCGTCCTGCCCCATGAGAACGGCCATGTCTTCGGGCTGCCCGACCTCTATACCCGGCTCGGCGGCGACAAGGCGGGCCACTGGGATGTGATGTCCGAGGACTGGGGCGCCGGCAATGACCTGCTGGCCTGGCACAAGTGGAAGCTGGGGTGGCTCGACCCACGGCAGATCGCCTGCGCCGCCCGCTCCGGGGTCGTCGCGCACACCCTGTCGCCGCTGAGCCGCCCGGAGGGGACCAAGCTGGTCTTCGTCCCCGTCTCGCCGTCCACCGGCTACGCGATCGAGGCGCGCGCGAACGGCGGCAATGACGAGGCCATATGCAAGCCCGGTGTCCTGATCTCCTGGGTGGACACCGGTGTCGACTCCGGCGGCGGCCCCATCACCATCGTGGACTCCACCCCCCACGGCCGCGGCTGCACCCGGGAGCGCAATGTCCACCCCGGACTCAGCGACGCGGCCTACGCGCCCGGCGAGAGCTTCAGCACGCAGGCGAACGGCACCCGGATACGCGTCCGCGTCACCGGCCGGGACGCGGACGGCGACTACGGCGTGGAGATCAGCCGTCGCGCCAGTGGTGGCGCCCGAGGCTGATCAGCAGCAGTTGTTTACGCGCGGTGGCGGCGACCCGGCGCTCGTCCTCGGCGCCCGCGGCACCAGCGGCATCCGCGGCACCAGCGGGGCCCACGGCATCCTCGACATCAGCGGCACCCGAAGCACCCGAAGCACCCGAAGCACCCACGGCCCCGGGGTGCTCCGCCTGTGCCTCCAGGAACGCCGTCGCCGTCATCACCATGTGGTCCACATACAGCTCCGCGAGCATCCGGACGTCTTCCGGCGGCCAGTCCTCGGCCGAGAGCCGCGGGCAGAAGTCGGTGGCCACCTCATCGGCGAATCGGTCCAGCTCGGCGGCGATCGCCTCGCGTACGGCACGCACCCCGCCATGCCGCTCACGCGCGATGAAGCGGATATGCGCGGGGTAGCGGCGCACATGCTCGGCGACCGCGGCGACGGTGGCGTCGATCCGCTCCGCGTCACCGTCCTGACCGGCGAGTATCGCGCCGATCATATGGTGCAGACTGCCCAGGGACTCCTCGACCAGCGCGACGCCGAGATCGCTCAGATCCCGGAAGTGCCGGTAGAAGGCGGCCGGCGCCACGCCCACCGCCCGCGTGACCTCACGCAGCCCCAGACTGCTCAGGCTCTGGTCCTCCAGCAGCCGCAACGCCGCGTCCAGCAGGGCGCGCCGGGTCTTCTCCTTCTGGGCCTGCCGGACCCCGCACCTGTGACTCATATCATTCAGTAAACAGCTGTTCGCTGAAGTTTTCCAGGCCCCGGCGGGGTACTCTGAATCTCAGTGAACAGTTGTACTTCCAACTGTTCACCGAACACCGGGCGAACCACGCCCAAGCGAACAATGTCCACCCGGACAACGCCCACCCGCACGCCAACCGCATCCGGATCGTCACTTCGAAAGAGGCTCAGATGCTCTTCATCGTCGCGGCACTCGCCCTGATGGGGGTTCTTCTGGGGGCGGCGGCGCACACCCCGCTCCCCCTGTTCCTCGCCGCCGCGGGCGCCATCGGCGCCTGGCTGCTCATCTTCTTCATCCGCGAACGCACCGGGCACAAGGGGAGCTGAGACCCATGGCACTCACCGCACCGTCCCGCACCGCACCCCTCCGGGCCCGCGGGGACGCCGACGGCATGGCCGTCGCCTCCTTCGTGCTCGGCCTGATCGGCCTGCTGCTCTTCAACGCGGTCTTCGGGCCCTGCGCGATCGTCCTGGGGACGCTCGCACTCGCCCGGGAGACCCGCCGCAGGGGCCGGGCGCTGCTCGGCATCGCGCTCGGCATCGCCGATGTGGTCCTGCTCATCGTGTTGTTGACGCTGAATCACTCCGTCTTCTGGCAGTTCGGCGGCTGACCCGCCGGCAGTCCACCGGACCCCTTCCCGCGTGGCCCTTCCGCTCAGCGGGCGGCTCTTCCACTCAGTGGAAGGGCCGTTGCCCATACGTGATGTGCGTCACCACGCTGGCACGCATGACCGCCTTCGCCAGAAACCAGTGGTACGTCGCCGCCTACGGCCGCGAGATCGGCCGGGAGCTGCTGGGGCGCACCATCCTCGACGAGCCCATCGCCTTCTACCGCGCGGAGTCCGACGACACGGTCATCGCGCTCGCGGACCGCTGTGTGCACCGCCGCTATCCGCTCACCGCCGGCCGTCTCGACGGCGACACCGTCGTCTGCGGCTACCACGGCTTCACCTATGACACCGGCGGCGCCTGTGTGTTCGTACCGGGCCAGAAGCGCGTTCCGCGCACCGCCCGGGTCCGCTCCTACCCCGTCGTCGAGCAGGACTCGCTGGTGTGGGTGTGGATCGGGGACCCGGCGCTCGCCGATCCCGGCGCGGTGCCGCGCGCTCCCTGGCTGGCCGACCCTGGCTGGACGACGGTGGGCGGCATGGAGCCGATCGACTCCGACTACGGCCTGCTCGTGGACAATCTGCTGGACCTCTCCCACGAGACCTATCTGCACAGCGGCTACATCGGCACCCCCGAGGTCGCCGAGACCCCGATCACCACGGAGGTCGACGAGGGCGCGGGCGTCGTACGCGTCAGCCGCCATATGGACGACGCCGAGTGCCCGCCCTTCTACGCCCGCTCCACCGGGATCGAGGGCCGCATCACCCGCTGGCAGGACATCGAGTACCACGCGCCGTGTCTGTATCTGCTGCACAGCAGGATCGCCCCGGTGGGGGTACTGCCGGAACCGGACGGCTCCGACCCGGACGCCTTCCATGTGGAGATCACCTACGCCATCACCCCGTCCACCGACCGCCATGTGTACGACTTCTGGGCCGTCTCACGGGACTTCGCACAGGACGACGAGGAGGTGTCCACCTTCCTCCATGACCTCAACCGGACCGTGGTGCTCCAGGACGTGGGGGCGCTGAACCTGCTTCAGCAGGCCCTGGACACCGAGCGCGAGGGCTATCAGGAGCTCAGCATCAACATCGACACCGGCGGTCTGGCCGCGCGCCGCATCCTCGCCCGCCTCGCCGCCGAAGGAGAGCGGGCCGCGGCCGTGGCGGCCTCCCCATGAGCGGCGCGCCCACGGCCGAGGTGTACCGGATCGACTGGCTGCCCGGCACCGATGTGCTGCACGGGGTCTGCCACTGCGGGGCCGAGCGCACCGCCGAGGACCCGGTCGAGCTGTGGGAGTGGATGCTCGGCCATCCCAACGGGCACCGGCCCGGAGGGAGTCGGCCCGGAGGGAGTCGGCCCGGCACCGAACACGATCCCGCCGACCACCGCCCCGCCGATCGCCGCCCTGCCGACCACCGTCCCGCCGGCCACCGGAAGGAGACCACTTCGTGAACCCCGGCGGCACTCGCCGTGCCCCGATCCCGCCGACCGCGCCTCCTGGCGGATTCGCGGTGCTCCGCGAATCCGCCGGGCGCGGCGGCTCCGCCCGGGTGCACGGTGCCGGACCTGTGAATCCGCGCTGAACCGCCCTTTGTGCCCCTCGATGTGAGGTTCGGAACGACCCCGCCCACTGGACAAACAGGTTGGTTAGGCTAACCTAACTACGTCCTCGGGTTGCCGTCCCGACCACGTCCCCGTAATGCATCGAGAGAGAGCACCTTCATGCGCCAGGCCAGAGCACTCCCCCTCTCCCGCCGCGGTCTGCTCGCCGCGGGCGGCGCCGTCGGACTCGGAGCCCTGGTCACCGCCTGTGGCGACAACGGCGGTTCGGGCTCCGGTGGCGACGACGGCGGCGGCTCCTGGTCGTTCACCGATGACCGCAAGACGAAGATCAGCCTCGACAGCCGACCCCAGCACATCGTCGCCTACATCGGCGCGGCGGCCGCGCTCTACGACTTCGGCATCGACAAGCAGATCACCGGTGTCTTCGGCCCGACCACGCTGAAGAACGGCAAGCCGGACGTCCAGGCGGGCGACTTCCCCGTCGGCCAGGCCACCTCCCTGGGCAACACCTGGGGGCAGTTCAACGTCGAGAAGTACGCCTCGCTCAACCCCGATCTGCTGATCACCAACATGTACGACCCGGGCGCGCTCTTCTACGTCCCGGACGACAGCAAGAAGAAGATCCTCCAGCTGGCCCCCAGCGCCGCCATCACCACCGGCCGGATCTCCATGCTCGAGCCCATCAAGCGCTATGCCGCGCTGGCCGAGGCGCTCGGCGCCGATCTGAAGGCCAAGAAGGTCACCGACGCCAAGGCGCGGTTCGAGAAGGCGGCCGAAACGCTGCACAAAACGGTCAAGTCACACAAGATCAAGGTCATGGCCTGCTCCGCCAGCGCCGATCTCTTCTATGTCTCCAACCCGAAGATCAGTGCCGACCTGATCTACTTCAGCGAACTCGGCGTCGACTTCGTCGTCCCCGAAAAGACCGACAAGGGCGGCTACTTCGAGAGCCTCAGCTGGGAGAACGCCGACAAGTACGACGCCGATGTGCTCTTCCTCGACAACCGCACCGCGACCCTCCAGCCCAGCGCCCTGACCGCCAAGCCGACCTGGTCCAAGCTGGCCGCGGTCAAGGCCGGTCAGATCACCCCCTGGAGCAGTGAGCCGCGCTTCTCGTACGCGGGCGCCGCCCCGCTCGTCGAGTCCCTCACCAAGGCCATCCAGGACGCGAAGAAGGTCGGCTGAACGGTCGGCCCGGCCCTCCCCACGGCAAGCGAAGGGAAGACCCTCCTCCCATGACCACCGCAGCCACCCCCACCGTAGCCACCGCCGCCACCACCGCTCCGTTCCGCTTCTTCGACGCGCGGGTCGTACGGACCCGCGCGCTGGGACCGTCCATGGCACGGATCACCTTCGGCGGCAGCTGTCTGAAGGACTTCATCAGCGGAGGCCGAGACCAGCGCTTCAAACTGTTTCTGCCGCACCCCGGCCAGACCGCCCCGGTGGTGCCGGTCGAGGCCGGGGAGGGCTGGTTCGCCACCTGGCGGGCGATGGACCCGGCCGAACGCGGCATCATGCGCTCGTACACGGTGCGCGGGCAGCGCCGCGACCCCCATGAGGTCGACGTGGACTTCGCGCTGCACCACGACGGCGGCCCGGCCGCCCGCTGGGCCGCGCGTGCCGAGGCCGGCGACCGCGTCACCCTGCTGGGCCCGGCCGTGGAGGACAACGGCGGAGTCGACTTCCGGCCGCCGTCCGGCACCGACTGGGTGCTGATCGCCGGCGACGAGACCGCGCTGCCCGCCATCGCGGGCATCCTCGAATGGCTGCCCGCCGACCTGCCCACCAAGGTGTGGCTCGAGGTCCAGCACGCCGAGGACATCCAGGAGCTGCGCACCGAGGCGAAAGCCGAGATCACCTGGCTGGTCCGGGACGGCGTGGCCCCCGGCACCCCGCGCTCCGCCCCGCTGCTGGACACCGTGGGCGCCGCCGAGCTGCCCTCCGGCACGCCGTACGCCTGGATCGCGGGCGAGGCCGGAACCGTCAAGGCGCTGCGCCGCCACCTGGTGCGCGAACGCGGCTTCGACCGCAAGGCCGTGATTTTCACCGGCTACTGGCGCCTGGGCGCCTGTGAGGAGCAACTCGTCGAGGAGGCCGTGTCGGGCACCGGCCCCGCGGCCGACGACTGACCCTCCCCGCCGCCACACCGCCTCCTCACGGCGGGGATCCTCATGGCCGCGTCCCCACAGCGGGGGTCCTCACGGCCGCCTCCTCATAGCCGGATCCCCATTGGCCACTCCTCCATCGGCCGCCGCCTCCATCGGCCGCGTCCTCATGGCCGCATCCCACAACTGAAATCCCACAACCGCATCCCCATCTGAACCTCCAATCGAATCCCCATAACCGCATCCCCTCCAGGACCGCGAGGACCGACCGCCGGACGACCGGCGGCCGTCCGCCCGGCGCGCCCCCACGCGCCCGGCCGCCGCGTCCAGCGCCCCCGCATGTCCACCAGGCCGGTCAGGCCGCGGTCCGCCCTCCCCACCAGTCGCATGCCCGCGCCATCCGCACGCCCGCATGCTCATTCCCAGAAGGGACAGACCGTGAGTTTCCTCGCGCAGACCGCTGAGGACCCGTCGCCGGAGCCGATACCCGGGGCGGCGGATGGCAGGACCCACCTCTTCAACGGCCGTACCGCGGAACGCTATCGGCGCTCCGTCACCGACGGCGTCGGCCTGGTGGCCTCCACCGTCGCCCGCGCGGAGCGCCCCTTCACCGGTATCACCCCCGCCGAACTCGCCCCCGAGATCTCCGGAATCGACCTGGAGCGGCCGCTCGGCGACCCGGACGCCGCGCTCGATGAGCTGGAGGGCGTCTATCTCAAGGACGCCGTCTACTTCCACCACCCGCGCTACCTCGCACACCTCAACTGCCCCGTGGTGATCCCCGCACTGCTGGGCGAGGCCGTCCTCTCCGCCGTCAACTCCTCCCTCGACACCTGGGACCAGAGTGCCGGCGGCACCCTGATCGAGCGCCGGCTGATCGACTGGACCGCCGAGCGCATCGGCCTCGGCCAGGCCGCGGACGGCATCTTCACCAGCGGCGGCACCCAGTCCAACCTCCAGGCGATGCTGCTGGCCCGCGACGAGGCGTGCACGCTGGTGGAGAAGGAGGCCGCCGCGGCCGGCGGGACGATCGCCAAATCCGCGATCCTGCCGCGGCTGCGCATTCTCACCTCCCAGGTCAGCCACTTCTCCATCCAGAAGGCCGCCGCCATCCTGGGGCTCGGCTACGAGGCCGTCATCCCGGTCCCCTGCGACCAGGACCGCCGGATGCGGACCGTCGCCCTCGCCCATGAGCTGGACCGCTGCCGCCGCGAGGGCCTGATCGTCATGGCCGTCGTGGCCACCGCGGGCACCACCGACTTCGGCTCCATCGACCCGCTGCCCGAGATCGCCGAGCTGTGCGCCCGGCACGGCAGCTGGCTGCATGTGGACGCCGCGTACGGCTGCGGACTTCTGGTCTCCCCGACCCGCCGCCACCTCCTCGACGGCATCGAGCGCGCCGACTCGGTCACCGTGGACTACCACAAATCCTTCTTCCAGCCGGTCAGCTCCAGCGCCGTGCTGGTCCGCGACCGCGCCACGCTCAGCCACGCCACGTACCACGCCGACTACCTCAACCCCGAGCGCAGCGCCCGGAAGCTCATCCCCAACCAGGTCGACAAGTCCATCCAGACCACCCGCCGCTTCGACGCGCTCAAGCTGTGGCTGACGCTGCGGATCATGGGCGCGGACGCGGTCGGGGCGCTCTTCGACGAGGTGGTGGAACGGGCCGCCGAGGCATGGGCCCTGCTGGACACCGATCCGCGCTACGAGGTCGTCACCGAGCCCCAGCTGTCCACGCTGGTCTTCCGCTACGTACCGCCGTCCGACGGGCCGTCCGACGGGCCGTGCGACCCGGACCTGGTGGACCGCGCCAATCTGCACGCCCGCGAGGCACTGGCCGCCTCCGGCGCGGCGGTCGTCGCCGGAACCGTCGTGGACGGCCGGCACCACCTCAAGTTCACCCTGCTCAACCCGGAGACCTCGCTGAGCGACATCGCGTTCGTCCTCGATCTCCTGGCCGAGCACGCCGGTCAGTACCTCGCCCTCCACATCGAGCCCGAGCTCAGCGGCCCCCGCCACTCGCGCGCCAGTTGAGTCCCTTCGTCCCGCCGGAGATCCACGTGCCCACCCCGCACACCTTTGACTTCATCGCGGTCGGGCTCGGCCCCTACAACCTGGGCCTTGCCTGCCTCACCGAGCCGATCGACGAACTCGACGGACTGTTCCTGGAGCGCAAGCCCGACTTCGACTGGCATCCGGGCATGCTGCTGGACGGCGTCACCCTCCAGACCCCGTTCCTGGCCGACCTGGTGACGCTGGCCGACCCCACCTCCCCGTACTCCTTCCTCAGCTACCTCAAGGAATCGGGGCGGCTGTACTCCTTCTACATCCGCGAGATCTTCTATCCGCTGCGCGCCGAGTACAGCGACTACTGCCGCTGGGCCGCCGCGAAGCTGCCGTCCATCCGCTTCGGCCACGAGGTGACGAGCGTCGAGTACGACGAGGCCGACGGGGTCTACACGGTGCGCGCGCTGCGGCGCGCCACCGGCGAGACCACCACCCACCGCGCCCGCTGTCTGGTGCTGGGCACCGGCACCCCGCCGTACCTCCCCGAGGTGTGCCACGGCCTGGGCGGCGATCTGCTGCACAACACGGACTACCTGGCGAACAAGCGGGCGCTGCGATCGAAGGAGTCCATCACCATCGTCGGCAGCGGCCAGAGCGCGGCCGAGATCTACCAGGATCTGCTCGCCGACATCGACACCCACGGCTACCGGCTGAACTGGGTGACCCGCTCCCCGCGCTTCTTCCCGCTGGAGTACACCAAACTCACCCTGGAGATGACCTCGCCCGAGTACGTGGACTACTTCCACGCGCTCCCCGAGGACACCCGCTACCGGCTGGAGGCTGAGCAGAAGGGCCTGTTCAAGGGCATCGACGCCGAGCTCATCAACGGCATCTTCGACCTCCTGTACCAGAAGAGCGTGAGCGGCCCGGTGCCCACGCGGCTGCTGACCAACACCGCGCTCACCGACGCGGCGTACGACGAGCCGTCCGGCACCTACACCCTCGGGCTGCGCCATGAGGAGCAGAAGCGGGACTTCTCGCTCACCACCCATGGGCTCATCCTGGCCACCGGCTACCGCTACCAGGTGCCCGCCTTCCTGGACCCCGTACGCGACCGCATCCGCTGGGACCGCCACGGCCGCTTCGACGTCGCCCGCAACTACAGCGTCGACACCACCGGACGCGGCATCTTCCTCCAGAACGGCGCCGCCCACGCCCACAGCCTGACCTCCCCCGACCTGGGCATGGGCCCGTACCGCAACTCGTGGATCATCCGTGAGCTGCTGGGCCGCGAGCACTATCCGGTGGAGAAGTCCATCGCCTTCCAGGAGTTCGGCGCGCCGGAAGGAGCCGTGTCATGACGCCTTCGCCGGTTTTCGAGCACACGGACGCGCGCCTGGGCACCTTCGCCCTGCGCGCCCTGGACCCGGCGGCCGACGCCGCGCCGCTGTACGGCTGGGTGACCCACCCCAAGGCGTCCTTCTGGATGATGCAGGGGGCGGACGAGGCGGAGGTCGCCGCCGAGTACCGCAGGATCCACGAACATCCGCACCACGAGGCGTTCATCGGCCTGCACGAGGGACGCCCGGCGTTCCTCGCCGAGCGCTACGACCCGGCGGTGGTGGAACTCGCCGGTCTCTACCCGGCCCGGCCCGGCGACGTCGGCATGCACTTCCTCTGCGCGCCGACCGACACCCCGGTGCACGGCTTCACCCTGGCCGTGCTCACCACCGTCATGGAGTTCTGCTTCGCCGATCCGGCCGTACGGCGCGTGGTCGTCGAGCCCGATGTGTGCAATGCGGGGGTGCACGCGCTCAACGCGGCCGTCGGCTTCGAGATCGTCGAGCAGATCGCCAAACCCGAGAAGGACGCCTACCTCAGCATCTGCACCCGCGAGCGGTTCCGGGCCGCCCGCACCACCCTCGCCGCCCGCGCCGCCCAAGGAGTGACCCGATGAGCCCCCGCGACGCCGTCGCCCACCTCACCCCCGAACTGTGGGACCGGGCAGGCCGCCTCCTCATCCGCAAGGCCCTCGCCGAGTTCACACATGAGCGCCTGCTCGCCCCCGAGCCGGGCCCCGATGGCCGCTACGCCGTGACCAGCGACGACGAGGCGGTGACCTACCGGTTCGCGGCCAGGGTGCTCTCGCTCGACCACTGGCTGGTCGAGGCCGACAGCATCACCCGCCACGACCATACCGGCGCCGAACTCCCCCTCGACGCGCTGGACTTCTTCATCGAGTTGCGCGGACGGCTCGGCCTGAGCGCGGACGTCCTCCCCGTCTACCTCGAGGAGATCAGCTCCACCCTCTCCGGTACGGCCTTCAAACTGGCCGCCGAGCCGGTGGGCGCCGCCCAGCTGGCCAAATCCAGCTTCCAGGAGATCGAAACGGGGATGACCGAGGGCCACCCCTGCTTCGTCGCCAACAACGGCCGCCTCGGCTTCGGCATCCACGAATACCTCTCGTACGCCCCCGAGACCGCGAGCCCCGTCCAGCTGATCTGGCTCGCCGCCCGCCGCGACCGCTCCACCTTCACCGCCTCCGCGGACATCGACTACGACACCCTGATCCACTCCGAACTGAGCGAGCCGACCCGGGCCCGCTTCGCGGGGACCCTCAACGACCTCGGTCTGGACCCCGCCGACTACCACCTGCTGCCGGTACACCCCTGGCAGTGGTGGAACAAGCTGTCGATCAGCTTCGCCGCCGAGGTCGCCCGGCAGCATCTGGTGTGCCTCGGCCCCGGCGACGACGAGTACCTCGCCCAGCAGTCGATCCGCACCTTCTTCAACACCACCGACCCGTCCAAGCACTATGTGAAAACCGCGCTGTCGGTCCTCAACATGGGCTTCATGCGGGGCCTGTCCGCCGCCTATATGGAGGCGACCCCGGCCATCAACGACTGGCTGGCCGCCCTGATCTCCGCCGACGAGATCTTCCGCGCCGCCCGCTTCTCGATCATCCGGGAGCGGGCCGCCATCGGCTACCACCACCGCCAGTACGAGGCCGCCACCGCGAAGGGCTCCCCGTACCGCAAAATGCTCGCCGCGCTGTGGCGCGAGAGCCCCGTACCGTCCCTGGAGCCCGGCCAGCGCCTGGCCACCATGGCGTCCCTCCTCCACACCGACCCCGACGGCGTCTCCTTCGTCAGCGCCCTCGTCGAGGAATCCGGCCTCACCCCCGCGACCTGGCTGCGCCGCTACCTGGACGCCTACCTCACCCCGGTGCTGCACAGCTTCTACGCCTACGACCTGGTCTTCATGCCGCACGGCGAGAACGTCATCCTGGTGATCGAGGACGGCGCCGTCCAGCGCGTGATCTTCAAGGACATCGCCGAGGAGATCGCCGTCATGGACCCCACGGCGGTCCTCCCGCCAACGGTGGAACGCATCCGCGTGGACGTCCCCGAGGACAAGAAGCTGCTCTCGATCTTCACCGACGTCTTCGACTGCTTCCTGCGCTTCCTCAACGGCATCCTGGTCAGCGAGGGCCTGTTGGAGGAGGACACCTTCTGGCGGACGGTCGCCGACTGCGTCCTGGACTACCAGCGGGCCGTTCCCCACCTCTCGGACAAATTCGCCCAGTACGACATGTTCGCCGAGGACTTCGCCCTCTCCTGCCTCAACCGCCTCCAGCTCCGCGACAACCGCGAGATGGTCGACCTCCAGGACCCCGCGGGCGCGCTCCAGCTCATCGGCACCCTCAAGAACCCGATCGCGGAGTTCGGAGCGGAAAACAAGGGATCGCGTCACTAAACTTCGCGATGTAACGTTACAGGGTGAAGGAGAGCAGCGCGGCAGACCCGGCCGCACCAAAACGGGCACGCGTACGCAACCGTCGAGGCGAAGGTGGCCGTCTGCGCGAGGACATCATCTCCGCGGCCGCGGAACTCCTCGACGAGACCGGCGACGAACGCGCCATCACCCTGCGGTCGGTCGCCCGCAAGGTCGGCATCGCCGCCCCGTCGATCTACCCGCACTTCCCCGACCAGCCGTCCATCATGCTGGCCGTCGTACAGCGGGAGTTCACCGAACTGGCGACCCATCTGCACTCCGAGGTGCGGGCGGCCGGCGACGACCCACGGGAAGGGCTGTACGCCCTCTGCCGGGCCTACCTCGCCTACGCCAAGAACCACCCGGAGCGCTACCGCACGATGTTCGGCGGCCTCTGGATGCCGACCCTGGGCGACAACTCCCTGACCGAGGAGGACCTCACCAGCCTCGGCTCGACGGCCATCCAGGTGCTCGTCGACGCTCTCGCGAAGTGCGCCGCCGCGGGCCAGTCCGCGGTCACCGACCCACCGCAGGACGCGATCACGCTCTGGCTCGGCCTGCACGGCCTCGCGCACCAGCGCGCCGTAAGCCGCACGTTCCCCTGGCCGGAGGAGAGCATCACCGAGGCCATGGTCACCAGACTGGCCTGCCTCAAGGAGACCTGACCACATCGCCGCCCCGAGGCAATGCGACAACGCCCCAGGACCGGCCGCGAGGAACACCGAAGGCGCCCTTCGTCCCGGCACGGCAGCCCCGGCCGCGCCGAAACGAAGGGCGCCTTTCGCCACGTAACCTTACGGCCATAAGTTTATTGCCGTAGCCCCTTGCTTCGCCTCGACTTACCTGCGTAGCCTTACGCCCGTAAGCACACAGCCGAGGCTTCAAGGAGCCCTCCATGAGCACGTCGGTCACCACCCTCGTCACCGAGATCGTTCTGCCCGGCAGGGTCGAGCCGAGTGGCCTGGAGACCCGGACCCGCGACCTCCCCGCCCCCGGCGCGGGCCAGGTCCTTCTGCGAATGGACGCCACCGGGGTCTGCTTCGCCGAACAGCAGATGCGCCTCGGCAAGTACTACAACCAGCCGCCGTTCCCCTTCGTCCCCGGATACGACGTCGTGGGCACCGTCACCGCGACGGGACCGGACGTGGACGCCGGGATGACCGGACGCCGATTCGCCGCGGTCACCAAGGTCGGCGCATGGGCCAGCCATCTGCTCATCGACGCCGCGGATCTGATGCCGGTGCCGGACGACGACATGGACGCGGCCACCGTGGAGACCGTGGTCGTCAACGGGATCACCGCCTGGCAGATGCTGCACCGGACGGCCAAGGTGCGCTCGGGCGGGACCATCGTGGTGCTGGGCGCCAACGGCGGCGTCGGCTCCATCCTCGTCCAGCTGGCCCGGCACGCCGGGATCACGGTGATCGGCACGGCTTCCGCGCGGCACCACGACAGCGTGCGCGAACTGGGCGCGACCCCAGTCGACTACCGCGACCCGGACATGTACGACCGCATCCGGGAGATCGCCCCGGACGGCGTGGACGCGGTCTTCGACCACGTCGGCGGCCCCGCGGTGGCGGAGTCCTGGCGCCTGCTGCGCCGGGGCGGAACCCTCGTGTCGTACGGCACCGCGGCGACGAAGAACGAAGAGGGCAGCTCACAACTGCCCGTGCTGAAGCTCTTCGGGCAACTCGCCGCATGGAACTCGCTGCCCAACGGCAAGAGCGCGCACTTCTACAACTTCTGGGCGGGCAGCCGCTGCCGGACGCAGTGGCAGCGCCGGCTGACCGAGGACCTCACCCAGGTGCTGCGCCTGGTGGCCGACGGCGTCCTCACGCCGCGGATCGCCGCCGAGATCCCGCTGTCCGACACCGCCTCGGCACTGGAACTCGCCGAGTCCCGCACCGTCCTGGGCAAGGTCGTCATCATTCCGGACGCGTGAAGGCCCGCGGGGCACTTCGTCCCGGCTACCCGAACCTTCGTACGGCGCAAGGTGGTTCAACCACCCAACGATCCCGCACACCACCACACACCCCACCCACCCCATCACTCCGGAGATCCCGTCATGCCCCTCGCCACCGCCGTCGCCCAGGCCACCGTCCCCGCCACCACCACCGCTGTGACGCGCTCACCGGGCGACGTCGACAACAGCGCGGTCTACGTCAGCTTCGGGCTCGCCTACCTCTTCGGCCACGGCTCCGCCGCGCTCTCCAAGGGCACCAGTCCCCTCCTCGACCTGCCCGGCTGGCTGCCCATGGCGCTTCTCGGCGCCGGATTGGCGGTCGGCACCGTCCAGGCGACGCTCGCCGCCCTACGCGCCCAGCGCGGCGCCACCGGCCCGGACGTCCTGTCCGGAAAGCTGCTCGGCGCGTCCTGGATCGCCGGCTTCACCGCCCTGTTCCTCGCGATCACCGGCCTGGCCTCCGCCGTCGACACACCTGACCTGCAAGACATGCTCTGGCCCACCGGCTCCGGCATCGTCGTCGGCCTGCTCTACCTCGCCGAAGGCGCCGTACGCCGCAATCTGCTCCACTACACCCTCGGCGTCTGGCTCGCCCTGACCTCCGCCGCCGCGCTCTTCCTCGGCACCCCGGGCCTCTACTGGGTCCTCACCATCGCCGGCGGCGGCGCGTACGCCATCGCCACGGTGCTCGAACGCCGCCGCCACGCCACCCGCTGACCACTCGCCTTCACCCACCACAGGAGAATCCATGATCAAGCGAAACTACGAGGCCGACCCCGAGCTCGCGAAGCTGGTGTCCGGTCTGGCTTCCCACACAGGCAGCAGCGCGGTCTGACCCCCGGCCGATGAACATGAACGCCGAGCACGACTCACCGGCCACCGTGGAAACGCGCCTCACCCACGAGGCACACAGACTCGCCACCAGCCTGCTCGTCGACGCCAGCCCCCGACCCTCAGTACCTCACCAAGCGCTCGCGCGATTGCGGGACTTCCTCGTGGTGAACCTGCGGCACCACCACGACGCCCAGGACGAATGGCTGTGGCCGCACATCGCGGCAGCGGCACCGGAGGCGAAGCCCGCACTCGACGACTTGACCGAGGAACACAAACACCTGGACATCACACTCACCCGCCTCGCCTACATCGACCTTGACAGCCAGAATCACCGCCAGGCCCTGCACGAGGCAGCCGTAGCCGTACGCGACAGCGTGCACGACCACCTGACCCACGAAGAGCCGGTCCTGTTCCCCGCCTTGCGGGAGCACATCACACCGTGGCAGTGGAAGAAGCTCTCCCGACGAGTCATCGCCACGACCCCTCCGGCGGCCGGACACCTGATGATCGGACTCCTCGACGAGGTGGCCACACCGGCCGAGCTGCGCTCGATCCTCGCGAACATGCCGCCCCCGGTGAAGGCCCGGCTACCCGCCATCCGCACCCAAGCCGCCACCGACCTGCAAGCCCTCCGAACCAACAACCCATGACTCCGCCCCCGGCACCACCTGCATACGCCCCCGGCACCACCCGCACGCAGACCCCGGCACTACCCGGACACAGACCCCCGACAGCACCCGCACACAGACCCCCGGCGCCACCCGGGTACAGACGCCCGCCGCCCACCACGACAGCACAACGCCGGCAACCGGTTCCACACCCGGATCCCGAACCCGGTAGGCTGACCTCTGGCCGCCACACCAGCGACCACCAGGGACCGGACGGATCCGTGCGGAGCCCGGCCGATGATCACCATTCACCGCCGAGCTTCCCACCACACTCCCAACCCAGTCCCCAGCCTCCGTAGCTCAGGGGATAGAGCACCGCTCTCCTAAAGCGGGTGTCGCAGGTTCGAATCCTGCCGGGGGCACCATGCATTAAGCCGCTGACCTGGGGCTTCTCCCCCAGGAGGCGCCTTATTCGGCCTCGGACTCCTCGTCCGAGGCCGTTCGCGTGAGCGATGCCTGAGCGCACGGGGAGTTGATCTCCCGAATAACTCCCAACGGATCAGCATCATCCGGCACGACCTCCGGGCCAGACCTCTCCGTACCGTCCGACTCCGGCTCCACGCCGGAAACGGTGTCCTCGGAGGCGGCACGTACACGCGGCACGAGCCGGGCAGCGGCCTCGGCGATCGCCAGATCCGCCTCGGGAGGCCGGGTCGTATACGTGTCGGCCGTGATGGTGATCATCGACTTGATCCTCACCGATGACGGCAAGCCGTACGTGCTGGAAGTCAACAGCACACCGGGCATGTCCCGCGACAGCAACTTCGCGGTAGGGGCGACGATGGCCGGGCTCACGCACACGGATGTCGTCTTGGCGATGCTGCACGAGGCCCTGGCCCGCCCGCCACGGGTCTGCGCGACCGCGAAGTCGGCGGCGGCGCCCGCGATCCGGTCCTCGTCCTCGGTGCGGTCGTGCGCGGCGGACGCGTTGGCGCGGGCCAGCAGTTCTCGGGCCAGCTGGGCATTCCGGGTCGTGACGGCCTCGTCCAGGCGCGCGAACAGTCGTCCCGCTCTGATCGACAGCTGGTTCACCGGCGCTCGCCTGAAACCGACTCGCCATCCGACAACCCCCCGAGGAGATCAGTAGACAGGTGTCGGCCGCCGCCACTTCGCCTGCGGCCGAATCGGTGGCTTGGTGAAGGTCGAGGAGGACGAACCGGTCCGGGTGCTCCGCCTGCGCGCTCCGCAGCAGGCCC